>JASLKT010000005.1 GCA_030747395.1 Candidatus Thalassarchaeaceae archaeon
GAACACGCAGGTAGATGGTGTGGTTGCCCTGTATCACTTGGCTTGTGAGGGTGATGTCTAGGTTGACCAATGCGGTATCACTCGGTGCCAATTGAACACGTGGTGTGGGATCACCGTTATTGTCAGTGATCTCATACTGCCACAATCCATACTTCTCGTTGGCCGAGTCTGGATACAACTGCTCATCGACATTGCGATCGAGATTTTGTGGATTGACAATCAGCCAATCTGTGACTGTATCGCCTTCTGTCATTGTATTTGTAATCTCGACCGTGAATGAAATCTGATTAGCATTATTCAGACAAATTTCAGCGTTGGCATGTCCCAACGGTGTCGCATCACAATCCCAGACTACTTGGGCTTGGATTCCGAATGTGCGCTGAATTGTGAAGGCGATACGAGCCTTCTCTGTTGAATTCCCGATACTGATAATTTCCAATTCAATCAAACCACTGTCCGGGTCGTCGCGTGATGTAGATGGTTTGATTTGCAGCCTGATTGTTTGTGTCGTATGTCGATCAAGGTCACTGGTATGGAATGTTCCATCGCCTTCATCCTCTTCGATACGCTGTCCAGTGTCATTATCCCAGAATCTAAGGTTTGCATTCGAGTCCTGCTTAACATCGATTCTGAATTGATCTGTGTCGAATCCAGTGTTGAATATTTCTAGATAGAAAGTGGTGAATACACCATCCTCAACGTAGCGGTGGATGTTCTCATCGATGTCTAATGCACCCGTACTATTCGCATATTGATTGTCATGCTCCTCTGGCCATAGACTGACCCATGGAGGCGAATAAGTGTCCAACTTCTCCAAATCAAGTTGCAAGGTTGTCTGATGGACTAAAACGGACGCATTGTCATATGCAACTGCTCTGATTTCAAGAGTGTCAGGGGCGTCGGTCAAGTCGTCAGGAGCGGTAAGTAAGAGGACAGGGTGAGCTTCCATCCCGCCTCCTGAAAGATCGTAAATCTGATCTGCGCGATCAAATTCAACAATCCAACTTGAGGCCAAATTTGACAACACGGCCAACTCAACAGTCAGTGCGTAGGCGTTTCCACTCGCACCAACGTGGCGAAGGTCTAGGTTTACTGGAGTTGTTGAACTGGGTGCGATATATTCGACAACCCTCCCATTTCCATGCGTGAGGGAAACACCATAGGAACTCATCAGAATATTCGGATGATCGATTGTGAACGATTTACCTTGGATATTCTCAACTTCAAGATCTAGTTCATACCATCCAGAATCAAGGCCACCTGGATATGTCCAGTTGTATTGTGCCCGAAGTGCATTGTTATCGGTCACCAATTCTTCATCGTCGAAGGTGTGAGTGAATGCAACCTGTCCTTGATCATCAGTCATATGCAATCGCACAACTTCGATATCTTCTCGACCGAACGCATCCCGCAGTTCAACATTGAACTGCATAACACGCATGTCAGGTGAATCATTGGGGAACCACGGGTTCTGTTCAGTGCCAACTTCCTCATCGGTCCAAACACTTCCGGGGCGGTGGACCTTGACTTGAGAACCACTGAGGGGTTGAGTCTCGACCTCAATCTTAGAGAATCGGCCTGAAGCAGTATCGATTTCATTCCATGCAACCCAAGCATCGCACTCGACTGAACCGAACTGGCGCCCGCTGGTTTCACTATCACTCCCATTGGGCGGGTCGGGGTTACCGCTGCCTGAATTACACTCCATATCTGCAGATACGACAACCTTGAGGCGGTCGTCTGCATCTACTGTGAAATCACTGGGTGAGCCCCAACTGGGGTGGAAATATCGCTCATCAAATCCACATGTATTGCCCCCCCAAGCGGAAGGAGTGCAAACATCAGTACTCCAATCTTCAGTGCCGATAATTGAGGTGCCAGCGATAACGGATACGGTCCAATCAACCGTTGAGCCCTCTTGACCGGTCGCTTTGAGGAAAAGGACAATTTCCAATTCATACTGGTTGCCGTTTGGAGTTCCTGTGATTACCAAATCAGAGAGCATCTGATCCGTAGAGAATTCAACGTTGGTCCCTGATGCGGATTCTTCCTCTTGACCACCACTATCTGGACGCTCTGTTGTGATTCGTCCATCGGTAGGATGGCCCCCGGGAGCGGATGCAAAGTAGAGATCGTAACTCACGGTCCCAGAATCACTTCTAGTGGGGAGTTCTTCCAGTGATTCTGACGCTGGGGCCAAGGAGACCATGAGCGAAGATAGCATGATTGCAACCAACAGAATGGCCATCGTGCTCTTACCTCGGGTCACACCTAGCATTCGCTCACCTACGGTGACCCGTAACCTACAGCCCATTAAACGGTTTGCAGGACACGCTTGTTTGTGGCATCACTCTCTCGTGCTGCATCGTAGATGCAAAAAAATGCGGAAATTAATGCAGGGGGTGGGATTCGAACCCACGAAGGCATTGCCCCCGGAGCTTAAGTCCGGTGCCGTTGGCCGGGCTTGGCAACCCCTGCGGGCTGTTTGAGTCGCACTCGGGTTTTGAACACTACGACGAAGTCAGGGACCATCCGCCATCAACATCAATGATCTGTCCAGTGATGTAGGATGGGCCGCAAACTAGGAACAAAACGGTCTCTGCAATTTCTTCTGCTGAACCCTGTCGCTCCATCGGTATAGATGAAAGGACTGCGTCCCTTCTTTGTTCAGATTCCCATTCCTGAAACAGTATCGCACCCGGGCCCACTGCATTGACTCTAATGGACGGTGCAAGTTCCTGAGCCAGACTTCGTGTGATTGAGAGCAAAGCCGCCTTAGATGCGCAATAATGACTGAATTCAGGCCAATCCCTTCGCCCACTTGCATTGTCAAGCATATTGATGACACAACCTGGTTGATCGACTCCTTCAAATCGAAGATGGGGCGCGGCATGTTGAATCAACATCAATGGGGCTTCTGCATTGACTCTCCACATCATTTGTGCCGCATCGGAAGTCATGTCCTCCAGAGGTATTTTTTCAAATATAGAGGCGTTGTTTACGAGGATGTCGAATCGACCTGCACGTTCGATAACTGAATCGATTAGGCTTGCCCTATCTTCTTCTTCGGAGAGATCGCCACGAACCACGAATGCTTCTCCACCAATGGATTCGATTTCCTCGACCAAATCTTCGGCAGCTGCGAGGCTTCTGTGGCAGTGTATGGCGACGATGGCTCCTGCATTTGCAAGAGTTCTGGAAATTTGAGCACCGAGCCGAGTGGCCCCTCCGGTCACCAATGCAACCTTGTCCTCGAGGTCAGCGCCCATGTCGCTTGGAAGCGTCACTTATCCTTGAACGCTCCGAGCCCGACCCTAGGGTCGGGAAACAAAGGATTAACCGAGTCCGATGTTGACACGGCACACAGGAGTGGTGTTCATGACAGGGAAACGTCTGCCTATGACCAATGAATCCGCCCCTCTCACGGCGATTGAGCGCCGAAAAAAATCTCGCAAAAGATTGCCACCTTGGTTCAAAACATATCTGCCAACCGGTGATGCGCAAATCGCATTCAATGATGTCCGTGGTAGTGTTTCCGAGCATGGATTGAATACAGTTTGTCAGGAAGCACAATGCCCGAATATTCACGATTGTTGGGGACGAGGAACGGCTACGTTCATGGTCGCTGGTGAACAATGCACTCGAGCGTGCCGATTCTGTGCGGTTGGTACTGTCAAAGTTCCACCTCCTTTGGATGTTGATGAGCCCGAAAAATTAGCTGAAGCCGTTGATTTGATGGGAGTTACACATGCGGTCATAACCTGTGTCAATCGGGATGAGCTCCCAGATGGAGGCGCAGACCACTATCGCGCCTGTTTAGAGGCTGTTCACACACGCCGTCCCGATGTTGGCCTCGAATTTCTTTGCTCTGATTTAGATGGTAATCTCGATGCACTTTCGACATTATTGGATGGGTTGGAATTGCGTGTTTTTGCGCATAACGTTGAATGTGTTCCTCGCTTAGATTCCGTAGTCCGAGATCATCGTGCATCGTTCCAGCAATCTCTAGAAATTCTGAAGGAAGCAAAGCGTCTCCGACCCGACATTTTGACCAAATCGAGCATCATGGTGGGTGTCGGTGAAACTGATGAAGAAGTGGTGGGGGCCATGAGACTTCTTCGTGAAGTTGATGTGGATTTATTGACCATTGGCCAATACCTCGCTCCATCTCCAAGTCACTTGACTGTCGATCGATTTCCTGAGCCCGAAGTCTTCGTAAAGTGGGATGAAAAGGCTAGAGAATTGGGTTTCAAAGCCGTCGCTTGTGGACCACTGGTACGTTCATCCTATCGAGCAGGTCTCCTCTACGAGGAGGCAAAAGGTGGGCCTGTAACCCTCACCTACGGTGAATCTTGTATCAGCGAAACGCTATGAGCGACTTTGGAGTGGTGAGAATAATGGGCGAAGATGAGGGGAGAAGAATACACGTGCCAGTCCCCCCACATCGGGAAGGAGGCATGTCATTCCCATCACCACATGAAATCCCTGCAGGACACCATGCAAAGCCAGCCATAGACTGCGGAGGTGCAGATACCCGAGAAATTGCATACGGTTTGCTTCGTGTTCTCAATGATGATGATGAAGCCGTGGGTGATTGGGACCCTGGCCTCGATGCCGATACTCTGCGCCAAGCACTGGAACATATGGTCCGAATCCGAGCATACGATGATCGCATGATGAAGATGCAACGTCAGGGTCGCCTTTCGTTTTACATGAAGTGCTTGGGGGAAGAAGCGGTGAGTGTCGGCGCAGCAATGGCGATGGAGAATAGAGACATCGTCATCCCATCCTACCGACAGCAGGGGTTACTCTTCGTTCGAGGACGGAATATGGTCGACATGATCAGTCACTGTATCACCAATTCCAATGACAATGTCAAGGGACGACAAATGCCCGTGCATTATTCTTGGAAAGAAGGAAATTTTGTCTCAATCTCAAGTCCTGTTGGAACACAGTTCCCACAAGCTGTTGGAGCCGCCATGGCCTTTGCCTATCGAGGTGAAGATAGTATTGCCTGCTCTTGGTTAGGTGAGGGGACTTCTGCGCAAGGGGATTTCCACTATGGTCTCAATTTTGCTTCCGTTTACCGAGCACCCTGTGTTCTGGTTATTGTCAATAATCAATGGGCGATTTCAACACATCGAAATCTAGCACACGGGGGATCCTCATTTGCAGCCCGTGGAATACCCTATGATGTTGCTTCAATGCGAGTTGATGGGCAGGATTTCCTTGCAGTTTATGCTGCTCACAAATGGGCGACTGAACGTGCCCGAGCAGGACATGGACCCACCTTATTGGAAATGTACACCTATCGTGGAGACAGTCACTCATCCTCAGATGATCCGACCATCTACCGCCCCGGAGATGGATACGAATCATGGCCATTGGGTGACCCTGTTGACCGCCTGAAGGCGCATCTATTGAAACTCGGCGAATGGGATGAAGAAAGGCATGCAGCACTTGAGGCAGCATGTGTGAAAGAAATTACCGCTGCTTACAAGGAAGCAGAGACACATGGAACCCTGAAGGATGGACCATTCCCCTCGGTATCTACTCTGTTTGAAGATGTCTACGAAAAAGAGCCATGGCATCTTCTTGAGCAACGTGGAGAGGTGGGAATTTAATGGCACAGATGAGTATCATCCAAGCGGTGAATTCCGCGTTGCACAACATGTTTGAGCGTGATGAAACTGTTGTCTCCTTCGGCGAAGATGCTGGATTTTATGGTGGTGTGTTCCGCTGTACTGCTGGATTGCAAGAAAAATTCGGCAAGCATCGTGCATTCGACACGCCTCTTGCGGAAGGTGGCATCATGGGTATTGCAATCGGAATGGGCATGAATGGGCTGCGCCCGGTGGCAGAAATCCAATTCGCAGACTACATTTTCCCCGGATTTGATCAGATTACAAACGAACTCGCAAAACTTCGCTATCGATCAGGTGGCGAATATAGTGCCCCTGTAACCATTCGAACCCCGTGTGGTGGAGGAATCAAAGGTGGGCACTATCATAGCCAATCTCCAGAAGCATATTTCACACACACACCCGGTTTGAAAGTCGTCATTTGTTCAAACCCCTACGATGCAAAGGGTCTGCTAATATCATCTATTGAATGCAATGATCCGGTCATTTTCTTCGAACCCAAGAGGCTCTACAACGGACCGTTTGATGGCGACCATACTGCGGCCATGGTCAAGTGGGACAGTCACCCAAAGGGTGAGGTGCCTGAAGATTACTACAACATCCCATTGGGCAAAGCGGAAATTGTCAGAGAAGGTAAGGATGTAACCATTCTTTGCTATGGAACCATGGTCCATGTTGCCAGTGCAGCGGTTGAAAACAATGGAATCGATGCCGAGATTATTGATTTGAGAACATTGGTTCCAATCGACATTGATGCGATTGAAAATTCAGTCAAAAAAACCGGACGTTGCATTATCGTGCATGAAGCGCCTCGAACATCAGGTTTCGGAGCCGAATTGATGTCCTTGGTGCAAGAGCGTTGCTTCTGGCATCTTGAAGGACCGATTCAAAGAGTCACAGGATGGGATACACCCTACCCACATAGTTTGGAATGGGATTATTTCCCCAGCCAAACCAGAATTGCAGAGGCTATTCAAGCCACAATGGAGGAGTGAAAATGGGTTCGCATATATTCAAATTACCAGATATTGGAGAAGGTGTTGTCGAGGGTGAAATTACCGCTTGGCATGTCGCTGTTGGTGACACGGTTTCCGAAGATCAGGACATGGTTGACATCATGACCGATAAAGCAACGGTTGGAATCGGTAGTACGGTTGATGGAAAAGTCACCAAACTCTACGGAGCCATTGGGGACATGATTGCTGTCGGTGCTCCGCTCATTGAATTCGAAGTCGATGGAGAAGTGAGTGTATCTGAACCTGAGCCAGAACCGGAACCTGTGGCAAAACCCGAGCCTGAGCCCATGCCAAAACCCAAGCCTGAGTCGAAACCAGAACCCACCCCTAAACCGACCCCGGAGCCAGAGAATTCATCGCGCAAACCACTTGCTTCACCTGCTGTCCGCCGTCGAGCAAAAGAGGAAGGCGTCTCTCTTTCTCATGTGAATGGATCTGGACCAGCAGGACGTATTACACATGCAGATCTTGAGGCGCACCTAACTCAACCACAGACTGTCGGTGGAGTGCCTGTAAGTGTGCCAGGGGAAGAGCGTTCAGAGGTGACTGAAGTTCCGGTCGTGGGTCTTCGCAGAAAGATTGCGGAACAAATGACAAAGTCATACACCTCAATTCCGCACTTCTCATATTTCGAAGAGGTGGATGTTACCGACCTAGAGGCTCTCAGACAATGGATGAACTCCAATCGAACTGAGGAACAACCGAAGTTGACTTATCTGCCCTTCATCATGCAGGCTTTGGTCAAATTGTTTGAAGGTGAGCACGGCGGTTGTAATGCCACTTACGATGACGGAAATGAGGTGTTATCAATCCATAGTGGAATCAACATTGGAATTGCGACAACCACTGATCGAGGGCTGTATGTCCCTGTTGTCAAGCATGTTGAAGCGAAGACAATTTGGGAAACTGGAGCAGAACTCATTCGAGTTGCAGGCGCCGCTAGAGATGGGAGTGCCAGCCTAGATGATTTGACCGGTTCCACATTTACCATCACCAGTCTAGGACGCGATGGTGGATTGGGTGCAACACCAATCATCAACCACCCGGAGGTTGGAATTTTGGGTGTTCACAAGGCAATCGATCGACCCGTTGTCGTCGATGGTAAAATCACCATTCGAAGAATGATGAATCTGTCTTCATCGTGGGATCACCGTGTTGTCGATGG
This sequence comes from Candidatus Thalassarchaeaceae archaeon, assembly GCA_030747395.1. Taxonomy (GTDB): domain Archaea; phylum Thermoplasmatota; class Poseidoniia; order Poseidoniales; family Thalassarchaeaceae; genus MGIIb-P. The sequence continues at coordinate 7,824 of JASLKT010000005.1, forward strand.
AGCTGATGGAGCGGCACTCGTGCAGGCTCTGAAGCAGTTACTCGAGCATCCAATCTCGATTCTCTGAGGTGTCAATATGGTGGATATTTCTTGCCAAGTGTTGGTCGTTGGCGCCGGACCAGGTGGATATGTGGCTGCGATTCGCGCCGCTCAACTTGGCCTTGATACCGTGATTGTTGAAGGTGACAAAGCAGGTGGAACCTGCTTGATCCGCGGATGTATTCCATCCAAGGCACTGATTCATGCGGCTGATCGGATGCATCATCTGGCTCAACACAAGGAGGGGCACATGGGAATGAAAATCGATGGTTCCGTCTCATTGAACATGAAGGAACTTATCTCATGGAAGGATGAAATCGTAACCAAACTCAACAAGGGTGTCGAGCATCTCCTGAAAAATGCCGGTGCGAAACTGGTTTCTGGATGGGCCACATTCAAGGATGCCAAGCATTGTACTGTTGAGACCGAAGATGGCCCAGTCAACATTGAGGCTGAGAATGTCATTCTAGCGACGGGTTCAGCACCGATTGAATTGCCATTCATGAAGTTCGATGAGGAATACATCTGCTCTTCAACTGGAGCTTTGGATTTGGATGCCCTTCCAGAGAAAGTTGCAGTGATTGGAGGGGGTTACATCGGATTGGAATTGGGAATCGCACTGCGAAGACTGGGTTCCGAAGTGACTGTGATCGAAGGATTGGACAAGGTACTGGCCATCTTCGATGATGAATTACGCCGGCCACTGACAACATGGTTGCGCAAGAATGGAGTCACGACACATGTCAATTGTCTGGCTCAAGGTGCCGAAGTCAAGGATGGTAAGGTCATACTTACTTGGAAAGATGGTGGTAGTGAAATGCAATCAGAGACATTCGATAGAGTACTGGTCACAGTAGGTCGTCGACCCAATACCCGTGGATGGGGGTTGGAGAAAATGGGACTCCGAATGGATGCCGATGAACGGTTCATTCGAATCGATGATCAGTGCAAGACGTCGATGCGTGGTGTCTATGCAATCGGTGATGTCTCTGGTGAGCCCATGCTCGCTCATCGTGCCAGTGCGCAGGGAGAGATGGTCGCCGAAATTATTGCAGGACACAAGCGTTCCTTCAATCCCGTTGCGATTCCCGCGATTGTCTTTACAGAACCCGAAATTATCTGCGTTGGCCTGACACCGGATGAAGCTGTAGAAGCCGGTGAAGAAATCATCACTGGAAAATTCCCACTGGCAGCGAATGGTCGTGCTTTGACAATGGAGGCTGAGAAGACGGGAGGGTTCGTGCGCGTGGTCGCGCGCGAGAGTGACCATGTGATTCTGGGGATCCAAGCCACTGGCAGTCATGTGAGTGAATTGTCTGGAGAATTTACTCTGGCACTAGAGATGGGTGCTGTGCTCGAAGATATTGCTGGTACCATTCACGCGCACCCTACAATGTCTGAATCTTTCCACGAAGGAGTCCTCAAGACCCTAGGGCATGCGATTCATACTGCATGATTACGACTCGTACACTGTGCCCCAATGGTGAATTTCCTCAGGTAATGACAAAACCTTGCGGCCTTTCTTCATCCATGTCCAACCCTCATCGATCCAATCGTATAGGCTCTCCAAATCTTCTTCAGAAAATGAGGCTTTTTTTGCGAGATGCTTGACAACATCCATTTCGCGTGTGTCATAGTGGCCATCGGCTGCAGCCATCAACAATGCATCACGCAATGCAATTCGAAGATGGGCAGGGTGCATGTGATCGGCAGCGTTGATGAAACTCCGGCCACGCTTCAATTCTTGGCGCAATATCACTCGTTCCTCAGGTGGGAGAAGTGCCATACCCATCCGGGATTCATAATTGGCGAATTCCTCAGTTGAGACCCGACCATCGGCAAGGGCAACTGCGGCCAGCACACGGCAGTATGCTTTCCTGTCTTCTTTGTCGAAAATATGCAGTGTGTCGGGTAGCATATCCTCCGGTTCTAACATCCTGTAATTGAATCCATTGACTTCATGCCCCGCCGACCCCACCGGGCGTCATGGAGGCGCAACGTGTTGTCGATGTTCGCCTTCTAGGACATACTGATTATCACGGAACTGAACTGCTGATGCGCGAACTTCAGCAGCAGCGATTGCTAGGTGAAATCCCAGATACTATCCTATTCTGTAGCCACACAGAGATCGTCACCATCGGTCCAGCGGCTCGTCGAGACAAGATCGTCGTTCCTGCTGATTACCCCACTACAGATGTGGATAGAGGAGGTGGAATCACTTGGCACGGACCTGGGCAATTGGTGGTATATCCAATTGTCAAATGGGACCTTGAGGGTGAGGCGAATGTCAAACACATCACATCCAAATTGGAACAATGGGCCATTTCCGCACTCGCCGTTCTCGGAATTGAGGCAGGAATCGATGAAAGGATGCAAGGAGTGTGGGTTCAAGGAGTGAAGATTGGTTCGGTGGGCTTGGCCTTCAAGAAATGGATCTCAAGGCATGGATTCACCATCAACTTCGCCACTCCAAAAGGCAGGGTCGAAACTCTGGACGGTTGCGGTCTCAGTGCGGGAACAACCTCTTCTCTAGACCGATTGGGATTCGAAATTTCACCGGATGAAATTACCGATGCCTTGCTGTTTTCAATGCAAGATTCGCTCAACAGGGTGAATGCGAAGTCTTGAGAACTATCGGGTTCTGCACAGTTGTATGTATCGCACAAGTAACCCCGCGCTCAATGATTCGGTTTTTACAATTCAAGACCTAATTCAAGACAAGATGACCATCGAAGGTGTCGCCGAAAAGGGCTTGATTACATTCTTCGTAATGATGTTCAGTGGACTGTCTGTTTTCGGCCTTTTCATTAGCGGAAATGCCGAATTGGCGTTCATGCTGAGTGTTGTCGGATGGGTCGCCGGATTCATCTTCTTCTTCGTGATGCTGTTCACGGGGCTGGCCGAGAATCCGATTGCTGTACTCACATATGCGGCCTTACAGGGACTCTTTCTGGGAGGCATTACCACATTATTCGAGGTCGCATACCCTGGTATTGCAATCCAAGCGTTCATGTTGACTGCAGCGGTTTTCGGTGGGATGCTGGTCATCTACCGAATGGGAATTATTCCCGTAAACGATAATTTTAGAATCGCTGTTTTCAGTGCTATGTCAGCGGTATTCCTCGTTTACATGATTACCCTCATTTTCGCTTTGGTTGGTGGACCTGAAATCCCCTACATCCACGGCAGTGGACCCATCGGAATCGGATTCTCCGTATTGGTCATTGGACTTGGGGCACTTTGTTTGGCCGCTGACTTTGATTTCATCGAGAGGGGAGTCGAAAATGGAGCCCCGAAGAAACTTGAGTGGAGGGCGGTCTTCGGACTTCTCGTCACAGTGGTATGGATCTACCTCGAAATGCTGAGACTATTGGCGAAAATCAACCAACGGTGATTTGGGTGGAACCGCGGCTGGGTGGCCCAGTTAGCGGCGATGGAATCCCGCCAGTAGATTACCTCTCTTGGTACGTTCCGCGACTCCAAGAGAATCGACCACACGATCTATCACAGTCTGGATTTTCCCACTCGTGGGATTTTGATTTGGAACCCGAAGAATTACTCGGATTCTGGAAGAGTGGGGCTGACCCGGCACAATGGGTTGCGGAACGACATGGTGTAGACTTGAATCAAGTCTGTATCGCACATGGAACCTGCCAATCACTTTCATTGGCCATTTTAGCAGCTCTTCCAGAAGATGGACCGCGAGCCGTTGGTGTAGAGATGCCTTCATTTGCCGTGGTTTCACAATGTGCAAGATTGCTGGGATGTGAAGTCATCCCGTTCCATCGTGGGCCCAATTCAGGACCTTGGACATTGAATCGTGACGAAGTCATGGAAATTCTTCCGAAAGTAGGTGTCATCGCACTGACCCCTGTCATGAATCCGACTGGAGAGATGATTTCAGAGGAAGATCAGGATTGGTTGATTGATGTCACTACAAAGGCAGGAGTCAATATCGTATCTGACGAAGTGTATTTGGATGCTGCAAAGGGCACAGAATTCTATAGACCAATGTATTTAAGGTCCAAAAATTCGATTTCTGTGAACTCCTTAACCAAGACATATGGCCTTGGTCCACTTCGTTTTGGATGGTTGATTGGTGCACCTGAATTCATTCAGAATGCGAAACATGCATTCCAGAATATGCAGGGTATGGCTAGTTCGCCTTCGGTATCCATCGCTGGCGCAGTGTTCCCTCGTTTGGATCAGGCTCTGGATGCCATTTGGGTCGCAAGAGAGAAGAATTTGCCTAAATTGATGGAGGTACTCAATGCACACGGAATCGAATGGGTACCACCGCCATTCGGCATCTTTGGTGCATTCTCTATCGGAACCGATGCCGTGCAAGCACTGGCTGATTATGGAAAGCCATTGGGGCTCCTCGCAACACCCGGTGGCATGTTCCATGCTGGACTGAAAGATTACCTCCGTATCGCATGGGGTGGGGAAGAGGAAGCATTCGAAGCGGCGATGCCGGTCCTGTCACAGTTCCTAACAAGCATTCAAGAAGGAATTGCTTGAGGCATCTACGATGCCAGAGGCTGTCGTTGCGATTACCGGTGCTTCTGGCGCGCTGTATGCCGAACGTTTACTGCGTGCATTGTCCGATGCCAAGTGGGATGTTCTCCTAATCGTGACACGGGAAGGAGGAATAAATCTCGATCTAGAATTGGGTCTGAGTATAGCGGACTTGTCGACTATTCCAGGCGTTTCCCTTGAAGACAATGACAACCTAGCCGCACGATCAGCTTCGGGTTCAGCAAAAATTGACCACTATGTCATCTGCCCAGCCAGTGGAACCACCATTGGAAAAATTGCGACTGGAATTTCCGACAATTTGGTCACGCGTTCAGCGCTTGTTGCTCTCAAAGAACGACGGCCACTCATCGTTGTGCCTCGTGAAGCCCCTTATGCAACCGTGCATTTAGAGAACATGACCAAACTCTCCAACTGGGGTGTTGTAGTCCTTCCTGCAAGCCCAGGATTTTATCATAATCCACAAGGTATTGATGATCTCGTTGACTTCGTTGTCGCCCGGATTCTTGACCAAATGAACATAGAACACTCACTTGGAACACGCTGGACAGGTGAAGAGGTACAATAGACCCGTGCCTTGAAGAATGACGACGTTGCATGGCGAACTGTAAGGAGTGGTCCAGATGGGATATGAAGACCAAACTCACGTTGAACTTGGAAAATTGCTGAAAGACCGAGGAATTGTGGTTCCTCGAACGAAAGATGAACGCATTGCTGCACTTATTTGGGACGATAATAATCAAGCTATCAGGTCGACACCCACTGCAAGTTCAAACCCCTTCCAAGAACGATTTCCTTGGGCGACCGCTTCTGTGATTGCAGTCGTTGTCATGCTGATTGTGGGTGGCAGTGTCACTGCGATATTCTTTGGAGATACAATACTCGGTTGGTTCTCTGACGACGAATTCGACGGTGAACTGATTGATTTCGATTCCGCGCAAGCACGAGCCTTTGCTGAAGGTTTGGTCGCACTGGGCGATTCTGAGTGGCAGGGCCGAATGAGTGGATCTGCTTCTGAACACGCAGCTGCACAATCCAATTTGGATAACTTCTCAGATTTTGGATTGTCCATCGAACCGAATTCATTTGCGGTTCCAATGTTTGAGATTCAAGAAGAGCCGATACTATCGATATGTATGCCAGGTGTCATTGGTTTCCCCCCTTGTGCATTTACTGACTTGGGGAGTCAAGAGACAGTATTTACCCACAGAAGTGACTTTGTCCTCCAAGGATATTCAGGTTCAGCTGATTACCAGTACCAAGATCAGATTCCTGTTGTCGATTTAGGCAATGCCAGTGATGAAGGGACCTGGGAGAATGCTTCAGCAAGTATTGGCATGGTCTTTGGGCAAGGGGGAGTTTCAAGCAATACCCAACTATTCATCAAGGCACAGGAGAATGATTTGTATGGACTCATCCTTGTGACTTGGGATTCAACCGATGGGGAAAATCCACCCAACAATTGCAAAATCCCTGGTGACGAAGGGCGATGTGTCCCCTACTTCAAATCGGTCGATACGAGCCAATTTGAGAGCATGCCACCCGGCATCCCCTTCATGATGGTCAGTGACCAAGTCGGTGAACAAATTCGCGATGATGTCGTCAATGGTGAAGGATTAATCCGAATGATTGTGAGTGTTGACAACCAAGGCGAACGTGATGTGAAGGCACCTTGTGGGATTTTGCCCGGAAAGACCGATCAATTGATTATTTTCGGAGGTCATCACGATACAGTCTACAACGGACCTGGTGCAGTCGATGACACCTCTGGTTCAGCCTCAGTTCTCGAATTGGCGCGCCAATTTGCCAATATGGCTGATAGCAAGGGACAGCCGTATTACACCATGAAGTTCTGCACATGGGGCGGAGAAGAAGAAGGGCTGCATGGATCCAAAGCCTACGTTGCGGCCTATCTTGGACAACTGCAAGGCAATCTCCGACTATACATCAACCTCGATATGAATCATGTCGACATTGACCTTGATACTCGAGGAAACAGCCTGTGGATGTTCGGCAATGATGCTCGTGACATGAAGTATGTCAACCAAATCGTCGACCAGTTCAGGCAAGAAAATCCGAAGGGGTTGGCATCCAAGTACACGATTAACACGCAAACACTTGATGGACCAAAAGGGGAAAGTGATGGGATGCCCTACAATTCAGACCACGGTCCGTTTGTCTATGATATACAGCAGCAAGATGGTGACGAGAGGGGTCGTGCAATTGTCTGCTATGGGTCGGGCTCGTGGGAATACCACACCTTCCACGACGATATGGATCGATTCAATGAAGAGTCGCTGGCAGTGAGTGGAATCATCTACGGTTCTTACGCTGCATGGTTGGCATGGGGATGATTGTATGGCAGCACGTAGAGCACATGCCAGTCACATCTTGTTGCGCCAGAAATCAGATGCTGTGCGATTGATTGAAGAAATCAATGGGGCAAGGAAGCCTCTGAAGGCGTTTCAAAAGGCCGCAAAGAAATACAGCTCATGTCCAAGTGGGCAAAGCGGAGGGGATCTCGGTTGGTTCCACGAGCGCCAAATGGTTCGAGAATTCAGTGCAGCCTGCTTTGAACAACCACTCAAAGAAGTAGATCGTTTTGTCAAAACTGAATTTGGTTACCATCTGATTTGGGTTCACGAAAGAGATGAATGAGGTGACCTCATGAGTACGATTATCGCTGTTGAGAATTACAAACTCAAAGGGAAGCATGGCGTTTTTGATTATGAGAGAGAAAAAGATCAACCCTTCGTTGTCAGCATTTGGGTTGTGCTCAAAGAACCTGCGAGCGATGATGAATTGGCTTCAAGTGTAGACTATGGATTTCTACAACGGACTGCGCACGATGTCATTGCACGAGGTGATTCTGTGAAGATGATGGAAACATTGTGCGACAAAATTATCGAAATCGTCTCTGGACATCTCAACGTCGCGGGTGTGAAACTCAGAATTGAGAAACCTGATGCACCGATGCCACACAATGGAGGCTTGGCTGTGGTAGAGCGGACTTGGCCCGAAGGTCAAACCTTCTAATCAAGCACCAACTGCTGCTAGAACCGCTTCGTAATCTGGCTGCAAGCCCGGATTTTCCCCGACCCATTTCCACATTATATCGCCATTCTCATCGACGATGAAGACGGCTCGTTCGCTCGCTGTATATCCAGGCATTCCGGCGAAGTCATGCAATGCAATGCCATATGCTTCGACGGTTGAACGTGTGTAATCAGATAGAATGGGGAAGGTTAAGCCATTCTTTTCGGCAAATGCGGCATTTGAAAATCGCGCATCCACGCAAATCCCCAAGACCACAGCATCAGCATCGTTCAATCGGGAAACACTTTCCTCAAATGTGCACATCTCTGTTGTGCAAATCCCTGTAAATGCTGCAGGGAAGAATGCGAGAATCACTTTCTGTCCTTTGAAGTCTGAACCACTGACGGTGTTGTTGTTCTGATCAAGCAGGCTGAAGTCAGGAGCATCATCACCGATGTTTACCATATCTTGGTCGGGTGGCGACCACGCTAAGAACATGCGCCTATTGCCCTAGAGGCATGGGATGGCGAGAGATTGTATCTGCAGAACTCGGCATTGTGATAATCACCGCCGGAGATTGTGCGCACTGCATCGAATTGGAAGCCTTGCTCAATGAGCAACCATTGGACGCCCCTCACGTTTGGATTGACAAGTCAGAGGGGGATGAATTGTTTGCCAGATTCCCTCTTTTCGCGGCCTCAATTGATGTTCTACCCTGTGCAGGAATCTTTTCTCATGGTGATGGAAAGATTGTGGTTCGTGCGGCAACACCTGAGCGCATCAAAGAAGCCCTTGCCAGTCTGTGAGTTAGCGATGACTTCTTCCGTCCTCTTAGAGGACGGGGTTCCATGGAGGAGGCACTGAAGCAAGTGTTCGTCCCAATTGTCGCCACCCCCGGTGGTGAGAAAACTCAGTTGGGTGTCTTCTCCACCGAACAGGATGCTTGGGACGTGATGCGCGCTTTCTTGGCCAAGGCTGGTGCCACCGATGTGGTCAGTGGCAGCATCGTTGCTTGGGAGATTGATTTTGTCGGTGAAGAAGGTTCGTTGGAACTTGCTGCCTTTGATCGGAAAAATTGTCCTGTTTGTGATGAGATGTCATTCTGGGTTGAAGGTGATGAAGAGAAAGCCCGATGCTATTTCCCCAGATGTGGTGCTTGGATTGAGCAGAACGCCTACGACCCAAGCCGATGGGATTGTGGTTGGCCTGCCGCCAATTGGAATAAACGAGCGGAGGATTACGATCATGCCTACAAGGGATTGGTTGCGATGCGAGCGCAATCGGCCTCTGCGGGGATGACGGGGCGAATGGCATCCCGTGAAGCTTGGCTGGATGAGAAGGACCGTGAGAGGCGGACCATCCAACAGAAGAAGTTCGATTCAAGGACTGAGGACATCACAGAGTGATCGTATGGTTGGTTGGATTTCGGCCATCATCGCATCGATGTTTGGGGCCGGAGAAACCATCGAAGAGATTCTAGAAGAGGAATGAGAATTACAATAACCACCACAATAAACGGAAAAATGATTCAGGACCAAGTAACAGCCAAATGATCCCTCCAACCACAAGAAACCCTACGAATGCCTCACCCCAATCATCTGTTGGTATTTCTCCCTCGGATAGTACACTTTCAACGTGCCCAGGAATGAATTTTTCGTCAATGATATCAGCAAACTCAGTGGAATCTGAATTTGAAGTCACTTTAGGAGTACGGTCTCCACTTGCGATTCTCTCGTCCACATCGTCCATCAAATCGCCAAGTGTATCGGCGAATTCTCCGGCGTGCTCTTCCGACTCTGGCATTGTTATTCCTCTTCATCAGAAGATTCCAAGGATTCGGCATACCATGTTTCTAGGTATTCAACGCGGGCCTCATCCAATCCGAGATTCTTGGCTTGTAGTGTCAGTAATTTCCTCTCATTTTCTGTGAGGATGCCATCATCCATCACCATGGTGTAGGCTTCGAGGTAACTCTTTTCCTCTTTGGTAAATGCCTCTGGCATTAGAATGATTACGATGATATTGATCGTGTTGTAGATTGGTTTTCGCATGACCATGAGGGGTACACCGATAACGACCCCGCCAGCCCAACCCCAACCGGTCAGGGATTCCATGAATTCGGTCCCAATTAGAATGGCCAATGCACCTACGAAGACGAATACACCCCAAGACATGCTTCGGCGTAATTGTTCATCGATTCCAAGGATGTCATTCTTGAGGATGGCATAACTGAACATGAATCCTTCAAACATGCCCGTCAGCAAGATGCTGAACATGAACCCATACAAGCAGTAGAGATAGATTGGGAGAAGATCACCTTCAATAGACGCTAAATCAGCTAGATTGAAATCTCCGAATTTTGCAGTCATGAAGACCATTGAAAATACCATCAAACCCTTGATGACCGCTTTGCCGGTGAAGCCGATGAAAAGGGCACGTGCCTCATGTGCTTCGTCATCCATTTCTTCTTCGTTTTCGAATCGATTCCATGCACCACGCATGAGGAAAGCAGCAGCAATCGCAGAAAGTGGTGGTGCTAAAAGAAGCAATTTTCCAGCCGAAGAACTACCGGGTACAAACCAAGAATAAGGCAAATATTCCTGATTCTCGATACAAGATGCTTCGATTGGAGCCGAATCTGGGCCGTATGTCACAACTACATCTCCTTCGATAGGACACTCGATGTGGTAATTTCCACCGAATGCGCTCGCAGCACTCCCACTGGAGGATACAAGGGCGCCAATGATTACCGCTGTAATCAATGGTAGGGCCCACCATAGATTTTTTCGGATTTTTTCATTGGCCATGAAGTCTAGGCGCTTGGGTGGGTAGAAGGATACAGTGGATACATACATCAGCAGGCACAACAAGGAGCAGAAATACCACCCTATTCGATAATACTCCATGAGCGGTAACATGTCCGCACTGAAGGGATATGTGTTGTACCACGAGGCCATCACCCGGTATCCTTCAGCGAGAAGAAGAATCGCCATGAAGCGATTTTCAGGTGCGTGACTTCGGGCCTTGAGAATCAATGCCGCTAAGAAACACAGCACAATCAACGTCAAAATTGAGAGGAAACAGATGAAATATGTCAGCCCCAAAGTTTCTCCAGTTTGGAAATTTATCTGGAAAAATTTCTCCCAATAGTAGGGTAAGAGGGGTCCCATGCCGTCTAGTGCCATCACAGGTTCGTTGGTCAGCATTCCCAAAAACTTACCCTATGGGTAAAACAACAAATCACATTTCTTCGATGGGGATGATTCCCACCGCCTCACATCCGCGTCGCAAATGATCACGAGCCAATTCACTGATGATGAGGTTCTGGATGTTCACAACGCCTTCTTCGATGACATAATTGTCGCGATAGAAGCGATTGTAATCTACTGCCAAAGCACTGAGCCATGCACAGAAATTGTGAGGGGCCCGGGAATCGATTGCAGTTTGGAGCACGTCGTTCATGTAAGCCATTCTTCGGACTAAATCCGCCGCAGAACCTGAAAGTTCAGCGGTATTGAGGCCCTCTGAGATATCGACATCTCCAGCCTTGCGCTGAATCGAACATGCTCTAGCATGACTATACATGATGAATGGGGCACTGTCCGCTTCAAGACTTAGTGCATCGGACCAACGGAATGTGATTCCCTTCTCAGGTGAGATTCGGGCAATGTTGAATCGTGTGGCACTGACACCAACAGCTTCTGAAATCCCCAACAATTTCTCCGCAGGTAAATCAGCGCGGATTTCTTTCACCGTTTCAAGAGCGCGTGCTTGAGCCTCGTCGAGCAAGTCATCCATGAAAACGACATTTCCACGTCGTGTACTCATCTTACCATCTGCCAATTTGGTGAAGGCATAGAATACCACTTCGGGTGTCCTGATGTTCAATTCATCCAAGGCGATTCCGACCTGTTTGGATTGCAATTTGTGGTCCTCGCCAAGAATGTTCAATAAACTGCCAGAGCGCGTCCATTTATGCTGATGATAAGCCAAATCTCGAGTTGCGTAGAGGCTGCTCCCATCTCCACGACGATAGTAGAATTGTGTCGATTTCCCTTTGACACCCTTACTCTCCAATTCTAAGAAATGAGCTCCGTTTTCAGCGACGCCATGGAGTTCAGATGTTTCCAATTGATCCATCAAAATTTCGACACTACCATCGACGATGAATCTCGATTCCTTGGTGAATGAATCAAAGGTAATTCCCATGCGAGCCAGAGTCACCAACATCCCATCAAGAACGGGTTGATATGATGCTTCAAATCTAGCGAGAATATCTGCATCAGCCTCCTCACTCTTCTGAACCAATTCCGTCACACCTGAATCGACTGTTGGGTCTTGGGCTTTCAACAAATTTGCCGCTTGATACCAAAGAACACGCGCATGATCTTCTTTGGCTGAATGTGGTGATTCTTCAATCGGGATCTCACCCTCTGCTAGAAGATTGTGGACTTGATTCTCTTCGAGATTTTCGAGTGCCCAACAAAGAATGCCCACTTGTTTCCCCATATCATCGACGTAGTACTCAGCGGTGACATCGTAACCTGAAGCACGGTGCATGCGAACAAATGTATCCCCTAGAACGGCATTTCTTGCACGCCCAACATGGAAGGGTCCGTTGGGGTTGGCCGAGGTGTGTTCAATCAGGATAGACCCCTTGGATTCTGGCTCCTTCGACAACTGTGCTACCAACCAAGCCATAGAGGCTCGGATGTTTACGTAAGGACCAACAGCAGCGGCTTGCCCAATGTCAAGTTCCAAAGCATTGACAATTTGTTGGGCCGCCTCATCAGGGGAGATGCCTAGTTGCTTGGCGAATGGGAAACAGGGTAAGGCGAGGTCGCCTTGACTTGCCTCTTTGGAACGCGATAGCATCTTCTTCCAAAAATCACCCTGGATGCCAACTTTGGCCATGGCCGTTTCCATCGAAGGGAGAACTGCATCAATCAGTGCCTGCATTCAATCAACTCCAGGGGTAGCGCAGCAATGCTGCAAGACCAGCAAAGGCTTCCATCAAGGTTGCACCTTCTTCGGTATCCATTGAAATTAGTTTTACCTTACTTGATGAATGTCCAGCCATTAATGTAAATTCATCCATGAGAGAAATTGTGTTGTCAGGGTCTTCTCTAATCTGATCAGGTGCGGCACCACAAGAAGCACAAGGCGGGATTTCAACAAGGTGTTCTGTTGTAATCTGCCAACCGTGTTGGCACTGACGGCAGGTGTATCCTTGGCGGATTTTGCGCAACCCTTCCGAAAGGAGGAGTGTGTCGACCGCACCCTGTTCTAGTGCGCTTTGAATCATCATTTCACCATAGGTTGCTTTGGGGTGTTTCTGCATGATTTCAGACAAAAATCGGTCTACCAACTGGCGTTCGGCGTCCAATTCGATTTCATGCATCAGGCCACCGGCTCTCTGAACTAATTCACGCAACCCCGATTCATTGGAATATCCAACATCAAAGGTTGGCTTACGAACAAGTTTAGCGATTTCATGATGAAAGAATTCACCTTTCAGAACTTGATCCTTGGTCGCCCCAGGGCCACCGATGATGATGCCCTCCATATTGTCCATCATTCCAAGCCAGTAATCGCTTGCATGCTCTGCTGATTTCTTGAAAAATTTGTGGGCATGCTCTTCAATCAATCTCTCAAAGCGCTGTGCAGACTGACCACCTTGGCGGTGCTTGCCCATGATGTTGGATTGCATTTCTTCTTGGCAATGTACTGATTTTCCACTGGCAATGCCGTAGGCAGCCTCACCGCGATCGATGACAAAAATTCCGTAACAGGTCTTGTCGACCAACATGTCTTCCAACTGTGTGACCTCGAACGTGCTATCGCATCGATATCGGAATGAGCGGAATGGTTCGGGTGGGTCATCGATCACAATGGTTGTCATTCGTGTCTTATTATTGCCAACAATGACGTGACCAGTAAAGATTGCAATGCCATTTGAAGGCGTTTCTCTCATGTTGTTGATTGAGGATACTGCGGACTCAATCGCATCGGAAACGTGCTTCTTGGTTTGCTTGGATTTGATATTCGCTGCTTGGCCCAATTCTTGTGACAATTGTTGGCGAACATCGTGGATGGCTCGATCGGGTGGGATTATCACTGTCACGAGTTCGGTACCCATGCCTCGCATGTTGCTCAAATCGTCCAACGCATTCTTTGCCTTGAGGCGGCGCTGCTGCATCTCAAGATCCTCGGACATTGCGCTTCCTCAACCTTGGCGGCGGCTCGGCCCTCATCAATCCTTCCGGCGGCGTAGCCGCCCGGAAGGGAAGGTGTCATGAATCGTCACTGATGCGACAACCATGATGGCAGCCCCCCTAGTCCTCGCTCTTGGCGGTAGTTTACTACGTCCTGAAGAGAGTGAAAGACATGCATGGCTGTCATCTCTAGCAGATCTCCTTTCATCCTGTGATGCATCGATTGGAATCGTTGTCGGGGGAGGGGCTCCGGCCCGAGAAGCAATTGAACTCGCCAAACCGGTCCTCAACGATGTCGCTGCACTCGATGAAATCGGTATCGCAGCCACCCGATTGAACGCTGCAATTGTCGCCCAAATATTGCAGGGCGCCGATCTCGATGTTTGTGCCGGCATCCCCTCAGATGTTGCGTCGGCGGCAAGGGGCCTTGAGGCGCACAAAGTGGTCGTCATGGGAGGGACAAGGCCAGGGCACACTACAGACAATGTCGCAATCCGCTTGGCAATTGAAGCAAAAGCAGCTAGATGCTTGATTGCTACAAATGTATCTCATGTCCATTCATCGGACCCTAGAGTGGATGCAGATGCACGAATTATAGAATCCATGAGCCTTGCTGAACTGCAGGAAATTGTTGGCCCACCTATCCACGGAAAGGCAGGCGGTTCAGGTGTCATCGATCCGATTGGTGTACAGGCTGCGATTGACAATAATCTACCACTGGCTGTTCTAGATGGAAGGTATTTGGACAGAGTGGCAGATGCGCTAGCCGGTAAGCCCTTCATTGGGACACGAATCGAGGTAGAGTGAGCATATGGCGAACAAACAGAAACTCGCCGACCAAATTCGCTCCAACGTTGAGAGTTCCAAAGCTGGAGAAAAAAAACGCAAAGGCGGTAAGACAGGGTTGCCGAAATCGGCCAGTTCAAATGCTTACGTCGCCCCACATCGTCATTGTGCCATTTGCCAATCTCCTATTGCACTCAACCGCGACCCCTCGATATGTGGAGAGGTGAAATGCTCTGACGAGTACGACAGTCGTGAACGGCAGCGAAAACGATGGAATATCCTCCTTTACATTGCCCCAGCGATTATGGTGGGCGCATTGGTGTTGCAATTGATGGCGAGTGGTTAGGACGGTGAAAAAATGACAATGATGGTTCGAATCATGTCTCTACTCCCATTTGCCACCGGTTCTCTGTGCGTGTTATTGGTGCTCTTCTCTTTGTTTGGGTTCGCCTCCGGGACCATCGATGATGAAATCCCTGCTCTTCCATGCGTTGGCCCGCAAGAAGAGTGTGCTACTGGAATGTCTGAATCAGATCTCGCTGTGCCTGCTGCATTCTTCTTGCTGGATGTTCATCTTGAAATCACGATGGAATTGGACGATAAAGCGTGGATTGGAATCGTTGATGCAGAATATGCTGAAGAATGTCCACCAGGTGATACAGGATTGACCAATTGTACGGCTTCGGATTATGAATTTCTAGCAGGGGGACCAGATCATGAAGGTTCAATTGGTCACAATTTGGAACCAGGCAGTGTTCGCTTTGTGACCGGTGGCGATGAAGGAGCCATCGAGCTCCAAGACAATGACGTCACGACTGAATGGTCGGTGCATCTTGCAACTTGGGTTGAAGTCATCCTCATACTCACCGGAATTGGTTTGTGCGCATCTGGAATGCACATGGCATTCCCTATGGTTGCAAAGGCACGCAAGGAATGAACCGGTGCGTGGCTTTCAAGAACCGAATACTGGTGGGGTGTCTCATGAGTGGATTCTGCTGTGGCGGATGTGGGGCTAGCATCGATATCGGTGGGTTGGAGCCTGCACTGGCTGAACGCAAGGTCTACTGCGTTCGCTGCGGTCATGTCACGACGATTTGATTCAGACTGAATCGTCGCGAATATGCCAGTTTTCTGGTAGAGATAGGGGGTCCGTTTCTCGCATTTGACCGATTCGTTGAATGATCTCAAATCGCAATCTCTCGATTCCTGCTGATTCTGTGGCGCTGATGACTAGATGGCCTGTTGCGGGATTCCGAATTTCGGGTATGGGGCCATCGGGATTCTCATCCAATGCGGCCTCCATCTCACAAACTGCGGCCCATTCATCAGAATCAATGTCTTCGATAAGATCACCTTTTCCATCAATCACAATCAGTGGGGTTTGAGGTAACAAACTCGCGACTTCATTTAGCAGGTTATTCTGAATCTCCATGCTGGTCCCCCCAGATTCTGAGGGGTCCATCAAAAATAGACAGAGGTCTCCAACGTGCTCCAATGCTGCAATCGCTTGCATCTCGATTTGATTTCGCTCCTCCATGGGTCGATCCAAAAGTCCAGGTGTGTCGACAAGTTGGTATTTCATGCGACGATTTGTGAAATGGCCAACATGCAATTGCTTCGTAGTAAATGGATAGGCAGCAATCTCGGGTTTGCCACTAGACATCGATGCGATGAGTGCGGATTTTCCCACATTTGGCGCACCTGCAACCACCAAACAAGGCTCGGTTGAATCAATCATTGGAAGTGATCGAAGTGTGTCTCTTGCTTCACGAAGAAAGTCGAGATTACCCTCAATTCGTCCCATGACACTAGAAATGCGCCCGTAAGCCTCCCTACGTGTTTCATGCATCGGTGGAAGATTGACCATTCTTCGCAATTTTTTGCCATTTTGTTGGGCTATTTCTACACATTTATGAGCAGCCCATTGACAGGCCCCTAAACTCTGTCGATAATCGTCACAACCCACCGCTGCTTCGACCATGGCCACATCGAATGAAGACATCTTATCGAGGCTCGGCCAACGCTTGACCCACTCGAGGAGGGTGGAGGAAAGGGAATCGCCAGCGGACCCGACCATTCGCGTCATTTGCTTTCGAGTCCGATATACGCGGTCTCTATCGACAACTGCGTCACCAGCCTTCTTCGCTTTACTGAACGCTTTATCGAGGAGTTCTTCAACGGTCAATACGGTTGGAATATTGCGCCAAACGACTGAACCCATGCGTTCCCCTCATCTCTGCGGCGGAGCCCATCCCTCTTCAAACAAGGGGCTTGGGTCAACCCATCGGTTCAAGAGCAACCAATGACTGGGCAGTGCGATTCCGATGCCAGATGATTCACCCGACCTCCCTGAATGGGCACTCTCGATTTGGGAAACGCTCGGCAAGCCCGAAGTATGCGAAGATGTGCTGACTGGTCCTCTTCTTGACCGACGTGCGGGGATGAGACGGGATGATTTGGTCGAATTGCTACTCGATGCTCGTTCGCTGACGAAGGGTACTGAGGAATGGGTCCGAGGTCGACTCATTGGAACCAACAAAATGAGTGTTGAAATTCTAGATACAGATGGTATTTACCGATATATTGCACGTGATGTGATTGTCGAAGTTCGCTTGATTGCACATATGAGGCCCGCTTACATTGATGACGATGAATTGCTCCAATTTGAGCGAGAAGATCAAAAGCGACGAACCAAGATTCACGAAGACGTGGAAAAGAAAACCAAAGGCGGAGACGATGATCACCTCTGGGGTTGAATAGTTTCACCCCTAAAGCCATTGAAACCAGTGGTGTGATGAAAAATGGATGGCTTCAATCGACACATGTTCTTCTGCGCTCATGAGAGGGACAGTGATGCTCCCCGTGGTTGCTGTGCTGCCAAGAAGAGTTTGGCCCTGATGAAGGCAGTAAAAACTGCAGCCAAAGCAGAAGGAATCGCCAATATTCGTGTGCAGAAAGCTGGTTGCCTGGGTCAATGTGAACGTGGAATTTCTTGCGTAGTTTACCCAGAGGGTGTTTGGTACACTCTCTCGGGTGAAGAGAATATTCCTGAACTCCTTGAGCATCTTCGCTCAGGTGCCATTGCAGAAGGCTTGAGGATGACACTTGAGGATTGAAATGAGGGGATGACATATGAACGAGAATTTCGACTCTAATGATTTCAGTTCATTTGTAGCCTCGCGTCGCTCAACACGGGATTTTCAGTCAACTCCAGTTCCAGATGAATTGATCGAGGAAATCATTGCTGATGGACTCACGTCTCCCAGTTGGAGTAATACAAGACCATTTGTCGTTGCAGTCGCTAAAGGCGATGTAAGAGATCGGCTATCGAAGGAATTTCTTAGTCGCTTTGAATCCATCAAAAGTGCTCGTGGCGAGGGGATTTTTGCCAAAATGAAAGCCGTGTTGAGGAGAAGGGGGCTACCAACTAGTAATTGGTTGATAATCAGACCATATCACAAAGATTTGATTCCTCGATCAAGACGGGTAGGCAAGGAAATGTTGTCTCACATTGGGATAGAAAGAGATGACAAAAAGGGAAGGGATGCCTTCTGGGCTAGGAATTACGAATTCTTTGGAGCACCTGTAGAATTGTTCGTATTCACGCATAAAAGTCTAGGCAAATTTGCCACTTCAGATGCCGGGCTTTTCATGCAGAATCTAATGTTGTCAGCGCACGCAAAGGGACTGGGTACCTGCGCTCAAGGTTCGGTGGCTGTTTGGGAAGATGCGGTGCGCAAAGAATTCTCGATTAGCAAAAACTATTCTTTGCTATGTGGAATCTGCGTAGGATATCCAAGTGAAGGGAAAATAAATTCGTTTAACGCCCACCGTATTCCCCCATCAGAAATAATCGCCCCAGTCAATAAATAACGCAAGACGGGGATGTCTACGGTACACTGGCCCCACTGCCAATATGTTACGACTGCGTGAAAGCAAGGCAAGCCCATTACTCGACTTCAGTCCGAAGTAATCAGAGTTTGACCGGACGGGTCGCACCGCAAGCCTGGCACTTCAGCAAGGTGGTGCGGTCTTCTTTGAGGAAGGAGGTGTCAGGAGCTTTGCATTGGTGGCACAAAATGAAGGCCTTGACGTAAGCTACGATTCGCTCCTTGATACGGCGCGGTGGAATACGGCCCTTGAGCAACACACGACCTTTGTCGCGAGTTCCGCTGGTTCCGAGTTCGTTCTGCAGGAAATGGTAGACGTGATCAGCATCACGATCCATCATAGAAACCATCTCGTTGAAGTTTCTCAAAATGGTCTGAGAACCCTCGATGAGGACATCTGGTTCGGGCAATGTCCAGCGACTGCGCGAAGAGATATCTTCGGGAATCTTGTCCCGTGCTCGGTCGAGCAATGACTCGTAATCGAAGTCCGTCATCGTCTCGCCCACCCACATCCCCTTCTTGAGACCACCGACAGAACCAATGTTCCCCTGTGCAGCGCGTGAGGTGATGGACGAACCGGTAGAGGTGCGGATTGCCCGCATACACGCTGATGCACAACTTCCTGTGCAAGGCAGTGATTTAGCCGCTGGATTTGATCTACATTCCGTCGAACGTGTCGAGGTGCGGAAAGGCACCACTGAAATGCTCCCTACTGGCCTTATTCTGGCGATTCCCCCCGGTTGGGAAGGACAGGTACGTTGTCGTTCTGGACTGGGGAAACGGGGACTCATATTGCCCAATGGTGTTGGCACAATTGATGCTGATTATCGAGGTGAACTGATGGTTCTCGCACATTGGATTGGAGAATCTGATTCCTTTGTCGTTGAGAAGGGTGAACGAATTGGACAATTGCTCCTAAAACGAGTTCCTGAAATTCGGTTTGTCGAAGTTGACAAAGAAGCACTCGATGATACCGACAGGGGCGATGGCGGATTTGGTAGTACGGGTCGATTCTAGGTAGAGTCCTATGGACTCTGTCCGGTGATTTCATAGGATATGGACCCGCAGACATCCCCGATTCACATGGCGCTGAGCATTGACGAACTGCGAGAAAAGGTCGCAGAAATGATTGAACAAGGACTCAATACGCAACAAATTGCGGACGAGTTATCCATCTCACAACGGACCGTGATGTGGTTGAATTCTGGGGCTGCCGAGGTAGATCACCCTGATGATATTCAAATTGGATGGCGTACCATTGGCGCACGGCCCAACCGTATCAACGCGATTGGTGCCATTATGGCTGACATCGTAGTGGAGGAACTTGAGAATCGAGGTGGGGAAGTCAATACCATTGTCGGTATCAGTTTGAATGGGATTCTATTTGCCAATTCTATCGCCGACCAACTTGAGGTTGATGTCGCCATTTTCCGTTCCGTCTCTGAAGAGGGTGATGGGCATTTGTCAAACAAGTATGGCAACGTTGCAGGTCGCAAGGTCGTCGTTGTCGACGATGTATTGTCCTCTGGGGAAACCATGCGCAAGACTATCAAAACACTGCAAGATGAAGGTGCGGAAGTCTTCCTCAGTATAGTGATGGTTAACAAAACTGAAGAGAATTCAATCTCCAGTGTGCCACTACGTGGCCTAATTCGAACCGTGAGAGTCTGAGGTGAACCCACATGCATTGGGCCGATTCGATTGCGAAGGCCCTGTCACATCGTGGTGACACGCATGTCGTCGCCTCCGGTATTACGCCCTCTGGTGAATTTCATATTGGTCACTTGAGAGAAATTCTCACTTCTGATATGATTAAGAGAGCCTGTAAATCACATGATCTTGAAATTGAATTTGTATGGTTCGTTGATGATGCTGATCCACTTCGCAAGGTTTACTCATTCCTTGATGAATCATATGAACAGTACATTGGGCACCAATTGGCAAACATCCCGCCACCCGATTCCAGCGGAAAACCCGATTATGATAGATTCGAATCAGGCATATCCTATGCCAAGCATTTCCTTGGACCATTCATTCAAGCACTCGAATACATAGGAGTAGAAATAGATGAAATTATCTACAATTATGATGCATACAAGAGCGGGAAGTTTGCAGATGCTTCCCGGATTGCTTGCAATCAAACCGATGAAATTCGAGAGATTATTGAGCGAGTCTCTGGACGTGAATTAGATGATGACTGGTTCCCTTGGAATCCAATCGATTCCACGGGTTCCATGGATGGAATTCGAATCACAGGATGGAATGATCCAATTGTGAGTTGGATTGACTCGAAAGGAAATGATGGCCAATCGGATGTCACCAAAGGTGATGGGAAATTACCTTGGAGGGTTGATTGGCCGGCCAAATGGTCATGGAGAGGTGTGACGATGGAGCCATTTGGAAAGGACCACGGTGCAGCTGGAGGTTCTTATGATACTGGCAAAGAAATTTGTCAATTACTTGGCGACCAACCACCTTACCCAACGACATACGAATGGATTTCACTCAAGGGGGTTGGTGCAATGTCCAGTAGCACTGGTGTCACCGTCGGGCCATTGGAGGCATTGGAATTGGTACCACCGGAAATTCTCCGATATCTGATTGCTAGGAATAAACCAAATCGACACATCGATTTTGATACAGGAAGTGCTCTCATTGAACTTGCAGATGAATATCAGAAAAAACTCTCAGATCTAGAGAAGGGTTCAGGTGAATGGGACAATCTTAGCCGCAGGCAACAGGTGGCCTGGGCCAAATTGGAATCTCAAATCCTCTATTCGTCTATTGATCCCACCAAACCACCTCAGGCTGCCTCTGAGAGGGTCACCTTCAGGCATTTGGCACTGGTGGCTCAGATTCGAGGTGATGATGCTGATGTTTGGAAATCACTTCAGCAAAGTGGATTGATTTCGGGAGTGCCCACTGGTGATTTGCCTCGCAGACTCGAACTGATGAGAAATTGGATTGACAGCCCACACTTCCCAGAGGCATTCAGATTGAACATACAATCTGAAATTGCAGAGACTGCAATGGAAAATGTGGACGGGCGCGATGTTGACTACCTCGGTGCTCTACGGACAAAACTCGCTAGTTGTGAATGGACATCTCAAGAAATCAATGCTGCCATTTGCAATGAAGCAAAAGAAAGAGACATTGCTTTACGAGATGCATTCCAAACTTTGTATTGGATTGTCCTCGCTCAAGATTACGGGCCAAAGTTGGCTTCAATCCTTGAAGAAATGGATAGACAAGCAGTTCTGGACTTGCTACAATCGGCAATTGTTGAGTTGTCATCCTGAACGTAGTTCAGAAACCCCAACCACCCACACGCTTGAAAGAGGATGTCGGTGTGGCGCTGGTAATGCCGGTCTATTGTCCCAGTTGCGAAGCCGGCGTAGATGCGACCTCCAAATTCTGCTTACAGTGTGGCCATGACCTCGAAACAGACGGCCCGATTACATCAACTGGACACGATGTTCGCCAACTCAAAGAATTAATTCGAAGTCGCGATGATTTGTCAATGGCTGAGAAGTTTGACCTGATTGCGAAAGTCGAAGAAGGTGAGGATCCCATTGGACTTGGTTTGGCCGCTCCAGCCGAAGGAGCAGGTGTTACTCCAGAACAAATGGAAGTTCAAGCTGCGGCTCCAAAAGTGGTCAAGGGTGGGCTCTCCGAGGCTGCTATGGGTTACACCACAAATCCCGCTGCTGCTGCTGCTGTTGCCCTGATGAGTTCACAAACAGATGCGTGGGGGCACATTCAGTCAGGTTCCATCAACACTCGAGACCCCTTGTTCCTTGAAGCGATGGCACTTGGCATGGAAGCCAGCCACCACATTCACGACATTGCGGCTGGAGGAATCGATGAGACCAGCCTCACCAACGAAGATTTGCGAGGCATTCCTGTCCTCAAACCACCCAAGCGATCATTCTGCCCAAAATGTGGTTCAGATATTCACTCACACACGATGCTACAATGGAGGAAGTGGCGAGACCACTCCGGTGAAGTTGTGCAATTGCAGGCTCAAGCTGCAATGGAGACCAGTTTGGTCCAGGTTGCTGCCCATTACTTGACTGAAACTCAATCTGCTCAAGCACAGAGGGATGATTTGGCCAGTCAACTGGCCGGGCTAGATGAAGGTGCGATGACCGATAAAATCGGTAAGGAATTGCGGCCACAGATTCTCAAAGAAGTAGAAGAAGAACTTCGCAAGAAGGTCGAAGAAGAACTTCGAGAAAGCATTGAGGAAGAAGTTCGTGCCGACATGGCAGCACGCGGAGGCGGTCGCAAGGTTGTCTCAACCAGCGGTGCATCAACATTCAAACCGAAGGCGGCCAAGAAGGCCTCTGCACCAACTGTGCGACGTGGGGCTGCCAAGAAGACCTACGAAGGAGAACCTGACGGCAAGGTCGATTGGTTCCTCGCCGATGCATTAGATACCGTCTTTGATCCACACGGCACCGGAAAGGTGCTCAAGGCCAAGACCATTCTCGCTCGTTCGGCAGAAGGAAACGTCAGAGTTCAGGATGTCGTCAGAATTTATTCAGCAGATGGTCAAGATGGTCTTTCTGAGTTGGCTTGGACCAGTCCATTCACCAAGTACATCATCGAAGCATTCGATGCTTGCTGATTCACCTGAATTTGATGACGGTGTAAGATGGCCCATCGGGTTCGATAATGATTGCAGATTTGAATTGGGGAGATGCTTCCTTGAGCAGTTTCCCTCGACGAATGTAATCTCGTATTACTGTACCTCCACGGTGTCCATGACAAAATTTTAGTTCATTGATGTCGGAAAAATATGCATTCATCAATTCGTCTTGGATTTTTATTGTAGCCTGAAAATAGTCGTGATTATGCAAGTCCACTTCACGAAGAATTTCAACACCCCATAATCAGATATAATCGACGACCAGTCGTCGTGGTTCTGGCATACCCTCTTGTGCAACTGCAATCGCTTGGCATTCCATTCGGGCACCTGACATCGTCGTCACGAAGGGAATGTTCAGTTCCACAGCAAGGCGACGCATCATATTGCCATCCAAAACTGCACCGCCGCTATTGCTGGGTGTGTTGATAATGAGGTGGATTTTTCCTGTGCGCATCAGATCGAGTGCGTCAGGGCTCTGTCCCTCTGCGATTCGATAGCAAGTTTCGACTTCAAGTCCACCTACATCACGAAGATGGCGGGCAGTCCCTTGAGTAGCGTGCAAAATGAAACCCATCTCTTGTAGAGAACGAGCCATGGGGATGAGGTGTCCCTTGTCTTCATCTTTGACGGTTAGATACACACCACCTCGGGTCGGGACTGGAAGTTCAGTTGCGAGGCGGGCTTTGAGATAAGCCGCTGCTGCATCGACGTGACTACCCATGACTTCACCAGTACTCTTCATTTCAGGACCAGGGGCTGGATCAAGACCACGGAGTTTGAGGAAAGGAAATACCGGTGCTTTGACACAGACAGCATCGGTTTGTCGGCGAGGAATTTCCATGTTCGCCAATTGTTCTCCGATTGTAATATGGGCGGCGATTCTGGCCAGAGGGATACCTGTTGCCTTGGCGACAAAGGGGAATGTACGAGAACCTCGGGGATTGACTTCCAGCACGTAGAGTTCATCTCGACAAATGCAGAATTGTATGTTGAAGCAACCCCTGATATTCAAGCCTATTCCGATTTCTTTTGTCCATTCATGGACCTTTGCAAGTATTTCCTCACTTACGTTCTGAGTGGGTATGAAGCAAGTTGAATCACCACTGTGGATTCCGGCTTCTTCCAGATGTTCCATCACAGCTCCAACTAGTACATCTTCGCCATCGCAAACCGCATCGACATCCAATTCGATTGCTCCACCTAGATACTCGTCGACGAGTAATGGTTTGTCGGGTGCAATGTATGCATCGGCCATGTAAGTCTCCAACTGTGAATCGTCGGTTAGAATCTCCATCCCTCTGCCTCCGAGTACGTAGGAGGGTCGAACAAGAACAGGATAACCAATTTCGGCTACTGCTGCACGGATTGCGGCTGGTGTTTTTCCGGTGCGCCCATTGGGTAAGCGGATGATGCTGCGTTTGCCAAAGGCTTCGAATCGTTCACGGTCACTGGCCTCATCAACCGCATCAGGTGATGTGCCGAGCATTGAACATTCTAGACCCTGCTCACTCAGGTGGGGCATTCTAGCGTCAAGAGGTAATGCTAGATTGATGGCTGTTTGACCTCCAAATTGTAGCAGGATACCATCGGCACCCTCTCGAAGGAGAATCTCGGCAACACACTCTGTGGTCAAGGGCTCAAAGTAGAGGCGATCAGATGTGTCGAAATCCGTACTCACAGTTTCTGGATTGTTGTTGACGAGGATCGCCTCGTGTCCAGCCTCTCGAATGGCCTGAACTGCATGCACTGCCCCGTAATCAAACTCGATGCCCTGCCCAATTCGAATTGGGCCTGATCCTATGACGACAAGGCGGCGGCAATCAGTCTTCTTTTCCGCAGGAACAGGGTCCATTCCCAATGGAGCGCTGCCGCCTTCGTATGTTGCATAATAGTAGGGGGTGACCGCTGCAAATTCTGCAGCGCATGAATCGACCATTCGGAATCGCGGGTGGATTGCCAACTCATGCCTGCGCTTCATGACATCAATTTCCGTTCGACCTTCGGGCAACCGGTTCCAACCACTGGCAGGGAATCCGGAGATGGCGTCAGCGATGTGTGCATCCGTAAACCCGAGCCCTTTCCAAGCCCGCATTTGTGCTTCAGTGATTTGATTCGCCTCACAATTCGCAGCAACAATCTCGGCCTCTACATTTGCAATTCGCTTGAATCGATGCAGGAACCATCGAGTAATGTTACCTGTTCCTTCTCTAACTTCTTCGATTCCCATACCGCGTCTGAATGCTTCAACAAGTGCCCCCATGCGCCGGTCAGTAGCCACCCTTAGCCAATGATCTAAGACCTCCTTTGGAAGTGGTTCATGCGCTCTTTCATCCATTGATTCACCATCACTTGCATCGGCAAGTGTGAGGGGGCGAGGGTGAGGTTGTCCATATTCTAGAGAAGCGATGGCTTTCAGGAAAGCTTCCTCAAAATTTCGGCCAATCGCCATGACTTCGCCCGTGGATTTCATGCTGGTACCCAATGTACGATCGGCGGTTCGGAATTTGTCGAACGGCCAGCGTGGTATTTTCACAACTGCATAATCAAGAGTTGGTTCAAACGCTGCAGTCGTTCCTTCGCCAGTGATTGGATTGGGTAACTCATCCAATGTGTAGCCGACAGCAATCAATGCAGCCATCCGTGCAATTGGATACCCGGTAGCCTTGGATGCGAGCGCAGATGAACGGGATACTCGAGGGTTGACCTCGATGACCCTGAATTCACCGGTATCTTGATTGACAGTGAATTGGACGTTACAACCTCCTTTGATGTCAAGCCGCCGAATCAAACGTAGAGCGGCGTCACGCAATCCTTGGTGGTCTCGATCCGAAAGTGTCTGAGCGGGTGCAACTACGACAGATTCACCCGTGTGAATGCCCATTGGGTCGATGTTTTCCATCGTACAGACAATGGTGCAGTTGTCACTTGCATCTCGCATGACTTCATACTCAAATTCCTGCCATCCGAGAATGCTCTCTTCAATCAAAACTTGACCAATTTGAGAGTGGAGGATGCCTTGACTGGCAATCTCAACCAACTCACCTGTATTCCATGCTGTTCCTCCACCCAGTCCACCCAAGGTGAATGCGGGACGAATCAGGATTGGATACTTGCCGAGTTCATCAGCTGCAGCGAGAACCTCTTCAATAGAATTACAGGCCATTGCTTGAGAAATTGGCAGGTCGATTTCTTCGCAAACTTGATTGAACAAATCTCGGTCTTCGGCTTCATCAATTGAGCGTAAATTACAGCCTATGAGTTCCACACCCAATTCAGCAAGAGCGCCGCTGTGTGCTAAATTGCTGGCGATGTTGAGGGCGGTTTGCCCACCCATTCCCGCGAGAAGTGCATCGGGTTTTTCAATCTCAAGAATGCGTTTTACGACGTCGGGCAATAGTGGTTCGATGTAAATCCGATCAGCCATTTCAGGGTCGTTTTGGATTGTAGCAGGATTGGAATTGACCAAGACAACCTCGTAACCATCTGCGCGAAGAGCTCGGCAGGCTTGAGAACCTGAAAAATCGAATTCAGCGGCCTGTCCAATACGGATGGGGCCACTGCCTAGAATCATCACTTTCTGCAAATCATCGCGTCTTGGCATTGGCTTTCACCTCCAAATGATTCGCAATCAGTTCAGCAAATCGGTCGAACAATGGATTTGCATCGTGAGGCCCTGGACAGGCTTCGGGGTGATATTGGATAGTGAAAGCCGGACGGCCTTTGACATCCAAGCCCTCTACAGTTCGATCATTGGCATTGATGAATCGAACTTCAACATCGCATCCGGTCAGATTTTTGACCTCACCAGAATTTGCTCCGGACGGGTGTGGCGCTAGCATGCCTTTGACGGGATCCTCCACAGCAAAGCCGTGATTTTGACTGGTGATACTCACCTTTTGAGTCTGCAAATCAAGGACCGGTTGA
The DNA here is from genome assembly GCA_030747395.1 of Candidatus Thalassarchaeaceae archaeon. Lineage (GTDB taxonomy): Archaea > Thermoplasmatota > Poseidoniia > Poseidoniales > Thalassarchaeaceae > MGIIb-P. The sequence continues at coordinate 34,901 of JASLKT010000005.1, forward strand.
TTGCCACCACGGTGACCATACCGCAATTTGTAGGTGCGCAGCCCACTTGCCAAACCCATCAATTGGTGACCTAAACAGATGCCCATGACAGGAACGCCTTCTTTGGTTGCTTGTGCCAATGTGTGACGGGCTGCTGTTGCTTTACCGGGGTGAGCGGGGTCACCGGGCCCATTGCTGGCAAATAGAGCATCGACATTGTAGGTCTCTTTCAATTCCGACCAAGAGATATCCGGAGGACACCATAATACTTCGAATCGTGTACAGAGTTCTCGAAGAATATTGTATTTGATTCCGCAATCTAACGCTGCAACACGAGGGAGGAGGTTACCTTCGGAATCAGTTGCGCCTTCGTTGAGGAATACAGCATCATTGCGACTGACTTCGTCTGCGAGATCCGCTAAATCAGGAGATTTCATCTTTCCCAGAATAGCGGCCATTTCTGCTTCCTTTTCGAGAGGGCCAAAGATACTGAGAATGACACCATATTCGCGGACTCTGCGCGTCACTGCTCGTGTATCAATACCTGAAATCCCAGGGATACCATGAGCCAAGAGAAGGTCGTGAACGGTTCCGATACAGTGACGATGGTCGGGTTCCATCATCAATTCTCGACAAACTACACCTCTTGGCCAAACACCTGATGACTCAGAAATACCCGCCGCAATACCGTAATTTCCTAGTAAAGGCCATGTGAATGTTAGCACCTGCCCAGCAAAGGAGGGATCGGTCAAAGATTCCTGATAACCAGTCATGTTTGTTGTGAAAACCAATTCGCCTTCTGCAATCTTGGAAGCACCGAATAAATCCCCTTCGTGACGAGAGCCGTCTGCAAGCAATAGGACACCTCTGCCACTCGCTTCAGAGTGGTCATGAGATGGTGATCCAGGCAATAGAAAATCCGCTGCATCTCGTGCGATAAAGGCCTTCGAAACGCCAAGTTGGCCAGAACCGGGAGAGAAGCCCCCTGTTACCGACACCTTCGCACCCTCGGACTCTCCCTGAAATCCGGTTATAATCATTGACTTGATTACGAATCTTCATTGCGGTCAATGACAACTTTTCCTGAAGGGTGTGGTTGAACCTGCAAACGGGCACCAGGGAACTGTTCTGGACCGGCAACGCCGCCCATCAATTCCGACATGAAGAGTGCGAGTGCTGCAACCTCCGAATGTGGTTGATGTCCAACCGCGACATTGTGATTGGCCAATTTGTAAATCTCACCCGGTACTTTGACACCTCCGACTACCACGGCGATTGGTGTGTCAGTAGGGATGTCTTTGGTCACCGAATCATGAGGTTCACCATACATGGTGAGATGAACAATTGTTCCACCCTGCTTTGAGAAATGGCGAAGATAACTCATTGGTTTGGCATGATGCTCAGAAGAAAAATCCCCGCCAAAATTTTCGGTGACATCTGTCATCGTATCAAGGACACCTTGATCATTATCGCCACAGAGAACGAAGTGGTTGGCACCCAAGGCTCGAGCCGTCAGACCCAAATGACTGGTGATGCGCTTGTCGCGCTGTTGTCGATGGCCAAGTCTGACCACCGTGACATTAGGTCGCACAGATTCAGGCCGTGGACACCGCTTATTCAGCCTGCCCCTCAGCGGGAGCGCCGCCTAAGGGAGATATGTCGACTGGGAAATTGGCGAGTAAATCGCGGACCCAGCGCAACAAAAGAGCATCTAGGAACATCGAGGCACAGTAGTGAACCATGACCCCCAAAGCGATGAGGCGGGCGGAATGAAGGAGCATGATTGGGGGTGCGCTTCCAAAGGCCAGATGGCCGATGGGCTCAATGGCCAAGAATAGGGCGAGAATCAACATAGCACCCGCGGCCAGCCCAGCCCAAGGTTGGCTCTTCTCAGCGGATAATTTCATCAATGTAGTCGCCACAAAAATGAGGATGGGGACCAAAGCAGCAACCCACTTGTAATCCAAATCGAAAATCAATGAAAGTTGAGCGTCTTCAGAACCCAATTGCTTGCCGAAGACGGATACTGTGAGCCACCAAAACAATGCCACAGCCATCATAAGAACGCCTGCAGCAATGGCGTTTCGGTACACCATTTGCCCCATCTCATGCCGATCACCTGGTTGTAATCTTTGCAAAATGGATTCTGCGAGTTCAAGCGTATCCGCAGTTGGAACTGAGGTGTCACCACTGTAAGATTCGATGTCTGAGTATTGAAGGATGGCGTCCTCCTCTCCACCCTCCAATGGCACAAGTGCCATGCTTTCAGAATCACCTTCGCCTGCCACGAGTTGCCAACGCCCTCTCCACACATCATAAACCATGCCGTTCCACCGGGGGCACACATGGACGACTTGCGACCCTTTCTGAGCCGCCGCTCGGATGGGCGATGCCGGCTGATGGGTATTCTAAACGTCACTCCTGACTCATTTCATGCCGCTTCTAGAGTCAATCTTGATTCGGCTGTCAAACGAGGATTAGAGATGTGGTCTTCTGGGGCAGATTGGATCGATGTTGGAGGTGAATCTACGCGCCCTGGTGCTGAATCAATCGATTCATTCGAGGAATTATCTCGCGTAATTCCAGTCATCAAGGCACTGAGAGAGGCAAAACCAACAGGGCTGATCTCCATTGATACACGTCGTGTCGATGTTGCCAGAGCTGCTCTTGATGCTGGTGCAAACATGGTGAATGATGTCAGTGGATTGAGAAATCCAGAAATGGGGGCGTTGGTTATTGAGCGCGGTTGTGCCGTTTGCATCATGCATATGCAAGGTGAACCGGGCAATATGCAACAGGAACCCATCTACGAAGATGTCGTTTCAGAGGTGTATTCTTACCTCACTTCAACCGCGAATCAATTGGTCGAAAAGGGACATGATCCAAATCTGATTTGTTTAGACCCTGGAATTGGATTCGGGAAAACATTGACTCATAATTTGGAGTTATTACATTCTCGTGGGGACTCAAAATATAGTGTTCTTTGGGGTGTCAGTCGGAAATCGATGTTCGCACAATTACTAGACAGAAAGGAGACAGAACAGAGATTACCGGGCACACTCGGGGTGGCTGCCCATGCCATGTTGGAAGGCGTAGACATGTTGCGTGTTCACGATGTTGAAGCGCATTCGGATTTGTTGACGACTCTGGCCACCCTACGTCCGGAGTTGAATGGATGACTGTCATCGATATCGACGAGAATCTTCGCCTTCTGGGTACTGCTCATATCTCCAAGGCCAGTGCCGATGCAGCACGTCATGAAGTGGTCGAATATGAGCCGGACATTGTTGCCGTTGAATTGTGTAAAAGTCGTTTGGACGCGCTCACCCGCCCTGATCGATTTGACAATGAGACATTGGGCAAAGTATTGCGTGAAGGAAAGGCACCATTGGTCCTGTTCCAGTCCATGCTCGCAGTCGAACAGCGCCGAATGGGTCTGGCAGAAGGGGAGAAACCCGGAACTGATCTGTTGGCAGCAATGCAAGCTGCTGCTGAAGCACAGAAAGAAGTAGCATTGGTCGACCGTGATATTCAGACGACGTTGCGTAGAGCTTGGAGGAAAATGAAATTCCGCGAAAAGTGGAAAGTGATGTCTGCCCTGTTGTTCGAAGAAGAGGGTGAACAAGAGGATGTTTCCGTTGAAGAATTACTTGAAAATTCAGATTTGATTACCCAATTGATGGATGAATTACGAGAAGTTGCCCCTGCTGCAGGCGAGGTCTTAATCGATGAACGTGACGAGTTTTTGGCGGGTAGTATCCAGAGGCTCCGTCCCGAAGGAAAGGTTCTGGCCGTCATCGGAGCCGGCCACCTTGAGGGTGTGGCCAATCATCTAAGGCGAAATTCAGAGTTAGACAAAGAGCGATTCCGTGAACTGAATCACATCACTCCACCACACCCCGCTTGGAAAGTTGTCAAGTGGGGCATCCCCGTTCTCATGCTCGGCCTCTTTGCTTGGATTGCATCTCAGGGCGATATTGCCGCCCTCAAAGATGCAGCCATCACTTGGTTGGCACTGAATGCAATATTGGCCGCATTGGGTGCTGCCATCGCTAGAGGTCACCCCTTAGCGATTCTAACCGCAGCGATTGCGAGTCCGATTACATCTCTGAATCCGATGTTGGCGGCCGGTTGGTTTGCGGGTTTGGTGCAATTGAAAATTGCAGCACCTTCCACCAAAGATTTGCAGTCGTTCTTGAAACTTGATCGGCTCTCTCTGTTCTGGAAAAATAAAGTTGGACGTGTCTTACTTGTAACAGCGTTCGCCAATTTAGGTTCAACAGCAGGTGCTTGGATTGCGGGCAGTGCCATCATTGGTAGCATGCTGTAATGCCGGTCCGTTGAAGAACCGAATGCCGGTCGAGGCAACATGGTCGAAGACGTTGTCATCGTTGGAGGAGCGAGAACCCCATTTTGTGAATGGTCTGGAGGCAAGCGAGGAGATGGGCAACCAGGTGGTCTACTCAAGGATACATCCGCTCTGAAACTCGGTGAGATTGCCATCAAAGGCGCACTTGAAAAGACTGGTACTGCTCCCGAAAGTGTCGATCATGTGGTCATGGGATATGCCCTGCAAACCTGTGACCAAGCCATCTTCGGTGCACGTCACGCAGGACTTGGTGCTGGCATCCCACAAGAAGTTCCCATGCTTACAGTGTCACGAATCTGTGGTTCAGGTGTTCAATCAATTGTGAATGCGGCACAGATGATTCAGTTGGGGGAAGCGGCCACAGTAGTTGCTGGTGGGATGGAAAATATGTCGCAAGCCCCACATGTCCTACGTGGAATGCGTGATACATTCCGTTTGGGCCGACCTCCACAAGCAGGTACAGAATTACCCAAGGATATGGAGGACTACCTCTTCACCAATTTGCTGGATGGGATGTGTGGCTCATACATGGCTCAGACCTCAGATGAGATTTGTAAACGCAAGGGCGTCACTCGAGAAGAGACTGATGCGTTCGCGGCAATGTCCCACGCTCGTACAGCTGCTTCGATTGAGAACAACATCTTCCAACAAGAGATTGTCCCAGTCGGCGAGGTCGGTCACAAGGATGAGGACCACGTCGTTATTGGATGCACACCTGAATCTCTGGCAGAGTTGCGTACCGCCTTTGGGCCAAACTCTCTAGTCACGGCTGGAAACGCCTCGGGTGTCGTAGATGGTGGAGCAGCAGTGGTTGTGAAGTCAGCAACTCAAGCAGCAGCGGATGGTGACAAACCATTGGCTCGCATCATCTCATGGGGTATTGTCGGATTGGAACCTGCCATCATGGCTTACGGACCAGTCCCCTCCTCACGATTGGCTTTGGAAAAGGCCGAACTGACGATTGACGACATCGATCGATGGGAAATCAACGAAGCATTCGCCGGTCAGGCAGTAGCCTGTGTCAAGGACCTCGGCTTGGATGTCGAGAAGGTAAACGTCAACGGCGGCGCGGTTGGTCTGGGCCATCCATTGGCTGCGACGGGGACACGTCTTGTGCTAACCCTCGCACATGAATTACAGCGCTGCGGTGGCAAGTATGGTGTCGCCACAGCATGTATTGGTGGGGGTCAAGGGATCGCCATGGTCATCGAGGCGCTCTGAGGGTTTCAGTTGGTTTCAATCGAAGCACTAGGAGTGGTCACACTTCTCCTGATTGTGGTTGTTCTATTCAGCCCGATTGGATTGGGTGGCGGATTGCTCTACGTGCCGATTCTTCACTATGTGGCGGGACTGCCTTTCGATACCGCCATCCTCGGATCTCTCGTCATGGTGCTCTGTACAGCATTGGGCAGTGCACAGGCGCATCGGTCCGAACAACTGGTCAGTTTGGACCATGTTAAGGTCGCTGTGAAGACGGCACTGCCTGCGGCAATCGTCGGTGCTTTGGCGAGCATCTGGACCATCGAACATGTGAGCGATGTAACCGTCAAAGTCATCGCACTATGCCTGACGTCCTGGGTGCTGTACCAGACCATCCGTAGAATGCGTTCGGAAATTGTCGTGACCGAGGGTGAGTTCGACCCCAAATTGTACAGAATCGGCACAGGGGTAGGTGGCCTGGCCTGTGGAATGCTCGGCATCGGGGGTGGCGCAATTTACGTCACGATGAATCGAGGCTGGGGGGGGCTCGGTGTGCGTGACGCAGCCGGGACATCGTTCGCCATCGCCTCGCTGGTGGTGCCGGTCGCCATCACCACACATTCAATTGCTAGGGGTTGGGGAGAATTGGCGGAAATAGAGACTCTATTGCTCGTCTGTACACCGATTCTAGCATTGGGATTCGCCTATATGGGCGGCCGATTCTCCTTCAAGAATCTGCCAACCTCAGCCATCACTTGGGTGTTCATCACCATGGTCAGCATAAGTCTGCTAAGATATCTCACTGACCTTATTTCGGCATGAACCAATGCTTTTTCTGCGGAGATAATGGACGTTTCATCCACAGGGGTCGGCGTTCCCCCCTTGGATGCGTCTCTTTCTCGAGAGCCATCTCGTTCCACTTCTTGTAGTAAGCAAACGATTTCTCCGTATCGACTTCAACGTCACCATACTGTTCATCAGGACCTGGTTTGGAAAGACGAACCTTTTGCAACCAACAGTGCGCACCAGAGATTGGATCTGGTTGGACTGCGTGCGTAATATTCTGGTGTACGCCACCGTCTCTCCACCAGATTCGGTTTGTGTCAGGGTCCACTGACTCAAAGGGCTGCACGCCACTTACTGTGCGCATACGCATCTTTCCATCGCCTTGGTCATCAATCTTGACCTCGTTGGTTAGGAAGCGATTTCCACGATCTTGACTGCGCCTCCAGCGCCCAATGTGGTGACTACATCCGACGACACCTGGCTTGATGCTCTCCGTTACCCAAACCTTGTCGACGAACCAACCAATCTCCGTTTCAATCTTGAGAAGGTCGCCCTCTTCAATACCAAGCTTGGCCGCATCCTTCGGATGAATCCAAATAGGGTTGCGATGGGCAATTTCCACCAACCACTTGGCATTTGCAGAACGAGAATGGATATGTTGAGGTAATCGGAAGTTGGGTAACAAGCAGTATTCGTCCTCGCCGGTTAATCTAGAAGGGTGAACCTGACTTTTGACTCTGAAGTGTGGAATGGCGTGTTCAGGATAACCAAAATCAATCATGGTCTGTGAATAGAACTCCTGCTTGCCACTGGGTGTTGGCCAGCCTTCCTCCTTGTGCTTCTCATAGGTGGCTGGTTCGATCATGAATGCGCCATGCTTACGCATGTAATCCAGTTCAGTCACATCCTCTTCTTTGGCCGCCTCAGGTAGCCCTGGGACACGCTCGAATAGGAATTGATAATATTCATCGATTGTGATTGATTCACCCGGTCTATAGGGTGATTCGAAGTGCTTCTTGATGCCCATTTCCCCATCGGGATCGATACGGAGGCTGAGTTCATTCCAGAACTCATCTTCCTCCCACACTTCACCGGGATTTATTTCGTAGGTGAAGGTGACATCCTTGCCCTCACGGCGTGCATATTCACGCAAGACGGGTTGGCGGAAAGCAACCCACTTCCCTGAACTCGTCGCATAGGAATTGACGTCGTGCCGCTCAGAAGCGTGGCCCATTGGCAGAACGTAATCGGCGAAGAAGGCAGTCTCGTTCCATGTTGGAGTCAGTGCAATGTGACAACCGATGCTGTCTTCATTCTGCAGCATTTCCATCCAAGAGAATCCATCTGGATAGGTCCACACCGGATTGAATACACGGGTGAAGTAGACATCCATCGTCCCACGTCCATCTTTGACCAAGTGTGGCAGGATGTGACTCATCTCATAGTGGGCCAGCATGTATTCGGGTGGGAAATGTAACTCGTTCCATCCATCTGGATCAGGAGGGTTGTCGAATAATTCTGGCTTGAATTTGGACCATGAATTGGGTGCGGTACCACCCTCAGTCCCAACACTACCAGTCAGTACATTGAGGAAGTGCAACGCCCGACTGACCTGCCAACCACCGAGATTCCCAATCGCTGCACTACGCCACACATGTGTGCAAAGTTGAGTGCCGGCATTCGCCACCGCCTCACCAGCTTCAATGACTTGTTCAACAGGAATGCGACATTCTTCTGCAGCATATTCGGGTGTGTATTCTGCATATTCATCGAGCAACAATTCAAGGAATCTTTCGTAGGTGCATTCCTCACTGGAGTGAACGGCTTTCATCCAATCCTGCCAGTTGACTTGATTCTCGACGAAGTCACGATTGACCAAACCCTTCTCCACAATCATCCGTGCCCAGCACAGGAATAGTGCCGGTTCGGAACCGGGCCACGTTGGCAACCAATGGTCAGCCATCGCTGCGGTATTGGATAACCGTGGATCAATGACGATCAGTTTGGCACCATCCATCATACCTTCCAAAATTCTCTGTGCGTGAGGATTGAAGTAATGGCCCGTTTCCAAATGGGAGGACGAGAGTAAGATGACCTTGGCGTTGGCGTGGTCTGGAGATGGTCGATCGTGCTGGTGCCACAATGCGTAACCGGTTCGAGCACCTGCACTGCAAATGTTGGTGTGTGAATTGTGACCATCCACACCCCATGCCTTGAGGACACGATTGGTGTATCCCTCATGTCCTGGACGACCGACGTGATAGACAACTCGATCTTTGGCACCAGTCTTCAGAGAGGTGCGAATCTTGGCGGCAATCTCATCCAATGCTTGACTCCAAGAGATTTGTTCCCAGCCACCCTCACCGCGCTTTCCAACACGCTTCATCGGGTGCAAGATTCTCTCTGTGTCCTGAATTTGGTTGATTGTGGCTGGTCCTTTGGCACAATTCCGACCGCGTGAACCAGGGTGATGTGGATTGCCCTCGAACTTCTGAACTTCCCCACTCTCCTTGTCAACATAGGCGAGCAAGCCACAAGCGGATTCGCAGTTGAAGCAAGTGGTTGGAACCAAACTGTACCGCTTCTCAATTTGCTCAGGCCATGCCTGAGCATCCAGTTCAACATGGTCATTCCACTCTTCAGGAGATGGGAATTTGCGTAGTGGAGCACCTGTGCCCTGCGGGCTCTTTCTATCCAGATTCGGAATAATCCGCAAATTCTGTGCGATTTTCTCTAGGAATGAACGTGCCATGATTCTTCACCTCAGAGTAATGGCTCCATCTGGGCCTTTCGCAGCCCTTCCCGAATATGTAGAACACCGAAATTGACCACCACAACGAGTAGGGTCACCGGTACCAAAGTGGTAACCACATCTTGTCCGACCAAATTCCCTGACATGGCAGTTTCAACAAGCAGAACAAGTAGGGGCACACACAGGATTGTCATACACCCAAAGAAGGCCATTTCAAGTAAACCAATAGTGAAAATTTGTAGATTTGATCGGTTCGCCCAAATTGAACGCCCCTTGGCTTGCTTGAGTAACCACCCTGTGTAGGTCCCAGTCAGAAGGGCTAGAACGATGCCTACACCTCCAATTAAGGGATGCATGGAGGGGTCAATTCCGAACATGAAGATGACGATATGAGCCGTTAGAATGGCCCCGAAGCCAGTGAGGAAATAGGCGCCAATGACAAGCCAAGATGACCAATTCGGACGCAATAATACGTAGAGGAAACGCTCTGGTCGATCCAAATCCTTGACGAGAAGAATGCCTGTGAAACCGAGAAGAACCAATGAAGAGACAGCCACGGATTCAATTCCAATCATCAAGTGCCATTCAGGGAACACGAATAGGGAAATCCAGTACAGAACATACAATCCACTCGCTGCAGCCTTCGTAGCAATGTAAGCTGCAACTTCGGTATCCCACAAGATTCCCTTGCTTGGTTGATCATAGGCACGGGTGGCCTTGGGCGAATCACCTTCGAGTTTCTCCATCACATCACGAATGATGGCTTGATCTCGTGGATTTGCCGCCTTTGCCTTCTTTTCCAAGGCAAGTTGAACCAACATCGAAGGTGTATCTGCTTCAGCCAATCTCGAATCTGCATACTTGGCAAAATGGCCGACGCCATGAGCTTGGTCTGTCCACATCCCAATCCCCGTCACTTCTGTTGCATCAGGGTTGAGCATCTCATCACTTGTTTCAACATAGTAGACATTGGGTTTGGTTCCAGCCTCAGGTTTACGCACCTTGACTTCATTCTCAGCAACGAGAATGGAAATTGGCGACTCTGGGTCATCTAGGTCTCCACTCACAATGGATTCGGTTGGACAGACGATGACACACGCCGGCTCGTAGGCATTCTCAACACGGTGAGCACAGTAGTTGCATTTGGCGGCTGTGCCTTGATTTGGATCGATATACAATGCATCGTAAGGACATGCTTGCATACACGACTTACAGCCAATACACCGGTCATTGTCGAAATCTACAATCCCATCTTCACGCGTAAACAATGCGTAGGTTGGGCAGATGGTTGTGCAAGGTGCATCCTCACAATGGTTGCAGCGATGGACGCTGAATTCTCTTGAGGAATCAGGATAGGTGCCGGTCTCGATGTACTTGACGTGAGTGCGATTGACACCAATGGGCACATCGTGTTCGGACTTGCATGCCACCGTGCAAGCGTGGCAACCAATGCAGGTTCGATTGTCGATGACGAATCCATAGTTGACCATGCGGTCACCTCACATCTTCAGGGTTGAATTGCCCCCAGCAGGTAAAATATCGAGCATTGTGATGTTGTCACCAAACAAACTTGGTCCGGTGATCCAAGTGCCAATCACAGCTTCCTCATTGTTGACATTGTGTGCGAGTGCCACCCATGGACGGCCTTGGTCATCAATTTCGATATCGATGAAATCACCAAATCCACCACAGCGAACATCGCCACAATCATCAGTCATGTCGAGCATGTCTCCGAATTCATTGACCATGGTAGTGGTAATCAGGGGATAAGTTGCATTGGCGTCAGTAATGGCCCCTAGGAATCCACCCCAACCTCCGCCATCGGTGAATTCTCCAATGTAAGCAAAGGCGACTCGACCATCTGCACCAGCATGGATTGTTGGGAAACCTGCCTCCTCGATGCCTGGCGCAGCGACCATGATAGGTTCTCTCCAAGTATCGCCATGATCTGTGGACCAACTGACCCAGGGCATCATTCCGTCACCAATCCACATCCCGTAGAGGTTGCCAGCAGCGTCGGTTGCTGTGGCTACTTCGTGGCTGTGCCATCCTTGTTGCATTCCAACTTCTGTTGTAATCGTGTGTTCAGTCCAACTGTATCCGCCATCATCGCTTGCATAGACTGCTGGACCCTCACAAGAAGGGTTTCCGCGATACACCCAGCCGTCTATGGAGCCAACAACGTGGCCGTGCAACCCACTGCACTGGGTGGTCAGAGGTGAACCAGGTAATTGCAAATCCCATGTGTGTCCCCCATCTAAGGAACGGGAACACTGAGGACCAGCAATCGAGGTTCCAGTGTTGATGCAATAGACATAGATGGTCTCGTAGGAACCTTGGCCATCGACATCTACGGTAGAAGCGATACTTTGGTGATCTTGTGGAGTATAATATCCGTAAGCAGTGAAAGGTGGACTCCAAGTGTCTCCTCCATCATCTGAATACTCAACATACATCGATACAAGTGCATGCATGTCGAACTTGACTATGCGGTCCGTCCATGGATCGACATAGATGTACGGGTCATTCGAATTGGGGACCTGGCCACCAGGATACACCTGTCCGAATGGACCAACATTTTCCCAAGTCTGCCCTTGATCCTGACTGCGGATAATCATCGTCCCTGTGCCTGAACCACCCCAGTTTGTGAACACAATCGTGCCATCAGACAGAATGCCTAGTGTTGGCTCAAAGGTATCGTATCCAGTGCCATAGTAGGTCCCATTTGCCCAGTAAGGGACGTTGGAACCGTTGAACATGTCCATCGAGAATCCGCGCTCAGCCATGGCCTCTGCATCAAGGATATCAGTGGCATTCTGGGAACTAGGACTACCGCCTACGTGATACCAAACACCGGGTGCAATCGCTTCCTCAAATCCGAACGGATGATCAGGTGCAGCGGGAGGTTTGGCATCTTCGCCGAAGCACCCCATCAAGGTAGGCAATACGAGTAGTAACACCAAGACAGTGCTCACGCGTGTGCGCATAGACCGCCGAAGGCGGTCTCCGCTTCAATCGTTCCGTCGACCTAGAATCCGATTACTCGGAATCTTCAGTTACTGAACCCAAGTATTCGGGCAATTCGACGCCGGCCATCTTGGCAACATCATGCATTGGAGGGAGGGTCTGAACAAGGCTGCTCACGAAGTTGGATGTGGCACCCTTACCGTCTTCCCCGTTACCTGAATCCCAAACAGTGATCTTGTCAATCTTGAGATTCTTGACCGCCTCAACTTGAGCGTTGACCATCGAGTCGACCTTCTCAACCATGAGTAGGGTTGCTGCAGCCTTGGCGTCTCCGCCAGCGCTTGCAACAAGCATCTGGTAACCGGATGCTTTGGCTTCCAGAACCTTCTGGATACCTTCAGCTTCTGCGGTATAGCGAGCCAAGATTGCGTCTGCTTCACCACCAGCGATACGGCGCTGGCGCTCAGCCTCTGCTTCGGCTGCAATCTCAATCTGTGTCTTGGCGATTTCTTCGCGGACGATTTCTTCGGCCTTGAGACGTTCTTGTTCTAGCAAATACTGTGCCTTCTGAATTTCCATCTCGGCTGTTCTTGATGCGACTTCAGAACGACGCATGGCTTCGGCTTCTTTCTCAGCGAGTGTTGCATTGTATTCAGCAATGTTCGCCTTGGAAGTGTTCTCACCTTCAATCGCCAATGACTCTTGGTTCTGAACGAAAATTCGCTGATCTGCACGAGCGGCCTTCTTACCCTTCTCTGCCTCAGCCTCGTTCTCTGCAACTTGGATGTCACGTGCACGGTTTGCTTCTGCAGCACCGATTGCACCATCGCGGTCTGCAACTGCGACGTCAGCCTTTGCTGCGTTGACTGCAGTTGCAGCTGCCTTCTTACCAATGCTCTCGATGTATTCGGAGTCATCTGTAATATCTGTGATGTTCACGTTGATGAGTTCCAAACCAAGTTTGTGCAACTCATGTCCAACGTTGGTACGAATGGACTCAAGGAAGTTGTCACGGTCTTGGTTAATCTGCTCAATGGTTAGAGATGCGACGGTCAAACGAAGTTGTCCGAAAATAATCTCAGAGGCCATCTCCTCAATCTGTTGCTTGCTGAGGTGAAGTAGACGTTCTGCTGCATTGTTCATGAGAACTGGATCGGTACTGATTCCGACAGTGAATGTGGATGGCACGTGGATACGAATGTTCTGTAACGAAAGTGCATTGGTCAAGTTAATCTGAATTGTCATTGGAACTAGACTTAGTTTCTTGTAATCCTGAAACAATGGAATCACAAATGTAGCACCACCGTGGATACAACGAGATGCCCTCGCCCCTTTAACGCGACCAAACACGACGAGGATTTCGTCGGAGGCACATCGCTTGTAACGCGTTACAAGCATAATAAACATAAATGCCATCAATATCAAAATTGCAAAAATTATCATGACGCCCCAAGCGCCTGAACCATCATCAGCCATATCTTACACTACTCCTCTTCTGTTTGTTTTTCGTCTTCAAAACTCCATGGCTCAACAATCAGTGTGTTGCCAATGACGTCTATGACTCGGATTAAATTTCCTGAATTCAATTGTTCGGATGGGTCTTTTGCGCGCCCCTTTAGGGTACGCAATGTCCCGTCTACTGCGACGGATACTTCACCAGTCTGACCTGGGC
>JASLKT010000060.1 GCA_030747395.1 Candidatus Thalassarchaeaceae archaeon
AACGCTACGCACAACAACGAATGGGATGGCTTCGCAATCGACAATATTACAATTAACAAGACCGTGACACAATTCGGTAGCAACGTGCAGAATGTCAATCAGCAACTGAATCTGAATGGTCTTGCACCTGGTGATGAACAGGTCGTGACACTACAGGCAAATTTCGTCAACGGCACGACATACATCATTGAGAGTGATTTATCCAGCACATCAGGATTCTCCAATGGTGATGACACCAACGATAACAGTCGATGGAAAACCACTGTGAAGAATCTCTTCGATCCATCCGTTCAAGAGATTACTTCCTTCGAAAAGAACGCACTTTACGCTTCAGGCAATTATCCAATTGATGTTCTTGTCAAGAACGTCGGCAATACCATCGTCGACTTTGACACTGTAGCCACAGTCTACACTGCAAACCCCAATGACTTGCTCGTTGAGGACTTTGAGGGTGGCGCATCAGGATACGCCTTCGGTGATGATGGTGACAATTTCGGTATTGTCATCGATGATACTGATTCCACCATCAACAATGCCATCGTACCTGGGAATCGCCCAGTCTTTGGCTCAAGCGCGTATTGGTTTGGCCATCCTGACGATGGTTACGGTGACGATTGGGATGAAACCATGACCCTACAAACCATAGATTTGCGTCAGAACACAGCGGACTTCGTCTACCTTAACTTCGATTACTTTGCAGAGACCGACTATCTCACGGATTCAGAAGGTGACATCCTTGCTGTGCAAGAATATGGTATTCTAGAAGTCGAATGGCGCAAGGGCAACAATGTGTACAATGGTACAATCATTGGAAACTGGAACGATTACAACGAAAACGGCGTTCAGTACAATGAAACATGTGAGGACATCGACGATGACGGAACCTATGATGAGACCGAATACATCGGTGATCTCGGCTGGAACGTATTCTTCGATTCAGAGGGAATCTCCAAGGGAGTCACACTCGACTTGACTCACATCTTCCTACGCAATACCACCTCTCTAGACAGTAGAGATTGGGATTACAACTGCACCGATTTGTCGGGTACTGAAGTCACAGTCTCTTATCGATTCCAATCGAATGGAGACGGTGTAAATGGAAACAGTGGTTTGGCAGGATTCGCAATTGACAATATCACAGTTCGCGAATATGTCTTCACTTACGTAACCGAATATTCGGTACCAGTCACTGGTCTTGACTCTCAAGAGGATCAAGAGGTCAACGTGGGTAGTCACGACTTCTCACAGGGAATTTATCGCATTGATGCAATGACACATTATGACAATCAAACTCAGGGCACAGCTTGGTATAATCACAAGGAAGTGAACCTTGCAAACAACGTCAGCCGGCTCATCTTTGAGGTTGCGAGTGTCGATGTGCAATTGTTGCGACCCGATGTTCTAGATTGTGTTGAAGACAATACATTCGGTTGTGTATACCCAATCGATCAGGTTGAAGACCACGCATTCGCAATGGAACTTGTAAACGGTGTGCTGGAGGGTGATTACAACATCAAACTCATGGTCACTGACATGTCTGACGGTTCAGTCATCTACGATGAATCCAGTGCAGAGAGTCCGATGACATTGGCCCCACACCAGCGTTCATCCGCTTCGTGGGCAGCGGTTTCACCATCCAGTGGTTGGACCGATGGTGGTAACTACAACTTCAGCTTCTATGCTGAATTGGCAGACGATGGTTCGGCTTCTGGAAACTCCTGGGATTTCACCATCTCTATGGCTGACAGTATCGATGTCGCGATTCTTTCGAATCCAACCGATCAGAACCGTCTATCACGAGTCAAGGAAGACTTGGATGCGATGGGCATGACCTACACACAGTTCTACGTCGAGGATTGGGACCGATATGTGACCAGCACTTGGATGAATCATTACAGCAAGATTCTGCTACCATGGCAAACCACGGTCAATGTCGAGGCAGGCAATTACTACACTGAGTTGAATGCTGAGGGTGGTAGTGATGGATTGAGCCCGATGGCGGTCATCAAGAACCGCATGCAGGCGGGTGCAACTCTCGAGATGCACTTGGGTCCTTACAGCAACATCTTCCAAGATCCGTTGAGTAACCTACCCTATGACATCAACGTCGCCAATCGCAACGTCGAAGGCAACTTTGTCACCCATTCCGATACGGATGTGGTCGATTGGCACCACCCATTGCTTGCCAATGTCAACCCCGTGGCGTTCATTTCATTCAATGGTGGGCATCACGTCGCTGAATCAACTCTGATTACCACGCAGACGGGTACACTCAACATTCCACAGGTTTGTGGCGGTCCAATCTCAGCACCGATTGGAACATTCCACAGCCTGATCAACGATGCATCAGATTCAACAGCATCACTGTTGGCAACCTGTTCGATTGGACAAGGTGGAATGATTGTCACGACCATGGATGTTGAGAATCCAAGTGTATCAGATGAATTCGGCACCACTGGCAAGCCGCTACTGTCCAACCTATTGGCACATCAAGTCACGCCATATCCGCTGGACTTCGGACCAGCGAGCGATGGATTTGACTTGGTCATCAATGGAGATGCGATGGCTTGGAATAGTTTGCAGAGCCGCTACGACACGCTCTACATGAAGAGTGACGCAGAACTTGAGTTCTCGTTCACATCTGATTTGGCAGGCCTCGATGCAGATTGGGAACTCCGCCCAGCTGAAGGCACAACCGCTACCAATTGGGATGGAAACCCACTCCAAGATGGAGAGAGCGACCACGAAGAGGATGATACTCACACAGCACAGTTCTGTGTGCTAGATGCACAGAGTTCTACACTCTGCAAGCAGGAAGCACAGTGGTGGGTCACACTCTACCTGCACGATTCAGATGGACACACGCGCATGGCGAACATCATGTTGGAGACCAATGATGCTCTGGCTGACGAGTTTAGCCCGATGCCATCGTTCTCAATCATTGACCGCCTCGAATATCGTGGACAGATTGACGCACACGGCGTCAAGAACTCCTCCGACGGTAACAGTTGGGACATCAACCTGATTCGCCTCGGTCCAACCGGTGACTTAACGGTACACTTCGATGCGTCCAACTCGTCAGATGGTGATGCAACCGATGGTACCAACGGCATCAAGACCTACATCTGGAAGGTATTCCTAGACAATCCATGGGACCAGCCAGGAACGGCGCCTCAGAGTGGAAAAACAACTGAAGTATCGAGCATGGTGAGCCATATGTTCACCCATCGATTCCAGAACATCACGGTCGATCCAAATACTGGATTTGAAGGATCACTCATCCGCGTTGAATTGACAGTCGTTGACCAAGCGGACAAGCCAAGCCTACAGAGTGACAAGTACAAGATGTACTTCGTCGTTGTCGGTGAAGGCTACGGTGATGACGAGCCAGTGGTTGATTTCACCAGCCCAGCACCAGCGAGTTCGCAGACTGAAGACACGCTCTACGTGAACGGAAGCATCGTCTCAGGTTCAGAGAACAACGACGTCATGATTGAGGTCGCACTTGCCGAAGCAACACTTGACTTGTTGCCATCGCAGAAGTTCCCACTGAAGACTGCGGGAGCCTATGACAGCACCGTCCAACTAGCAGATGGCGCAGAATTCAGTTTGGCGTTGGATATCGCAGACCTCTACGATGCAAACGGCTCAACTCAGACCATCTGGATCAAGATTACAGAAGGCGATGGTTCTCGGTGGACGATTTACAAGACAATCGATGTCAACCTCGTACCCAGAGAGTCTGGACCCGATGGAGTTGATTGTGAAGCGAACCCCGATGCAGAGGGCTGCGACTCATCTGCTTCAGGTGATTCGGAGAGTGGCATGAGTTCAGGATTGCTCTATGGAGGTATTGCTGCACTCGTACTCTTGCTTGTCATCGTCGTGACGCTATTGCTCGTTCGCGGTCGCAGCGGCGATTCAAGTGCTGCTGATGCTGCTGGCGCCTTTGGTGGCGATGTAGCAGAGATGGATCCAGTAGAAGCCTACGTGCAGCAATTGGTTGCGCAGGGTTACCCTGAGGAGACAGCGCGAGCCTATGCTCAGCAATATTACGCTCAAGCCGCTCAACAGCAGCAATGACGCGAAGCGCTAGACAAATGGAGACGTCGGGGAGCATAGCTCCCCGGCGAACCTCCTGACAGAGGTAGCGCGGCATTGATGAACTCTCGACACCGCGTCGCAAAGTATGGACACCGGAGAGGACTGGAAGGTCGCTGACATTTCTCTTGCTGACCAAGGGTCCCGTCGAGTGGATTGGGCACGGTCCCGAATGCCAGTTCTCGCACATCTTAGAGAGGAGGCTCGTCAATCCAAGCCATTGGCTGGAATGATTGTCGCCGGTTGTTTACACGTGACCAAAGAAACTGCAGTACTCATTGAAACCCTAGAAGAAGCCGGCGCCAAGGTATCCTGGTCCGGATGCAATCCGTTGTCTACACAGGACGATGTTGCGGCATGGTTGGCGCGTGAAGGCTACTCAATCTATGCGTGGCATGGACAGAGCGTCGAGGATTTCTACTGGTGCATTGATCGTACAATTGAAGCCAATCCAACATTGACTTTGGACGATGGTGCTGATCTCATCGTCCGAGTTCACGGCCCGATGTCGGATTATGCCCCAGGCGTAATTGGGGGCACAGAGGAGACAACGACCGGAGTACACCGCCTTCGAGCCATGGGTGAAGCAGGAGACCTTCGTTACCCAGTCATCGCAGTCAATGATGCGATTACAAAGTGGGATTTTGACAATGTATACGGCACAGGCCAATCAACTCTAGATGGCATTATTCGAGCCACATCAATTCTCATTGCCGGCAAGACATTCGTGATTGCAGGATATGGACACTGTGGACGTGGATTGGCCATGCGTGCACGCGGAATGGGAGCAAATGTCGTGATTACTGAAATTGACCCGCTGCCTGCACTTCGCGCGGTTATGGATGGATTCAGAGTCATGCGTATGGATGATGCCGCTGCAATCGGCGATATCTTTTGCACAGCGACAGGCATGAAGGATGTCATCGTCGATCGCCATTTCTCAGTCATGAAAGATGGCGCAGTGATTAGCAACACCGGACATTACGATTGTGAGATAAACATCGAACATCTTGAAGATCAATCTGACAGTGTGCGAACCATTCGTGCAGACAATGAAGAATTCACCATGAAGGACGGCCGTCACATCTTCTTGCTTGCACGTGGCCGTTTGGTGAATCTAGCTGCGGCAGAAGGCCATCCTTCTGAGGTTATGGACATGAGTTTTGCAAATCAATACCTTGCACTATGTCGATTGGCAGCAGAAGGTCGTGAAATGGACCCTATCGTACACGACATCACGTTGGAACAAGATCAGAATCTCGCTATGACAAAATTATCAACACTCGGATTCGAAATAGACACCCTGACCGCAGAACAAATTGCATATCATTCCGACTACACTGCTGGAACTTGATTGGCAGAAAACAACTACTGAAGCGCTTTTTCCAACGCTGTAGTTGGCAGATTGCGACGCTCCAATCCAGATCTTATTAACGCCACATATTCATCCGTTGGAGGCACGTATAGAGGGCGAATTTTTCCTTCAACAACAGTGTATGTGATTGCATTAATTTCACCATTAGTGGTCCGAACGGTCACCAATTTTCGCTCGTAGTAGTTCGGGTGCCCCTCTTTCCGATCCATTGCTTTCCATGCTTCATCATTCAGCGTGAAAAGGACACCTGGTACTTCGGATTCGGTGCCAATATCGACCACGTCAGCCGCACCCCCCTTTCGCCCATTTGAATAATAATGAAATTTCATTTCATACCCAAAAAGAAACGCAGCACCTACTTCAACCATTCCGGAGGGGTCAATACCCCTATCTTCACACCAACTTACCCAGTCATCAGAATCTAAGTTGGAACCATATCCAAAATAGAGTTCAGGTTCAGACATTTATACACCATACTCAATCATTCTTCTTCATCAGGGAAGTCAAATTCAACCCATTCAGGGAAACGCATTTCCCATCGCTTGCTCAGAGTTTCATTATTCTCAACAATTTTCTCGATTCTTTGGCGGAATGCAACTGGATAATCCTTGTTCATCACAGTTCGATAGAGTTTAGCTTCACGAATATTTTCTGGAACACAGATTTTTCCACTGGTTGCCTCTACCTCGATGGCACGCCAGAGATCCAACACAGGTCGATTTCGTTTATCAGTCATTGAAATTGAAATCTTCTTCACCCAGAGGACCGATGCGTAAACAATCATGAAAGCGAATCCCATGCCAAAACAACCACTGAAAATACTGGGGAACATTTGGAGGGCAATGGCTTCCCAAATGACCAGGGGTCCAGCCAGCATGAAGAAGGTAAATTTCTCGCTGGCTGGCTTCAAGTTGCGCATTCCGTCGATATCTTTCCATGCTGAATGCTTTGGATTCTGAGGTTCAAAAACGTCGAGTTTTTCCATTTCATAATAGCGTTCAATTGTCCGATTCATCCTTTCTACTCGGAACAATTGTTCTCGGTGCATTTCATCCATGCCCGGATTGAGTAAAACTTCCATTCTCTGGCTCGCTTCGGCATAGTGTCCCATGCGAATGAGTAGGGCGGCCTGCTCGACAATAGGTGTGGTTTCGGTTGGGTGATGCGTTCGGTAATCCTCCCACCATTGGAGGACATCTTCAGCCAAACCCAAATGCTGTGTGGCTAGAATAGCACCCCGAATCCAAGCCCCGCGATGCGTTGGGTCAATGGATACAATTTTCTTTGCCAGAGCCCATCCTTTCGCAGCCTCTGGCAAGTTAGGATCTACACGATAACTCCCATCACGCCTTAGCGCTGGAAGCCCACAGTTCAGTAGAGCCCACAACCCCTCAACACAGTTTGGATCGGCTTCAACGACTTCAGTTGCTTTGAGCAAAGCCGCGGCTCGATTACCTCCTTTGATGTATTTTTCAAGTTCGTCGAGCATGCTAGGGATGACTTCCTCGCCGAGTGCTGAGGCAATCTCGACTGGCGGGCTCATAGGCGCACCTCGGCCGACGCGTCAAATGAATACTCCGCGTCTGATTTCAGCGACTACGCGGCCCACGCTTGTCCTTGGGCCCCCATCCACCGGGTTTTCGAGGACCACCGCGTTGCGGCCTTCTGTCATTGCTACCCTTGTATTCTCTGCGAGGTGGTCGGTTGTCGTTTCCACCTTCTCGACGGTCTCCGCCTCGGTTGTCACGATTTCCACCGCGTTCTCCACCTCGATTGTCACGATTTCCACCGCCGCCACCGCGGCGATCTCCGCCTCGGTTGTCTCGTCGGTCTCCACCTCGATCTCCGCCTCGATTGTCACGATTTCCACCGCCTCGGTATCCACCGCCGCCACCGCGTCGGTCTCCACCTCGATTGTCACGATTTCCACCGCCTCGATATCCACCGCCGCCACC
>JASLKT010000061.1 GCA_030747395.1 Candidatus Thalassarchaeaceae archaeon
TGGCGTCCATCAGGTGAGTTGGCAAATCCACCTTGACCTGGGAGTAGAGGCGGACCATCAGGTAGAATCTGATAGGTGAACAATTGCGATGATTCTCCGGATGTCCCTCCATCAGTAATTGCGTTTCCTGCTGGATCGGATCCAACCACATAAGCAGCGACCAAATCGCCATCCTCGGCAGCAGTGTCATCGAGAAGGAGGGTGTAGTTGCCTGTTGAGGTTGTCAAATCTGTAGGGGTTTGCAATGGCATGGGTGTGAATTCATCTTCGTCAATGACTCCATTCACGTTTGCGTCCTCCACCCATTCTCTCCAAACCATCAATGTGAGATCAGTGGGGAGGACTGGTCGATCATAAATTTCCAGTTGTATCAACTGGTTGGGTGAAGGCAGGCGATGATCGTATAGGGCAATATTTTGGCCAATCACTTGTGGATTTAGTGAATCCACCGTGAAGGTTCGATTCATTGGAATTGCAGTGATGAATTCCTGACCGGCTAACGGTTCCACCTCAATCGAAAATGTGGCATTACCCGTTCCTGATTGTGTGCTAAAGTCGAAGCGCACAATGCCTTCGTCGATGACACTAGTATTCATTTTCTCGACACCGTTTTCCAACAGATGGACGCGCAGATCTCCACTACGAGGGTTGATGGATTCATAGCCTTGGCCAAAGACCGAAGAGAGCCCCTCGAATCCGAGTGCTATTTCGACCGAAATCGGGCTGCTTGAACGCAAATAGGACATGGATTCTGGAATCACATTACCCAATTCATTGAAGACTTGCCAACTAGAGATTTGAACATCATTTTCGACACCTTGACTGGACTGGCCTGCAATCTCAATATGTGGTGGCGATGGTGCGCCATCTACCATGTACAATGATGCGCTAATCTTGAACTGATCTGAATCTTCAAGGCTGGCGGAAGTTTGGAAGGGCAATTTCACAGCAAGGTTCTGATTCCCTTGGACAAAAATGGCACCTCCATTAGAATCCTTGAACTGTAGAGGGGATGTTGTGGTTCCATCCATACGTGTCATCGAGTAAGTCGAACCATCGACTGGGAATTCATAGAAGGCTCTTGCGCCATCAGTTTCCACGGTTACTGACATGTGATGGGGGTTTCCATCATTCCAAGAATAGTTCAGTTCCAAGTCCATCCATTGCCAAGATGGAGTTACAGGTGCCCATTGGGAAAAGTTGGATAAATACGCTGAATCGAGTGCGACATTTTCTGAGGTTACCAAATCGGTGATGGTTCCGATATAGGCTCCAGGGGTACTCGATTGCAATGTCAATGGAACCATGCGATGTTGTGATTGAATTTGCGCACTAGGCAGTGCTTGATTCATCGACATGACAAATGCAGAATCGACTGCGAAGGATAAATCGACGACTGGGCGATGAATTGCTGACAGACCTCCAACGCGTAGGGAACCGGATGTGCCCTGCACATCGATGGTTGCAATGGCATATTCAATTCCAGTTCCTGCATCCCAGAAAGTAGAGGAGTTGGAAAGTTCAGTATTGAGATTCTGGATATCGGCTGGAGTGAGGACAAAGGATTCTGAACGACTGGTGAATCCAATGCTCTTTGTCGCAACGGTAGTCGAGCCAAGAGTCAAAGAAACGTCCACGGGTTGAGTGGATGAAAACGGAGCCAAATCAACGGAAAATGAATCCAAACCACTTTTTGGAATGAGAAGACCAATCTGTTTCTGTCCGGATGCAGCCCACGACATGTCCGAGGAAAGGTCCCCATTTGTGAAACGATCTTGCCACCCCCAATTGGAAATGTGGGGGTGTGAAACCTCCCATTCAGCCCATCCGTCCTGGCCGATGTCAAATCGTGGACTTGTGGGCAAATGCCCCCCTAGGATTTCCAATGTCATATCAGTGAGGCTACAGGAACCACTGCATGTGATGCGAATTTGAATGCTGCTGCCAAAATCAGAAAAGGCAGAAATTCCGCTGGGTGAAACCGTTTGCCAAGCGCCATCATCAATTGAGGCTTCAAGGGTGTACGTGCCTGACGAAGATGAGGAAAATTGCATCTGAGAAATGGCGCGATGTGATGTGAAGAGTGGGGATGTGGCCGATGCGCCGTTTGAACCACTGATTTGCCCATTGTTCCAATTCATCGAATTCATCGACCAACCAGCCTCTACGGGGTTGGAGGCGAACGAGGTCCCATATCGGTGATTCATGTGGATTTCATGAACGATTGGAGACAGAGCACCTCCTCTAGCATCGAAGTACAGTTTGAGGCGGAGACTTGGATGTTTTTCGGGATCGATTGAACCGAGGTCGACCCAAGTTGGGTCTAAGTTGGAAAATCCAGGGATTGCGGTTTTGGATACACCATCTAGAATAGATAAGCGCAAATCAGCACCATTCGGAATTGTAGCATCAATCGAGGTGATACCGTATCGATCCCCATCCATGCCATGTGTACCAGTGATACCTGGTCCGAATCGAGCACTCGTCCAATTTGCCTCCTCACCGCCACCGCCACCGCCCGCCGGGGAAATTGACACATCGTCAACATTCCAACCCGTGTAAGTGACAGAACCATCTGTAGAACCCAATCCGAAGCGAACTTGGAAAGCAGGGTTGTTCTGAACGTAATTGGCAACATTGTGAGTCACCAATTGGTATGATGAATCAGAAACAGATCCAACGTTTGAATAGATTTGGACCCAACTTCCTTGTGGATTTTTGACTTGAACATAGGCGTGATCATAGTAATGATATTCCACACCCAAGCGCTTCCAGTATTGCAGATTCCAAGTCCCACTACATCCTGAACAATCAATGGCGGGACTGGTTGCCCAATGCGTCCCTGACATGTAATTGGGGTAATTTCCATTGTAGGTGTAAATCGCCTTCGTTCCGCCATGAACTCCATTGGAAGCACCCAATGTCGAATCATATCCTCTGGCCCAACCGCCAGAAGATTGCAATGTCCAACCATGGTTGGAATTTTCAAAATCCCAAACCCATTCCTGAGGCAGTAACTGCATACCTTCAGAAACGTTGACATTTATTCGATCTAACTGAGCACCTGATGCATTCCAATCAGATACCCCGGACCAAGAAAAACCATCACTGTAAGCAAGGGTATCAGGAGAGAGTGAAAGGTCGATTGATTCTACGGTATGGCCTACTGGAACTTCTGCCTTGAGAGCTGAAGAACTCCCATCGGCAATTTGGATGGTTGCGGAGGTTGGTTCGTTCAACCCAACTTCGTTTTGCCTTTCGGCGCCAGAAAGTGCCGTTTCCGGCGCTTGAACGAACATTGCCATGCTCATACCCAACATGAGGAGGGTGAGAAAGAGGGATGTCGCCCATGGCATACGCTGGGTAGGCATACCGTCCCGACACTACTGGAAGTGTTTGAATCCATCGCCGCCCCGTAAGGGGCGATTAAGATTTATGAACAGTGCGAAAGGATATGCCCTTTATCGGATGAGCCCGTGTCAATGAGCCAATTTACTGCCGGGGAGAAAGAGGCAATGAAAGAGGATGCAGGAATTGCTGCATGCGCCTTTGTTGAAAGTGGGATGAACATCGGAATAGGTACTGGATCCACGGTCAAATACACAATTCTAGAATTGGGTCGAAGAATACGTGAAGAGGGGCTCAAAATTGCCGGAATACCCACTTCGGATGCGACGGAAAAATTGTCTATAGAACAAGGTATACCGATGCTGGATTGGGACAACTGTAGCCACTTGGACTTGGTGATAGATGGAGCCGATGAATTCGACCAGAATCTGCATCTGATCAAGGGTGGAGGTGGTGCACTATTACGGGAAAAAATCGTAGCAGAATCTAGCGGGGGGATGATTGTTGTCGCGGATGCGAGCAAGCGTGTCGACGTGTTGGGGTCATTTCCGCTCCCAATCGAAGTAAACCCGTATGGCTGGGAACAAACACAGCGACGTATCGAATCAATCTGTCCGGGGCAAGTTGTGATCCGTGGAACTGGGTATCTAACAGACAATGGAAATCCCATTCTTGATGCTCACTTCGGAGCGACAATCGCAGATCCTGTGCAACTTGAAGCAGACTTACGAGCAATTGCTGGAGTGGTTGAGGTCGGTTTATTCACAAATACTGCCGATGTTGTTGTCCTCGCAGCACCTGGTGGATGTGAACTCATTCGCAAGCCGACTGCGCGGCTATGACACATCTTGCAAGCGCTATCCTCTTAGAGGGATGGCCAGTGGACGGGGTGGGCGCTTAGCTTAGCTAGGTAGAGCGACGGGCTCTTAACCCGTAGGCCAGGGGTTCGAACCCCCTAGCGCCCGCCTTTATTTTCTACACTGAATACCACACAAAATAGCACTGCGTTGACCGGAGGCATTGAAATGGTGAGCCATACTCGACCCCATTGGAGGCTTCTTGATGCAGAAGGACATCTTCATCGGTGAGGTTCAATCTGGTGCCCATGACGGTCAGCACATTGAGTTGAAAGGTTGGATTAATCGAACCCGTGGTTCCAACAAAATACGGTTCATCGTTCTCCGCGATAGCACTGGTAGAATTCAGTGTGTAGCCAAACGAGCCGATATTGGTGATGAAACATTTGAAGCACTGGCCGGGGCCCTGATCGAGACAAGCGTGATTATCACTGGAATTGTCAATGTTGACGAGCGTAGTGAAGGTGGCCACGAACTTGTCGTTGATTCAGCCACAATTATCGGCCCAGTGAATCCTGAAAATCCATTTCCAATTACCGAGAGTGCGATGGCCAATGCAGACGGCGGTGAGACCGAATTTTTACTTGACAATCGTCACCTCTACCTGCGCACAGCTCGCATGACTCAAATGTTGAAGATACGATCTTCCGTGTTTGGAGCCATACATGGATACTTCAGAGATTTGGACTTCATTGAATATCAAGCCCCCAATTTTGTCGCAGGTGCTGTTGAGGGAGGTTCGACCTTGTTTGAAGTTCCATATTTTGGACGTAAGGCATATCTTACACAATCTTGGCAACTTTATGCAGAAGCAGCCATGCCTGCATTGGAACGATTGTACACAATTGCACCATCATTCCGTGCAGAAAAGAGTCGTACTCGAAGGCACCTGACCGAATTTTGGCATGCCGAGATGGAAATCGCTTGGGCTGGTAATGATGATGTTATGATTCACGGCGAAGGAGTTGTTCGACATATTGCTAGAACACTTCTAGATGAGCGCTCTGATGAATTGGCCGCACTCGGTCGGGATCTCGAGTTGGTCGCTCGCTATGCTGATAATCCATATCCCCGAATACGCTATGATGAGGCTGTAGAAACTCTACAAGGAATGGGTGTTGACATCGAATGGGGCCAAGATTTGGATTATTCAAAGGAAAAAGTTCTCACACAAGATTTTGATGTCCCTCACTTCCTAACACATTATCCTCGAATTGCAAAACCGTTCTACCACCGACCCGATCCGGATGATCCAAAATACGTTCTTTGTCACGACTTGTTGGCTCCAGAAGGATATGGTGAAATTATTGGTGGCGGCGAAAGGACTTGGTCAGAGACTGAAATTCTAGAGCGCATTGATGAAGAAGGAACTCCCAGAGAACCTTACGAATTTTACATTGATGTTCGCAAATACGGTGGTGTCCCCCACGGTGGATTTGGATTAGGAGTTGATAGGGTGTGCAGTTGGTTGTCGGGTGCTGACCATATTCGAGAGGTCATTCCGTTCCCCCGCGATAGTCGCCGCGTGACCCCCTGAGGTCTGACGATGTGGTTCCAAATCGCCATTACGGGCATCATTGTGATGTTGCTTCTGTTGGTCTGGCAGCGCTGGAAAGTCTCAGCGGAATGGCTGAAGATGGAGAATGAATTATCTGAGGAAGATTACGAAATTTGGAAAAACACAAAGCTGCGTGATTCCGAATCATGGTCTGAACGCTGGAAGTGGGCAGAAGCGGGATTTTTGTTCCTTCTCAGCGCTGTAATGCTCGGCCTTTGGTTTCTCATTTGAAGGGAGTACGGTTTGGCATTCGATTCACTTGTTTGCCCAATACATAGAGAATTAAACTGGTCGTCAACGAAAACACTCCAACCAAAGTTGCGGCAAATGCAGCCAGTGCAACGCCCAAAGAAACACTGTCGTGTGGGCCTTGGAAATTGATTAATTCATTGGCCATTTCAAATCCGACCCAAAAGAATGCAACCCCTGGGACGCCAAAAGTAATGAGTGGGTGTTTACTTTCTAGCATCCAGTAGAAAAACTGGGCAAATCTGCTAGCGCTTGCCAGCGACTCGCGCCTAGGTGGTCCGGCTGGCAAATCCAATTCCACAACGCGAACATCGATACTCGAATCTAATTCGGCAGGGACTGAATTCTGCGATTGTTCTGATACCGCTTTCAATCCACTTTGAGAACAATATGCGAATTGAATATCTGCTTCATCATAGGTGTAGGTATCGGAATCAATGGGAATATCTGGACGGTTTTCAGTCGTTTTTCTATTCTTTGTTCTGTGCTTGAATGCAATGAATACATCATGTCCTTGGCGGGAAAGCCCCACGGTCCTCGCCATATCTGATAACTTCCAATCACTATCTAGGGAAATAATCACGGTTCTTTCTAATTCTGCTGTAGATTCTACAAGAGCCTTGGCGATTGAAGGGGCATCGGTTGAACCATTATGATCAATCACCTCGGCACCGGCAGTTTCTGCAAGTTCTGCGGTTTCCAAATCACCTTCTAGGTTGAGTATAGTGACCCGATCGGCAAAATCTTGGGCCCGGACGACGGCCGAAGCGATGCGCAACGCTTGTTCGCGAACCACCAAGACAAGCCTCATCACGTGTCGTTCCTACCTTGTGTCGATGAATGATTCGGTCAAAGCGTGCCTTGAAGGACCGGTATCACAGGCGGATGGGTATGCGCGTCGTTGTTGTGATGCCCGCGCGCAATGAAGAAGCATTGATTACGACCAGTATCAATTCCATACCGACTCTTGTCGATTGGATTATCGTTGTCGACGATGGTTCAACGGACAATACAAAACCCTCTGCTGAAATTGCATTGGAGAACAGAGGCGAAGTGATTTCAACTGGTGGATTGGGCGTTGGTGGAGCCATACAAATTGGAAGTAAACAAGCACTTACAAAATTTGGAACTGACTGCGTGGTTGTGGTTATGGCGGGTGATGGACAAATGGATCCTGCTGATTTGTCAGCGATAATCAAACCCATCACCGAAGGAGTTGCTGATCATGTCAAGGGGAACCGATGGTTGCACCAAGATGGACCAAAGGGGATGCCACTAATCAGGCGATTAGGCACATGGTGGTTGTCGAGATTGACATCACTT
>JASLKT010000062.1 GCA_030747395.1 Candidatus Thalassarchaeaceae archaeon
CACCATCCCAATCGGCGCCGCCGTCAGACGGGTCGAGGGGGTCAGTGCCGTCACCACTGACAACGGACGAAGCCGTCATCAGAATGAGGAACAATGCTACTAGCATGCTCAGGTTCTTTTGGTTGTTCATTTTCATTTCACTTCCTATTTTTTTTGTAAACCATTTCAGAGAACCCACCGTTCTCTCTTTCCAGGAATGGTCAGCTTTTCTGACGTGTTCTCTGGGAGGATCTGTGGGTTCGAATGCTTGCGCTGGGTCTTATCGCAACTGTCTGCCCAGAAATATGGTGCGGTTTCACGCTTCAACGGGTCTTGCCCGTCTTCCATATTCCCTTGCAGTACCTTGTTTGTGCCCCCAATTGCAGTCAATTCTGTCACTGTTCATTCATAGGGAACCCGGTGTTCCCTCTAACCTACCGCTTGAACTGACCCTATATCAACAATATGCCCGATTGCCTCAATGCACCCACACATCAAAATGGCCTATTAGGGAGTCAATTGACGAAGTTGAGCACGGAACTTAGCAGTTCGCAAGAAGAAGAGAACGGGGACCAAAAGGGTCGACAATAGCAAGGCAACAAGAATCAAATTGCCCCACAATTCTATGCCTTGGAAGAAGAGGAGCCAAATGAGCCATCCACCAAATAGCCAGAAAATTGATCCATAGCGTCGAGCAAATAAGGACATTCTAGCCAATGCGGTCCGTTCATCGTAGAGATTCGGGACTTCTTCAGCAGACAAATATCCTTCTTCGACCGCACAGCGAACACAGACCAAGTGTCGAGGACCATTGCCATCGATGAATTGGTCCGCCGGATACTGGCCTTTGCATAGGCGACAAGTTGCCATCGAGCCATTCCAGCCGAAGACATATCTTGAACGCTTCGCAGTTCTACTGACCAAGGAAGTCTGCGAAGATTGTGATTCCATTGGCCGAGCCCGCAGATTCCGGATGGTACTGAACACCGTAGATTGGCAATTCGGGATGTGCTAACGCCATGACGATTTGATTGGTAGATGCATCGGTAGATGTGACCTCTAGACAATCGTTGGTAGGCGTGAGTGCAAGACTATGGTAACGTGTCATCACTTGTTGTTGATCTCCGGCAAGAATTCCATCAGGCACACCATGTACAGCACCGTATTCAGCGGGACCAAGTGTCCAACCTGCTGCAATGCCAATCGCTTGGTGTCCAAGACAAATGCCTAGAAGAGGGGGAGTTTCACCTACCAATGCTGCATGGGCGAAAGCCATCGTCAGTTCTGACTGTTCAGGTCGACCTGGCCCCGGGCCGAGGACAATGTGTGTGGGCATCAGGGATTTGAGTAAGGATTTGGCATCATCTATTTCCAAACGACCGGGGACGATGACGACCTCTGCACCGATTGTTGCAAACGAGTGTACGATATTCCAAGAAAATGAATCTAGGTTATCGACAAAAAGCACTCGTTTACCCAACGTTGGTTTGAGGGAGAGGCCTGAATGCCAAACGATTGGGGGTGGAACATCTGGTGGTGAACGGGGAATTAAACTGGAATCGCGGCTCCCAATCAAGTGTTGTACCGCTGCTGTAATCGGTGGGATGGGGTGAATATTTACTGAAGAGGTTCCTATGGGGGAATGATTTGTCTCTCCTGCCGGTGAATAGTCCCATGCAGCTCGGCAAATGGCTTGAGCCTTCCATTTGGCTTCTTCAACTTCTTGCCATGGATTGGATTCAATGACCAATCCACCACCTGCTTGCACTGTCGCTTGCCAAGCCTCACCATCGTATCTTGCTTCAAGGGTTCGAATGAGAATATTCCATTGTGATTGACCCGTTCGTGGATCTATGTGGCCGATGGAACCCGTCCATGCATGTCGTGGGGTTGCCTCTAACTCATCAATCGCAGCAATGGTAGCGCTCTTTGGGCAACCAGTGATGCTTCCTCCGGGGAATACAGATTGCAGAGCGTCGAAGCCATCCATTCCCGCACTCAAAGTGCCTTCAACTTCACTGACCATGTGTTGGACGTGTGGATATGATTCGATTCGCCATCTCTTCCAATGAACGCTTCCAGGCATGCAAATTCGCCCGATATCGTTGCGCTCTAGATCTACAAGCATGAGATGTTCCGCGATTTCCTTTCGACTACCAACCAATTCCCCACGCAAGTTTGCATCATGTTCAGAATCATCGCCACGAGGTCGTGTGCCTTTGATGGGACGTGTTGAGATAATATTCCCGTCTTGTTTAAGCAACAATTCTGGACTACTACTAGCGATAGCAAGATGCAAATCGGGCGAGTACATCCACGATGAAAGTGGGGCTGGGTTGTCTCTTTCTAGCCGCTCAAAGACATTCCATGGTGACTCGATTTCAGCAGACCATATGCGTCCATAATTCAACTGATACAGAACTCCTTCGCGAATGGCGGCCTGAGTGATTCGAACTTTCTCAGCATGATCTGCGTCGGATTCTGTGATGGGCACACGCGCGCGAGGGCGCGCGGGGGTAGTGCGTAGAGGGATGCCTTGATTCAAAAAATATTCAACTTCAGCAACCCACTGATCGTCGTCGATTACAGAATGGATTGAAATTGAAGATTCGATGTGATCGTGAATAATCCAGCGATCTGAACGATAGAGAATCATCAGAACTGAGTCGTCTGCAGGTAAATGTTGCAAGCGCAATGGTTCAGTGTGCTGGACCATATCATAAGTCAATAATCCAGCGAAGCCACCTGCTTGAAATCCATCTCCCCGAGATGGGGGTAATGTCTCAGACAATCGACGCAAACCATCAGCGAGATTTCTGCCTGAAATAATCTCTCGGCTGTGCCAACCATCATTCCAATCCTCAACGTGTATTTGCATTGGATTTGGATTGGCGTGAATGTCAATTTCACCGCGCAGGGCTGAACCGATGCATGGGGTTGAATCAACGGGTTGTTGTCTGACAATGTATCTACAATTTGCAGGACCCATCAGTAAACTGCGTTGTGCAAGATCACTTTGTGGGCCGCCAGAATGGAGAAGCAATTCATCAGGTGCGCCATATCTACTGCCAAGTCCCTCTTGTCGTAGTTTGACCAAAAGGTCGAGGGTGAAATCTCCTCGCCCTTTCACCTCACATATCACCTTCATCAAATCACATCCAATGGTGACCAAGCGTTGGCAAGTGCAGCCTCAAAGGCTGCGCTACAAGTTTCGTAAAGTGGCCCAGGTGAATTAGAACCAATGTTTTGAGAATCTACTTCATTGAGCCAAGCAACGCCTACACCTGTACCCACTACGATTAATTCACTCGCTCTGCCAAGTAATTTTTCAGTCAATCGTGCATAGCGAAATGGAATGCCTGCAGATTCAATGGCGGGTTGCAATATCCGGAGTGTGATTGAATCAATTCCTCCGCATTCAACTGAAGGCGCATATGCCACCCCATCTGAATCTAGGATGATGGGGGTGCACCGATCCCCATCAACAACAACCCCCTCATGAACTAGCAATGCGATGTCTGCACCTTTACTCACTGCCTCTCTCCGCGCATCTTGGTATGGTGACCAAGCGGCATGCTTCGTTCCTTGCACCTTTCGTGTGAAACGAGGAGCTGTGTGAGATACCGCGCACAGTGGTGAAGGTGCATAATGAGATTCTCGAAGAGTGGCTTCAATACTACCCTCGCGATTCAATTGGATACTGCAGAGGTTTCCTTCTCCTATGGGTTGAATTGACGCAAGGCGTTGGCGAAAATCATTCGGCCACCCAATCCCCAATCTTTCCGCATGTGAACGTAGTCGTTGAAGGTGATTCTCTAACCATGCAACACGTCCATTCTCCCAACGTAACGTGGTGAAGGCCGAATTTCCAGCCGGTGCGTCATCACCCATGAGACCCAATCTCCGGACGCTCTACTGCGCTTCAAGGCACGCCCTTCGCTCACAGCAAATCATCGAGGAACGAAGTGTCCAACGAATCCTTCTTTTCAGGCTCTCCAAGAAGATCACCGGCGAGTGACTCTAGGTCATCCACGGAAGTTGGAGATGGTGTGATATTCGAAGGCGGGGGCGTTGTTTCTCGAATGGTCGTTGCCGCTGGCATCAAAGTGTCTTCAAAGTTCACTTCAGGTTCCATTGTCGTCTCGTAATTATCTCCACCCCAATCATCGACCTGCAACTCCCAATTGGGAGTTGCATGATCCAATGGATTATGATTTGAATTTCTCAAACGGCCAACAATTATCATTGAGAGGAGGATTATCATGAGGGTGAGTACTGCCATCAGTGCCATTTCCATCGGACTGAGTTCGTCCCACCATTCACTTGAGCCCTCTTCGTCAATATCAACATTAGAATTCTGTGAACCTGAAGTCCAATCTTCAACAGTAACTGGGGTGACACCAAAACGAGTAACCTCGCCATCGAAGGCGACGACTGAGATGTACCATGTTCCATTCGCATCCACTTGTTCAGCGTCAGCACCTGCATCGAAAATATCTGAGCCAATGGTTGACCGAGTACCTTGGACCATATCGAATTCATATTCTGCATATCGAACATCTTCGTAAACTTCAGAGCTTAGATGAAGGATGTAGCCGACTACTTGAGCATCTCGGGATTCATCCCATGTCACTGTGATTTCATTTCGATCCTCGTTCCATGTTGCAATAATGCCTGTTATCTCAGGAAGATGCAAGCCAGGGTCGATGAGGCTGTCATCAACTGCAGATGCCTTGCCCACATTGAGATCAGTCAACCACGCATTTCCAGATGAGTCAACTGGAACAACAGCAACCCATATCATGACACCTGGTTCAACATTGCGACCATTGGAAAGCGATGTGAGTTCGATAGATATCATTTCAGTTGCCTGTCTACCGCCACCACCTGGACCGCCTGGCCCGAAGCCATCTTGGCCGAAGCCATCGATTCCACCATCACGGTTGACAATCAACGCTGGCTCTCGACTTGCGACGTCAGTAAATGGAATGGTGTCGGCATAGACCTCGTAATAATCTAGGTCGCTTGCATCACTAATGGAAAAACCGACCAACAAACCATCACCGTTGTCGTCAGGCCTGTCCATAACGTCTGGTTCCGACAAGCGGTCCGGTGCGATGACATCTCCTGAATTGTCGATTGGCGTGACCAACGTCATGTGATCGCCAAGATTTGTCAAGAATGCGTTACCCTTGATATCGTGAATCGTCACTGTAACCCATATCGGTTGATTGGGGATGATGTCAGATGGTGTTGATTCCTCAATCGTGTTGCCGCCATACAGTGCTTTTTCAAGAACAATATTCATTGCACCATTCCATGATTGGCGCTGTTGCTGAATCACCAAGAGGCCGCAATCTGCGGGGTTCTCCTCGCATTCCATCCACTTGAATGCAACATTGTCAAGAGGATGTTCACTCGCCCATATGACATAGAATGCGAAGTCGTTGACGGTTGTTGGTGACCATTGAACATCGACTGCTGTTCCATCATCTTCGGGGTGATCCCAAGCTTGCAAATCCTCTACGCGCGGGGGCGGGTCTACACCAACGGTGTTCTGCACGCTGAAGGCTTGCACCCACGTAACATTCCAGTGATCGACATTGCCCCAATTATCAGAAGCGACCACGGTAATCCAATATGGCATCAAATCAATGAGATAGGCTCCTGCAATCTCATCTATGATGACCTCGATCATATTGGAATCTGAATTCCTGAACGAACAGGGTACGACGATTCGAGCAATGTCTGCATCGTCTGCCCAGTCCGGTGGAGTATCGGATACAACCGGTGTAGCGAATACTGTATACCACGAACAATCATCTTCCAAATTGGCTGTCCAAGTGACATTGATTCGGCCACCTTCGTCATCGGGGGTGTCCCATGCATCGATATCCTCGATTGGTAGAGGTGCTGTGCCGTCATCAATGCCTCCAGTCGGCACAATGGGGCCAATAATGGTGGCATTCTCGGGGTCATGCTGACCACTCTCATCTACACAAGTGAAGGCAATCCAGAATGGATGACCTGCACCACCGGGTGGGCTGATTGTAGTGTTATTGCCTGCGTCATGTGCAAGTTCAAAACTGCGAGGTAAGCCAATCGGGTTTCCATTGATGGGTTGATGCGATGGCCAGAATCGGGTAACTGATGCGTCCAACTCTGTGCAGGGAGCCCACTCAAGGAACAAGTCGCCATCTTGGCCACCTTCATCGTATGGAACGGGTCCTCCATCAGCCCACTCGGGTGGGGCGGGAACCTCATTGGTGGGTGTTGCTGGACCGATGGGTGGGCTCGGTTCCCCAATACTACCATCTGGATATTCAATGACAATTACTGCCCAATAGGGTGTGCCATCGACCAATGGTTGTCCATTGTGTGAATTGAGGTCTGCTGTATCACGCGTCCAATCAGGCAGGCGTGCATCCCAAGTCGTTGCGAGTAAGTCTGCTGATGTAGGAGGGGTTGTCCAATTGCTATCAGGCCGCAAGTAAATTCGGTAAGCAGCGAAGGAATGATCCTGAGTCACTGTCCACTGGGCGGTGAGAATCTCACCACCGTCATTGGGTCTGTCAAACAAATCAATCATTTCTGATGGCGACTCAATTCGAATCCAATCATAGGTCAGTCGAATCTCAAGTGAGCCATTGCTAGGACTCTGAAGTTGGAGGTGTAAACTGCGACCTGCGGTCGTGAGGGCACTGTTGGAAATCGCTGTTTGGACAATGGTTTGCAGATTGATGTCTAATTCGGCAAGATCCCATGTGCCTGAATAATTCAAGCGTGTACTCGAAACCCACGTTGCTGCACCCGCTACTGGACTGGTAATCGTGAGCATGTCTTGAGTCATCGGAATGTTGGCCGGACCTGCCGTTCCAAACATTGGAAGGGTCAGGGTGCTGCTTGAATCAACCAAGATGATTTCGTTGCCTGGGCGAGCTTCATCGGTTACATCGAAAGCAGTGCCCCCGAAATTGATCATCAGAGGTTCGGCACGACGTATCTCTGAACGCTCACTCTCGACAAATGCTGGTGCTTGTCCCCATATGTGTAAGCCATCAGTACCGACGACGTAAATGCCGCTTGGCGTGATGACTGAATTCTTGAGATTCCCATACGTTGTCAAACGAGTCGCTGAATGGAGGGGGCTGGAAGGATTGATTCGATCCACACCTAGATTCGAGACTGCT
>JASLKT010000063.1 GCA_030747395.1 Candidatus Thalassarchaeaceae archaeon
CTAAATCTAATTCAACCAATCGAACGGTGCAGGCCGAACCGCGGATGATTCGAACCTGCAAATCTTCAACGGAATCGATATGATAGGTTTGGCAAGAGCCTTCTCTGGCTTCTGCGGGAATGAAATCTGTTTGTCGCCATCCACAACCAGGGCAAGTCAGTGTTACTTGGGTATGCTCTCCGAAATAGGCGATTTCTTCAGTATGGGCGAGCATTTTGAGACCTTCATCAAATCCACAGATGATACAAGAAACATCGATTGTACTCTCCATGAAAATATGTCCCCCTACATGGCTTTGAAACTATGCGTCTGGTGCGAACACTTCGTTTTCAACACCTTTGACTGCTGCAAATCCTGAAGGGAGTAAAATCAATCGATCATCTCCGACCTGTACGAGTGCACCCCCCAAATCACCTTCAATGAGTTCCTGCAATCTCGAAACACAATTCGCGAACTCCACCTCTCTGTGGATAAGTCGTTTCAATTCAACAATCGCCACATCACCAGCAGCCACCCAATCAAACAGTGTTTCGATTCCGGATGAGTCCTGCAATATCGATCGATGGATGATGGCTTCACCACGTACCATCGGAATGGGTGCATCGGGGTAGAGGTCACCCAAATCATGGTATGCTTGCGCGGGGGAAATCGGTTCTGGCTGAGATTCAGCAATGGACGGCATGTCCATCCACCTAGGCGCTTCCTCGTCGTCCATGGGGGGTTCCGAACGGTGACAATCCTTCAATCCTCGGACCCATTTGACTTCATAGGTTCAAGAACCGCCACGACCCCAGACGGTCCGAGGTGCGACCTAGGGGCGGTAGACGAGGGATTCAAAAGGCCCCCTCTTCTGGCGACATCATCCCCGAAGCGCAACGCGTGGATTCTTGGAGATATTGATATGGATGCGGATATGGCTGCAGTAAAGACTGGCACGAGTACGATAGGGATTTGTTTCGACGGCGGTGTTGTCGTCGGTGCAGACCACCGAGCGACCATGGGTCATTTCGTTGCCAACAAGAGTGTGCAGAAACTGTTCAAGATTGCAGACAATCTTGCCCTCACCACCGCTGGACTCGTCGGGCATGCGCAATCACTTTCCCGTACTCTAGCCGCTGAAATGAGTCTGTTTGAACTCTCACGCGGACAGCTAATGACGGTGAAAGGTGCGGCCACCATGACCGCAAACATCCTTGTTGGACGTCCACACTGGGTTCAGTTACTCATCGCTGGTGTCGACGATACGGGCGGCAGTGTGTATTCAATCGACTCTGCTGGTGGTTCAATACCAGATGAATACTGTGCGACCGGCTCGGGTTCACCCTACATGTATGGTGTCTTGGAAGATCAATTCAAATCAGGCATGACTGAGAAAGAGGCACTCATGGTCGCTGCAAAGGCACTGCTGGCCAGCGCTCAACGCGATGCAGCAAGTGGTAACGGCATGGACCTCGCAGTCATCACACAGAAGGCGGGTTATCGCCCACTTGATGATGCCGAACTCGAAGCTCTCCTCAAACAGTGCTAATCCAATTCCCGGCGCACGCGCCGTCCTCGCACCCATCCAGTGGATGGGATTGTGATGTAAGTGTGTACCGGGCCGAAAGGAGGTTGAGTCATGCGACTAACATTCCAACAAGTGAAAAAGAAAATTGAGAATATGGTACCCTCGGATATCGATTATGAAGTAGACCTTGAAGCGGCCAGCATTGCCCTCATTACATCTGAACCTGAGAAATTTTCAGGCACAGATAGTTTGGCGAGTAAGATTGCAAAAACCATCAAACGCCGCATAGAAATCAGGCCATCTGAAAAAATCATGATGGATTCTAAGGAGGCGGAAGCCAAGATTATCGAAATGCTTCCTGAAGAAGCAGGCTTGAAGCGTGTATATTTTGACGGGGCTGTTTGTGAATGTACAATCGTGTGCAATGATCCAGGGCTGGCTGTCGGGCCTAAAGGGGCAACCATCCGGGGCATCCGAGATGAGATTGGCTGGATTATTCGTACTGAGCGATATGCTGCAGTCGAAAGTAGAACGATGCACAATATACGGAAGTATCGTCAGGAAAACGCAGCGGATCGCAAAGCATTGTTACGCAAATTTGGAACTCGAATATATCGCCCACAGCGTCCGGGTGAAGCCTGGTGCCGATTGACTGCACTTGGCTCCTATCGTGAAGTTGGTCGAGCCATGCATCTCATCACCACAAACGAGTCGAAAATCGTCGTTGATGTCGGAGCCAAACCGACGAACAATCTCAATGAAATTGCTCCATTCTTCAATGCTCCAGAACTAATGCCGTTTGAAAATTTAGATGCCATCGTCATTACACATGCGCATATCGACCATATTGGTCAGTTGCCCGTGATGTACAAGTATGGATACAGGGGGCCGATCTACTGTACCCCGCCCACTCGAGATTTGATGGTTCTATTGCAAAGCGACTACATCAAAGTCGCTGCGGCTGAAGGAAATCCCCCACCCTATGGATTGGGAGATGTTCAGGAGATGATCAAGCATATTGTCGACGTTGAATGGGGCAAGACAATCGATATCGCCCCAGACATCAAATTAACGATGTATAATGCCGGACACATTTTGGGTTCATCCTCATTGCACATGCATATTGGTGAAGGTAAGCACAACATCGTATTCAGTGGAGATATCAAATACGAAAAATCATGGCTTTATGATGCGGCTGCGGTCAGATTCCCAAGGGTTGAGACACTCATCATAGAATCGACTTACGGCGGTGCCAAGGATTTCCAACCCACGCGTCAAGAAGCAACTCAAGAGTTGCAAGATTTGATCCAAAGAGCATTGGCAAAGCGCGGAAAAATATTCTGCCCTGTATTTGCAGTAGGGCGTTCTCAGGAAGTGATGATTGCCATCGATCAACTATTCAAATCAGGTAAATGTGAGCCTGTAACCGTTTGGCTGGATGGAATGATTACGGAAGCAACAGCCATTCATGCAAGTCACCCAGATGCGCTGAATCGGGATCTTCGAAAACAGGTCCTCAAAGGGGGAAAGGAAAACCCATTCAATTCAACCTGGTTCCGTAAGGTAAGCGGCCGTGAACAGCGTGAGAGTATCTTGCTTGATCCCAGCCCGTGCATTGTTTTGGCAACCTCAGGTATGATGACAGGCGGTCCAGTTGTTGAATACTTCAAGAACTGGGCTCCAGAACCGAACAACACACTCTGCTTTGTCGGTTATCAGGCCGATGGTACGTTGGGCCGTCGATTGCAGAAGGGTTTTGCAGAGGTGCCCATCAATGATGGTGGTCAAACACACATGGTCAGCATTGGTTGTGATGTGATTACCATCGATGGTTTCAGTGGTCACAGTGATCGCCGCCAATTGATGGATTATGTCAAAGCTATGAATCCAAAACCTCGAACCATCATTTGTCATCACGGCGACCCTCATACCTGTGCTGAATTCCGCAAGGATTTGGCAAGCACCTATCGTGTCAGGACTCACGCACCCAAGAATCTGGAAACAATTCGGCTGATTTAGACGACTGGAACATCGAATCCATCTTCGGCGGGATCAGGCAACGCCTGCGCTTCCGTTTGTTGTTCTTGTACCGCTTGAATTGAATTGCCACCTTCGTGTGCCGTAATCTCTTCTTGTTGGAAGAATACCATTACGGCAGCAGCAGCAAATACACCGGATAGCGCCAATAAAGCCCAAGCATTTGCACCCACGTTCTCTTCGTTTGAAATCAACAATATCGAAGCGATTGCAAGCATGACAAAGGTTGCGCCGATGACCTTTGCGCGTGGGTTGGCCATGCAACCCGGTCTACCCTGCCTTTGATGAACTGAACGCTCCTCGGCTCATCATGGATTTCAACATCGGGGCATCTTCTGGTTCACGAAATCAGCGCAAGGCAGCCCCACGTCGCGGCGGTTCAACGGCTGGCTGGGTGATGACCGCTGTAGCTCCTTTCGGAGAAAATGAGGAGCACGCAATGGATCAAGCGTTGGTTGAACTTGGATTGGGTGAC
The DNA here is from genome assembly GCA_030747395.1 of Candidatus Thalassarchaeaceae archaeon. GTDB lineage: Archaea > Thermoplasmatota > Poseidoniia > Poseidoniales > Thalassarchaeaceae > MGIIb-P. The sequence continues at coordinate 4,020 of JASLKT010000063.1, forward strand.
GCCCGCTTAATTCGCGGCGAGGGAGCAATGCTGCCCATGGGTTTTGAGCCAGGAACACCTCAAGACTTGCCGATGGGTACACTGGTCGAATGTCACTTGTCTAAGGCCACAGTTCATGGCTCTGGCATTGCTTCAGCCGGTGTCGCATGGGCTCTTTGTAGCACCCCTGAAGGAGATGAATGTGCGATTGTATCGACCATGTCACATCAAGGTCCGATGGAAGAATGTGAAACTGAGTTGCGGAGGAATTTGCAGCGCAAACTGGGCAATCGCGACCTAGAATTGCGGAAAGACGATGATGAGAAAGCAATGTTTGAGTGTGTAGTCGATGAAATCGAAGCACAAGAGGGGTTCCATGGTGTGGTGCTCGCAGCACTAATTCTTCCAAACAGCCTCAACATTGGAGGCTCGAGTGGACCAACTCGATCCAGAAATATGGGAATATCCAGTATTGGAGGCGGCCTAGGTGGGCCCACTGGACTCAGTGGAAGTGGAAATAGCGACTTTGGTTTTTGAGCGCAGTCTTCAACAACCGCCACTTTCCAACAGGTTCGATGGAACCGAGTTGGCAGGTACTATTGTGTCGGGCCTGTGAACGGGCATTTGGTAAGCCAAGGAACGCCAAAGGTTTGCAATGCCCACATTGCAATCACTTGGAAGCCAAAGTTCTCTCACGCCATTTCAGCGCCAATGAGGCCAGCAGCGCAGTCTCTGCGGCCAATGTGCCACCCGAAATACGAGATCAATTGTCATCATGGCTGAATGATCAGGATAATATTCAATCAATGGCCAATTCAGAACCTTTAGATGGGCATAGTATCCTCTCTAAAGCCGCAGATGAAAATGGTATTGTTACGATTGAATCACTTGAAAATGTTCTAGTTGGAATGAATCCTAAACTCAATGCAGAATCCTTTGCAGAACAGGCCTGTGCGGAAGGAGAGTTACTACAAGACGGCCCAAATCGGTGGAAACGTGCATGAGAATGTTCATGTTTGTTGAGTGACGCGGCAACATTACTGGACCCGTGGGTTAGCTTGGCTATGCTCGATGCTTTGGGAGCATCAGACCTCAGTTCGAATCTGAGCGGGTCCACTTAATTTCCGATTGTATCGATGAGAAATTGCTTCGCCCGTTCTAGAGAATCAGTACGGGCAGCGGGATTCCCTTCAACATGGGCCCCTCTGTTTCGCAAAAGTCGGATAATCCATCTACGCTGCCACCGCTCGTTCAGAGGTAATCGAATACCAAGAAATAATTCACCTGACATGTACCCATTCTTATCTATTCTAGCAGTTCGCTTCCTCAAGCGTACTGCCTTCGGAATCCAAGTTAATTCTTTCACGCCGTCAAAGGAGTGGTGCGCCCCAGGATAAACCTGCAAAGTAGCATTTGGGAATTGAGGCATCAGTGCCTCCACCAGATGAAGAGGTGTCCAATCGTCTGCATCACCATGCAGAATCAATATGGGTGATTCTGACCATTGTTGGACATCCGGACGGATGTGAGCTGCTGGATAGAATGGCACATGAGCATCGAATGGGGCTCCGAGGATTTCGATTATAGGGGACCATGCGGAGTACAAAGCAACAGTCCCACCAAGGCTCCAACCAGCAATTCCAATCTTGCCAATCCTAGGATCTTGTGCCAACGCAGAACGTGTGCGAAAGACGTCAACAAGCATCATTGCATGTGTCACAGTGAGTTGATCATCAACAGTCGAATCAATTTCTCTTGAAGTGAATGAATTAACTTTGCAAACTGCGAGCCCGGCATCGAGCCAACCATCGATGTGATTTTGATGATGGTCTGCCCAACCTTTGCTGCCGTGAAGTGCAATTACACATCCAAACGGGCCTTCTCCTTGCGGAAGAAACAATTCATTCTCAATCATAGTTTCAGGGGATTTTTCCAAACCAGTCAGGATGTGATGGATTTCAAAAGGGCTGGCCGATGCACACCTAATCGTCTCACGTATCATTCATTCAACTCCAAAATGCAGATTCTTCCCATGGTAAACCGACGGCAATTCCTGCCAATTCCAAGATAATGTAATTCCAAACCAAATAGATTGTAAATGTCGATATAAACACGAGGATTACAGTATTGGCAATCCGATTTCTCTCACGTTTGGCTTGATCCAGTGTGCAGATGCCTTGTGCTTGGAAATAGCGATAGATTCCAAAACCCAAGATGGCGATGGTCAAACCATACAGAATCCACCTCGCAGGGCCAAAGTATAGATTGTCCGATAATGCATCCCCTGCACTAATCGTCATCAATCCAAGACCAACCAAAAGGACACTTGGGAAGCAACACATGCTCGCCAAAAATGCGGAGCCGAAAATCCAGCGCCACAAAGAACGTACATCTTGCTCTTCGCTCATGCTGTTACGCACCCCCTCCTCCGCTTTGATTCCTTGTTATCGAGCATGGCCAGCAAGAAAAATGCCACCGGGGGAGCCAGAAGTAGAAGTGGTTGCTGAATCGAGAGGATCAGAGATATCCAGCCACCAAACCACAACATCGCCGCCGAAATTTTCAGTGGGGCAGAGGTCCCTTTTCCAAGGATGTACCAATCGAATCCCCTTCTCCATATTCCGATCCATAGCATCCAACTCACACAGCCAAAGAATTTGAGGATTTGAATGCCAGACGACTCATTCGCATAAATCGATTTTACAGGTATTTCGGCAATTCTGAATCCTCTTCGACCCGCTTCCATCAACCACCAATTCGGATAACCATATCCTTGCCAAGTTCGATTCCAGTTCCATTTTTCGATCATGGTTCCGGATGTGGCAGTGTAACCACATTGTGAATCTCTGATGCGAATTCCTGA
>JASLKT010000064.1 GCA_030747395.1 Candidatus Thalassarchaeaceae archaeon
TTTGGTTTCTGTTGCATGGCGACGTATAATTCATTCATGTACCCCGAAAAATACATTGTCGGCAATTTTGTTCCAGGTGACACTTCCACTACACTACCACCTCTTGATTCAGATGAAGACCACACAATATCTTCTGGAGTTGATTTAGACGGCGATGGAATCGCAGACGATTTATTCGGTGTCGAACCTTCAACCACCAACAAACTCTTTGACAATATATTTGGCGATGTCAAAAGTCCTGCAATGATTTTGCAAACACTATTTGTATTGATATTGATTAATGGATTTATTATTCTAGGACTCGCCAGCGAAAGAACTTATCACGATGAATTTAATGTTGCAACTGAAGCCATGGAAGGGACAAGTGAATGGCCGACTACAACAGCATGGTTTAGTGAAAATTTCACATTCGGATATTCCGAAGAAACCGGTGAGGACTACTTCTCAGGTTCAATCATCATATATTGTTCCAATACTTCAGGGTCATGGGAATGTGGGGAAAACGAATCGGGATATGAACGGATTGAGATTCCCTACCGGTGTACTGGAACTGAACAGGTAGGGCCATTAGAGAACCCTTGTGATTGGGCAATGCAGATGTTTGTTGCAGACGCATATCATATGTCTTCTATGGAAGATCTTTGGATTTTCTATGATGAATCATTCCATTGTGAATGGGAAGGCGAACCGGATGATGACAACCTCTGGTCTTGCTACTATAGCAATGGCGAATCAACTGAATATGATACTTGGTGGCAATACTGTGAACACCATTTGAACGAGAGTCATTGGTACTGCACTGATGAGTTTGGGGAAGAGATTTCATCCCCTGACAATCAAAATGGAACTCTATATCAACCACAACAAGTCGAAACCACCGTCAATTATGATCCTGATGATCCGACAAGGATTGCATTTGTCGAGATGCTAGAATGGCATACAGGAGAAAACTCCAACGATATCGTCATTCTCGGCTTCTTCTTTCTCCTCCTCATCAATGTGATCGGAATTGGCCGCATAGCAGTCCCCCTCATTCGCAAACATCAGGCTAAAACATCGTCTGATTAACGATTACCCGGCTTCCAAAATTGCAGGGGCAAAGGGTTCTCTCCAATACACGCCCGCCATGCGAGATGATCCGCTCGCTCGTTCCAGCGATGACCCCTGTGCGCCCGAATGTGTTCTGCTTCCACAGTCCGCAATGAAGTGACTTCATCCCATAGAGCCTGCACTCTAGCTGCCAACTCACGGTTTGCTTTAGCCCGCCATTCTCCTCTTGCGATATGCAGTGCATATTGGGAATCCCCTCGAATGGTTACAGCATCTGTGCTACCCTCGATGAGGAGCCACCGGAGTGCATGCGCCATCGCTGACAATTCTCCAGTATTGTTACTACCAACCTCGGCTCCAAGAAACCCATCCTCATCTGAAGAAGTGATGACCAACCCACTCAATTCCTCGAGGACCTCACCATCTCCCTTGCCCAAACCGGAATCACCACGAACGATGACCACGCCCCATCCTGCAGGAGTTTCAGCAGTCACATTCCGATTCTCTTGGCATGAACCATCAAAGTAGAGCGAGAGTCGGTCAGCGAGCGGAATCGACTCGTCCATGTCTATTCTCCGATGATTGCAGCATATCCTGCCGCGTCGAGAAGTCCATCCACCGCTCCAGGATCTGCAAGTTCGATTTTCGCAATCCAGGAACCATAGGCATCCTCGTTCATGACCTCAGGTGCGTCCTGCAAGTCGTGATTGAGTGCGACAATGGTTCCCGCGAGAGGGGCGTAGATTTCGGATACAGATTTGACAGATTCTACACTTGCAAAGGACCCGTTATCTTCAACAGAATCTCCTTCATCAGCAAGGAATTCAATCCATACGATATCGGTCAATGCATCTTGCGCATAATCTGTGATTCCCACAACGGCAACACCGTCTTCCATGCGAATCCATTCATGTTCGGCGGTATATTTCAGGTCATCTGGAATATTTGACATGCTACTCAACCACGCTGCGTGAGAATGTAGTGCCTCAACCTTTCGTTGCCATCAGGTCAAAATTCAACCGCCGTTTGATTGATGCGGCGACCCCCCCTCGCACGTACAATGCAGACCCCAGCACGCGCCGCCGAACGCTTGCTCCTCGGCCTCGGATTTGCACTATTACTCGCCACAGCATTCGCCCTCATTGATGGACGATTGCCACCCGATGAGTGTCCTGAACCCGACGCATCACTCATCGATGATCCCTGCACAGCATCTTCACCCATTGGCTGGTTGATTCCAGCGGGTGCAGCACTGGGCCTCGGTCTTGGATTTGTGTACCGAACAGCAAGAAAATCGGGAACCGCCCCACCATTTGGCAAATATTTCCCCAATGAATCCGAATCTCAAATCTCTGAACGATTGTCGGCTGAACATTCTGACGCACACGACACAGATCGTATATCTGGTGCTTGGGCGAACATGGAAGTCAAGATGCTAGAATCAAGCCACGGTGAAGAAGAGTGACCTAGTAGGTCTCTCGAATCAATTTGTGGATCTTGTATGGCAGCAAGGCCCGGTTGACTGGTGTAACCTCAAGAATCCGCGCATCATCTCGTCGACGAATGTCTTGCAATAACGGATGCCGACTTTTCTTGTGTAGGGTTAGTAGAGTGGGTTTGTCAATTTCCATCGCTTTGCGGACCACTTCAACAAAGGCTTCACTTTCAACGCTGAATTTCCCAATTTCGTCAATGACAAGAACTTCGTAATCATCCATTGCTTCTTGAATTGCAGGGACTGCAATTCTCTCAAGTGCTTCGGGATCAATTCCGTATCCGAGAACTCTTGTTCGTGAGTCGATGCTTTTGTGCGCCATGATCGCTTCTTCCCCGGTTTGGAAATTGATACACTTGAACCCAACTCTTTCGCCGTTTTCACTGACTGGCTCGCAACGCATGCCACCTAGCAATTTGGCAGCAGCAACATCGTCGCCTCGTGCCCGCATTTCATCGCGCCTCTCTTCAGCCAACATGCTGACAACTTTTTCCATCACTGCGGATTTTCCACTGCGAGGCAACCCCGTCACACCAATTTTTGGATGTATGCCCATCTTCCTGATTCACCTCTACGATTGCAGATGTTCGGATATGGTAGTGCCTCGCCTAATGAATGCTTGGGCGTTTCGGTTTTTTATTACCGTAATCCCGAAGGCAGATACCGGATGTCGGAATCTATGCAAATTGTGCTGAAAGAGCACTTTCCGAAGGTGGTAGGGGTAGCATTTCCAATTCGTAATTGTTGACGTTGTTGTTTGCCGCCCATGCGCGGGCCCATGCATCCAACCTCTGATCGTTCAACAAATCACAGAGCCACGATAGTCCCGAATGGAGATTCCCACGCTGTTCGGATATTCGGTCGGCAACATCTTCGGGCAATTCTAGATGGTTGACTGAATTTCCAAGTACACAACCGGCTGGGAGAACGACCCACCGCAAACGTCGCATTTGCTGCGCATTCACAATAGCTTGACAAGCAAGACGCGGGTGCTTTGGAGCCCGAATGGGTCCTCGCCACTGCGCCTGCTTACGTTCAGCCGCATCCTCATCGATTGAAGAATCAAATGATGGATGTTGTAGCCAAATCCCTTTCTTTTCGTCATTTCTAAAATGGATTCCACGAATGAAAGGAGTTCCTCTACTGCCCTTCTTCCAGGGTTTGATATCAGCACTCCAAGTTGTTTGATCAACTTCACCAACTCGGACACGTAGACGATTCTTGCCCGCAAGCCAGTGATGGGATTCAGCCAAACGAGGGAGATCTGCGAGATCATCAATGATGGTGAGAAGATTTTGACGGTCATATCGATCCCGTGGCAATCTCGGTACAGCCCATTCTTTTCGACTCCAGCGAGCCCAACGCTCACGGTCGAGGTTGAATCTTGACACGTCCTTGTCCAACCCATTCTTTGAGCAAAGTTCGTTCGCTTCTGCAGGACCTTGACAAATCAGTTCCTCAGTCATTCCATCCACTGTGATTCCAAGAATGAGGACACCTTGTGTGACCCCAGTAAAGAGGCGAGCCGATTCAGGGAATGTCCAGATGCCGGTCCATTCATGTGAATCGACCAACAATCGACGCAAAGGAGCACTACTCTGTTCTCGAAGTAGACTATCTGGAACGATCAGTCGAACACGACCACCTGCTCTAACAAGTTGTAGACTTCTTTCCAAGAACAATCGGTAAAGGTTGACATTTCCGCGAAGGGTGCTGAATCTCAACGCCCCATCCTCTTCCCGAAGACTTCGCAATTCTTCTCCGAGTTCCTTTCGGAGACTGCTCCCATCAGGATGTCCGCGGAATCGATCTTTGATTCTCAACCAAGGGGGGTTGCCCATGAGTAGTCGCGGCGCTTCATCCCAAGGCCACTCATCCCGGAGTGCGTCGCCAACTTTGACAACATCTTGGAAGATGGCTTCTGCTTCACTGCGTGTTAGACATCCTTCCTTTGACTCATCGTTTAGGGAAACCAGATTAGCTCGAACTGCAGACAAGAGCAACCGTCGCCTTGTCATTTCGGCAGCAACTTCGCAGACATCCAACAATTGCATTGAGGATAGCAATGTGCGAGTATCTTCTGCACGCTCTTCAACAGGAACATCAGAGATTTTTTCTCCATGCCACTTGAGAATACGTGAAGGAAACAATCCACCTCCAACAGCAGGATCAGCAAAGGGCAGAGGAACACCGGTTCGCGTACGCGCGCCTGTGGCAATCTCTAGCTCGGTCTCTTCATCGACCTCAGCTTCTCTGGCCGCTTCCTTTTCTCCATTGATGGCTTCGGCCTGTGCTCTGAAAGCCGGAGGCAAAGCAGCGAGATTCACGCTTGATAGTGAAGGTGCATTATTGCTAATGGCCATATCTGATTTCAATTCGTCAGCGATGATCGCATCTGCAAGTCGAGTTGGAGTAGGGTGTGCCCCACGAGGACTTCGACCATCCGATTCCGCATCGTGGCGGCAGAGGAGGTGATCTAGTACATGCCCAGGATCAGTGAGAAGACTGGCAGGTAGAGTTGGCCAATCACTTGGCAATTGACTCGCTTGAGGCTGATGCGTCCTGAGAGCTTCTTCCCAAGCATGAAGCCAGATGTTCATTTGTTCGATCCTGTCTTCACATTCTCGATCTAATCTTGCATACCATCCGCTCACGTTACCACGCATTCTGGCCCACCCCGTCCTACCCCGAGGACCTTCTGAATATCAATCCGTCGCCCGCGCGCAGGCACGTATGCGCGCGTTCGCGCGCGAGAATGACCTCTCAGTACCACGTTTTTTGGAATCAGTCGAGTAAACCCTCGTCTCCGGCGAGATTGACGCCGAGGATGCCCCGACCACGGGCCATCCATCGCCATCCATCCTCGACCCAAGTGAACAAAGAATCGAGTTCTTTTTTCTTCACTCCACCCGCCTTGGCAATTTCACGGATGGCTTTGAGTTCTGATTCATGGTAGTCACCATCGACCGCTGCGATAATCATAGAATCTCGCAGAACCACTCGACAAGCATCTTTGGATAATTGGTCGAGAAATTTACTCAACTCATTTTGCTCTGTTAATTGAGGGCGCAATTTCTCTCGCTGCTTAGGTCGAATCATGGCCCGACCCATCGCCGCCTCAATGGCAGCACTCTCTTCGCGCACGAGGTCACCATCCGCTGCAGCGACGTGGATGAGGACACCGACATAGGCTTCTCTTGACTTCTCATCTAGGAGATCAACTGCATCGGGTAGCACGAGGCCACCCCCTCAACCATTGAGGAGGTCTAGACCATCTTGCATCCAATCGTAACCCTTGAGCACCCACGCGAGTAGGTTGTCTACAACTTCGGATGAAAGCCCAACGTGCATGGCGATTGAATCGAGAACCACGCGTTCTTCAGGGTCGACGTGTCCATCGGCCGCAGTCATGAGTGTTGCATCACGTAGTGCGAGGCGACCGGAGACGGGCCCAAGCCCTTCTAGGCACTCACTTAGAGAGGGTGGATCCTTGAGATAATTGCGCACTTCTTTCCGCTGACCTGGTGATAGAAGTGCAGTACCGAGGCGCTGCTCAAAGACGGCCATTTCATCGATTGAAAGCTCATCATCAATGCGTGTTACGAAGGCCAGAAGCTTTGCGTATGCGAAGCGCTCGGCCTGAGGCAACTGGTGTAGGGTGTCTGGGAGCATGACCCTCCGAAGTTGGCTAGGGATGATGAACCCTGCGATGCGAACAGCATCGTTCAAAATCAATCATCTTGGGTTTCCACATCACTTTCTTTGCCAGTGAGCACACCTCGAAGGCGCGCGTTATCTGTTTGCAGTGCATCAAAGAGATCATAGTTTACACCCAACTCTTTCGCGAGCACGCGTAGAGCATTGGAATCCTTGGGGAGGCATTTTCCACCAAATCCACGATTGAGTCCGAAGATGGGGTCGAGGTGACTGGGCCCGATTGGTTGTGCTTGTTCTGCAGTGATGATATCACGCACCGCATACCAGTCTTCACCCAATCCATCACAGATATCGTACATCTGATTGGCGAAGATGACCTTCACAGCATAGAATGTGTTCTTTGTATACTTCACCAATTCCGCTTGGGTGGGGGTAACTTGGAAGGTTTGATCGCGCTTCAAAACACCCGCTTCACGGTGCTGCTGGAACACCCGCTCGGCCACATCAGAATGGTGTGTTCCACAGACGAGAATATCTTGATTGCCGAAGTCTTCCAAATGGCGTCTTTCAACAAGGAATTCAGGGCTGTATGCAATCTTCAGATTTGGGTATTCTTCGTGGTAGCGTTGTGTTGTTCCAGG
>JASLKT010000065.1 GCA_030747395.1 Candidatus Thalassarchaeaceae archaeon
GGACAAATTCACCTCGGTGGCAATCTCAGCTTGAGACCAACCCAATGCTCTCAATTTGACTATTTTTGCGACTTGCTCCGGTGTGGCCATATGCCTTCGTAATAGGCTATATGCTATAATAGTTGGCATAATGCCAATTTATTGGGAATTATTACATCACTTGTTCAAGTATAATCAAGACTGCGATTGGTGCTAGACTCATCAGGATGTCCCGCATGAGCAAGAATAGAGAAGTCCTAGCGTGACTCTGAACTTCGTCTTCGATTCGGGAGTCGATCAACTCACTGGTTTCTTCGGCTTTACCACGGATAACCTCTGTGACAGTCTCGGCAGCCATGATGGCGCGATCTTTCACCATTCGTCCCAATCTCATAAGGGGTGCTTCTTCGGGTTGTTCCTCTTGTGGATCTACCCGCCCTTCCATGATGTCGTCGACCGCTTGGATATCGCTGTGCATGTCTAGTGGCGACAAAAGTCGAAGGTAATCAAGAGCGCCTCTCGCTTTTGCTGCAACTTGGACTGCCGCCTTGGCAATGTAGCGGTTCTTCTCGCCGACCGCGCGCAGTAAACGTCTTGTGCGTGCGACGCGCAAAAGGTCAGCCCACAACCACAGGCCGCCAAAGGCGAACAAGATGATGATGCCCGTGGATGGGGTTGCGTTCCAATCCGGCCACCCTACTGGGTCGAATCTGTTTCGAGCATAAATAGCTAGAATTACGGGTAAAATGAGTGCGATGATTTCGTTAACGATGAGCATCGCCAACCCTTTGATTCGAATTTGGCGGATGCGTGTCCAAAACCATTTGGCATCGCCACCGAATTTTGAAAAAATCTCGAAGAGTGGGGGCACTACCATGACCAATCGGAACACGAATGGAATCACGAGTAACAGCAGGTATGCCTCGTAGGCGGAAGCCGGGGGGATGGATGGCACATAGATGGCCTGCATCGTGTATGTTTCAACGCCCCACTCCTTGAGTGTGACGCTCCTACCCCCTCACAATGCTCTTTCAGCGTCAGGTTCTGGACCTAGCATGGCGAACTTCAGTCACGACCTGTCCGACTGGCTCTCAATCGACTTTGATTCTGAATGGTTAGAGGAAAACATTCGCTGGAAAGACTTCGGTACGGGTGTGCGCCTCGGCCGCATCGCACGCGAAGATTCCACGTCACTCGTTCTGTATGATGCAGATTCTGAAGTCGAAGTCGAGGCTTTTCAGCCACACATGCATCCAGGTGGTGAAGTCTATCTCGTACTCGAGGGAGAGGTGTATGATGAATTCGGAACTTATCCAAAGGGTTCCATCGTCTGGATGGATCCAAACTCAGAACACAATCCAAAAACCCGTGAAAAAACCCTAATTCTGGTGTTATGGCCAGATGGCGTCAAGGTTCTTTGAGATATTTCACCAAATTCAAAGGTGTAGATTCTGCACTTTGTTCATTAACTGAATAGGAGTCAATCGCTCTGAGGCTCAGGTCTCAAGGGGGGTTTTCGTGATTCAAGGAAGAATGCTACGCTGGTTTGCCGATTCGAATATGAACCATGTTGCCGAGGTCGGTGGCAAGGGTGCATCACTGGGAGAAATGTTCCAAGCTCTGCATGAGAATGGCGTTCAGGTCCCGAATGGATTCACTGTCACAGTCAATGCCTACTCTGATTTTGTCGATACGCCAGTCGCAGAAGGTTCCTGGATGGGTGTGGCTGAAGTCGAAGATTTGCCTGGTTTGCGTGAGTTGGCTGTGGCTTGCAAGACGCTGCGTGAGGCCATTACAACCTGTTTTGAAGCCGCCGATACCAGTGACCATTTGGAAATGCATGCACGTACGGCACTGGTTCGCGCATTGATTGAAGATTCAGAAGTTCCAGAGCACATTGCAGAAGCCATCAGTTCTGGTTACGAAGAATTGTGCGAAGAATATGGGCCTGGCGTTGATGTTGCCGTTCGTTCATCAGCAACCGTGGAGGATTCTGCTGAAGCATCCTTTGCTGGTCAATACGAATCCTTCCTCAACGTACACGGAACAGAGAGTGTGGTTCTACATTGGAAACGATGTGTGGCCAGCCTATTCACTGAGCGAGCTGTTGCTTACCAGATTGATAGAGACATGGATCCACTCAATGCATCCTTGGCTGTTGTCGTCATGAAGATGGTTCGAAGTGATCTCGCTTGCTCAGGTGTGATGTTCACACTTGATCCCGATTCAGGTCACGATGGTGTCATCCACATTTCATCCGCCTATGGGTTGGGGGAACTCTTGGTTCAAGGGACTGTGTCCCCTGACAGTTTCCTTGTTTGGAAAGCAGGATTGCTGAAGAAAAAACATGCCATTGTCCAACGCAATATGGGTCAGAAAGAGCATCGCATGGTCTACGCATCTAGTGGCCGTTCGGATACCGAAATCATTGATATTGGTCTAGAAGAGAGGCGAACCTGGTCATTGGAGAACAAGGAAGTACTCGCTTTGGCTGAAATGGCCATCCGAATCGAGCAACATTATGGCCGACCCATGGACATCGAGTGGGCTAAAGATGGAATTTCTGATGAACTTTTCATCGTTCAAGCGCGGCCAGAAACCGTTCATGGAACTGAGCGGAAAAATGTCCTCACTCGATATGTGATGGACACCGAATTGATGACTAAATTACAACGCAAAGGCAAGGTTCTGGCCACAGGCCATGCGGTTGGAGAGAGAATCGGTGCCGGTAAAGTTCGCGTCTATGCTGACTACGATGATGTGATTCGTCGTAAGAGAGCACTTCGCAATCGTCTCGCTGAAGGTGAGGCCATGGAAGATATCTCGTGGGAAGAACGGGTGTTTGAACAAGGTGACGTGTTGGTCACTGAGATGACGACCCCCGATTGGGAACCTCTGATGAAACAGTCCTCACTCATCGTCACACGCAAGGGTGGTCGGACCAGTCACGCGGCGATTATTGCCAGAGAATTTGGAATTCCCGCTATCGTTGGTTGTATTGATGCGCTTCGTGTTCTAGATGAAGGAATGGAAGTCACCGGAACTTGTGCTGAAGGTGACGAAGGTTTGCTGCTCGATGGAATTCATCCGTTTGAAATTGAGACGATTGAAATCAATACTGATGTCGAATTGCGGACCAAACTCAAACTCAATGTTGGATTTCCAACCAAATCTCTTGCAGATTCAATGTTGCCCGTCGATGGAGTCGGGTTGGCACGAATCGAATTCATTCTCTCGGCAGAAGTGGGCATCCACCCATTGGCTCTCGTCCATCATGAGGCGCTGATGAAGTACCATGAAACCGGAATAATGGATGATGCATTAGAGCCATTCCAATCCAGTCTTGAAGAACAAAGTGAGGAGGGTATGGTGGAAATGCTTGCACAAATCGAGCAAATGTCAGGACCTCACAAAGATGCGAGGCACCTGTTCATTGACACGTTGAAGGAAGGAGTCGGCCTCATCTGCGCAGCGTTCCACCCACGGCCCGTGCTGGTACGTCTGTCCGATTTCAAATCCAACGAATATCGTGAATTGGTCGGTGGCTCGATTTTTGAGCCTGTCGAAGAAAATCCGATGATTGCTTGGCGTGGAGCTTCACGCTATGTGGACCCCAAGTTTGCTCCTGCATTTGAGATGGAATGTGAAGCACTGCGTGGTGTCGCCCATGAATTTGGTTTGGATAATCTCCAACTGATGGTGCCATTCTGTCGCTCACCCGAAGAAGGGGCTGCAGTCAAAGAATTACTCGCAGAAAACAAACTCGGCAAGGCAGATGGGGTGCCTCTGTTCATCATGGTCGAATTGCCCAGTAACGTCATTCTCGCTGAGCAATTCATCGATGCCATGGACTTGGATGGAGGTTCGATTGGAACCAATGATTTGGTGCAAACTGTCTATGCGGTCTCACGGGATGATTTGGAAGGATACCTCCACCCCGTCGATGCACGTTCACCCGCTGTCAAGCAGATGGTTCGAAAGGCCATTGAGCAATTTACAACATTGGGATTGGAAATTGGGATTTGTGGGCAGGCACCGAGCGATCACCCTGAATCATTCCCACCCTTCCTCATCGATTGTGGAATCACCTCAATTTCAGTGACACCGGACACGGCGATACAGGTTCGACTTGCTGTACAGGCTGCTGAGGCTGCAGTGGATATGGGCTACGAGGGCATGGACATCGTCATTGAAGCCGAAGAATGATTCACTCATTGAGTAGATTTTCTGTAATATCCCACAACCTCGTGGCATTGTCATCGTTGCGAGCATGGCGATTGCCTCGGTTGCGTTTTGAGCGCGACCAATACTCGCCAGTGGTTGTTCTGGCATCCTCACTTAGAGCGAGGTGCAAACCAGTGCTGGCACCGCGCTTTGAACCAATCATGAATGGGCGAAAGAGTGGCCAAAACAGACGCATGGGGCCACTGGATCCTGATCCAAATCGGGTTTTGACCACACCAGGGTGGAAACAATGGGTGATGATGCCTGTGCCATCCAACTTGCGTGCTAATTCACGCGTGAATAGAATATTGCACAATTTGGAATTCCCGTAGGTTCGCCATTGACTGTAACGTTTGTTCTCGCGATTGAGGTTATTCAACTTGAGATTGGCCATCTTGTGGGCCTCAGAGGCGGTATTGACGATTCGACTGTTCTCAGTGGACTTGAGCAGAGGTAGGAAAGTCTGTGTCATCACGAAATAACCCATATGATTGACCCCGAAGGTCATTTCATGGCCTTGCGCAGTCTTTTCTCGACGGCCCCACATCGCACCGGCGTTGTTGAGTAGGACATCGAGGCGATCGAACTTGGCGGTGAATTCAGCATGAAGTTTCGAGACATTGTCAAGGTCGCTCATATCACAAAGCATCATTTCGATTGAGTCACCGAATTCAGCCTGCAACTTGTCGAGAGCGGGCTGCCCACGCTCCGCACCACGGCTGACCATGACTACATGGAATCCGGCCGCAGCCATCCCGCGACACAACTCGAAGCCGATGCCCGAATTCCCACCACTGACGATGCAGACGCGTCCAGCCATGGCCATCCCTAGGATGGCCTGTTCTTGAAGTTCGCGAAAAAAATAGGCAGTTTACCATCATGCCTAGGATGGTGGTATCCTCACTTCTTTCGTGGGGCGTTATTACCTCGTCCCTTACCAGACTTGTTTCCAGTCTTGGCAGGTCCGTTCTTTGGTGTATTATTCTTGGCTATTCTCTCACCTCCCTACCATTGCTTCTATTTCTTCAATGAGAGTTTCCGGAAGGAGACCTGAATACACCTTCTGTATTTTCGTCATGGGTAGGCGAATTTGTTCTTCGCACTTTACGTAACTGTCCTTCTTCCAGGGTACATATCCAGACGGTTCAATTTTGACGGTGTCACTTCGCTCTGCTAGCCGTGGCTTAGACGACACGACCAGCAATTCAACGTGATCGTCACCATCTCGTTGCCAGACGATGGCATAGTGCGGGCCAAATTCAAATTCTGCGTGTACAATTGTTCCCAATTCGAATTCGACCAATTCGAATATGGGGTTATCTCGGCTTATCGCCCGTATGTAGGGCGTTGTGTTACTCATATGGACCACCCAAGGTCCTGATGCTCGTTTTGTGGTTGTAGCTGTGTTAGCATGAATCTGGCCGGCTCGGAACTCCTACTTAATCCATTTGTTAGTAAAGGTGGTTCAAAAATTGGTCAAACCTATGAGAAATAGTTCATTTAGTGCTGCAAAATAGGCCTATATTTAAAGATTTTGCTAGAATGAAGCACATTTTCAACTCCTTTTTCCCAATAGGAACAAAAATGATAGTTGCACACTCAATCAAACTGTTTATTTTGCATCTCTGAC
>JASLKT010000066.1 GCA_030747395.1 Candidatus Thalassarchaeaceae archaeon
TGCATGCAATGAAAGGTTGCGAAATATGTGTGAAGTGATGTCGTATAGTCGGGGTGCAACCTCGCACGTTCCAGAAAAATCGCTCTGTGTCGATAATGGCAGTATGATTGCTACTCTTGGCCGTCTCCAATTGCTATGGGGGGAGCCCACTAAATTAGACCAATCTGGTGTCCGTCAAGATCTGCGTACGGACGAGACACCCATACTGTGGAACTGAAGCGAATCGATGAAGCCAACCCTTATGGCAGGTGGGCTTGAGGTCCGGTCGGAGGCAGGAGAACTTGGTGTCAAAAGACGAACCATCAAACCCATTCAGCAAGAACCCTAGAAAGTCTACCTCTAACACAAAATCAACTGCACCAAAATCAAATCGCCGTGCTTCTAACAAAGCACCCCGTGGCCCTCCTACGCCTCCTGGTCAATCCAAGAAAGCGCCCCCTGTTGCACCAACAAGCGCGAAAAAGGCAGCCGAACAGAAGCCGGCCACACCCACCCGTGCACCTGCTCGTGAATCCAAAAGTGTCGGATTGAGAAAGGATTCAACAAAGGCAAAAACTGAGGCTCAGAAGAGAACAGACGAACGAGCGAAGGAATTAATCCAAGCAAGTCGAACCAAAGTTGCTGCAGCCCAAAATGAACGTTCTGAAGCTGCGAAACCCAATGCAGAACCATCTAACCCGTTCAAGAAAAAAGGTCAGGCGAAACGACCCAGTCCAGCCCCTCGAAGAGGGGGGCGCTTTAACAAACGCAACAAGCCGCAAGGTCCAGCAAAGCGTGTGAAAAAGTTGCATCGAGGGAAGTATATGGAATTCAAATATGACGTTCGACGAATCTTGGAGGAAGAAGGTGTCGAAGATGAGCACAGATCAAATGTTCTCGGACAAACCTGGGCTAAAGGCGAACGTCAAGGTGTTGGAGATGCAAAGGAATTTCTTGAAGATAAGGTCGCTGATGGAATCATCAGTGAAAAATGCTCAACTCGAATCATCAAATTGATTGATTCGCTCACAACAAGAAGGTGAAATTATGACAGCAATAGCAAAAGATACAGTAGCAAGCGTACACTATACAGGAACATTCCCGGATAGTGGTGAAGAATTCGACTCTAGTCGTGGTGGAGATCCTCTAACGTTTCTCGTCGGCCATGGTGGAATGATTCTTGGCTTTGAGCGTGAAGTGATGGGTGCTTCTACTGGCGATACTCGTTCATTTACACTGGAGCCTGAAGATGCATATGGGCATCCCTCAGAGGAACTAGTTCAGGAAGTCCCACGGGAAATGTTTCCAGAAGACATGGAAATCGATCTCGGTATGATGCTAATGTCTGATGCTGGACCGTTTCGTATTGTTGCGGTAACTGAGAAAACTGTGCGATGTGACTTTAACAGCCCTATGGCTGGAAAAACACTGCACTTTGAAGTCGAAATCATGGAAGTAAGGGCGGCAACTGAGGACGAAATGTCCCATGGACACGCACACGGTCCAGGTGGCCATCATCATCACCATGAACATGATCATGGCGAAGTTGAGAAAGATGGCTGCGACGATGATTGCAACTGTTGAAGTCACCAGCACGGAACGATTGAAGGGGCGCATCGCCCCGTCACGGTTTAGGTGAGAGGGTGCGACTGCGCAAGGATTCGTTTGAAACACTAGGCGGTTTGCCCATTTCACCTATCCCTGGGCCAGAGGATTCAGCCAGTGAATCTGAAACTCCCGGCACCCCTCCTTACACACGTGGTGTGCATGAAACCATGTATCGAAGTCGGCTCTGGACCATGCGGCAGTATGCGGGTTTCAGTTCTGCTGAAGAAACAAATACTCGTTTCCGTACACTACTTGATCGGGGGCAAAGTGGCCTTTCAGTGGCCTTTGATTTGCCAACCCAACTAGGTTTGGACAGTGATGACCCACTGAGTTTTGGAGAAGTGGGGCGCGTAGGTGTTGCGATAGACTCAATACTCGATATGCGTCAATTGTTTAATCAAATTCAATTGGATCAAGTTTCTACCTCTATGACCATCAACAGTCCTGCCATAATTCTACTTGCATTGTATATCGCAGTGGGTGAAGAACAGGGTGCTGCACCAGATCAACTACGCGGTACTGTTCAAAATGATATACTCAAGGAATACATCGCACGAGGGACGCATGTATTCCCACCTGAACCGAGTATGCGACTGATTACTGATGTGATTGGATACTGTGCCGAAAAACACCCTGCATGGAATACAATCAGTATTTCTGGATACCATATTAGAGAAGCCGGGGCGACGGCTGTCGAAGAATTGGCATTCACCCTTTCAAATGCATTGGCATATGTCGATGCGGCACTTTCGACGGGCATGGATATTGATGATTTTGCCCCACGGTTGTCATTCTTCTTCGGTTGTCACAACGACTTCTTTGAAGAAGTGGCGAAGTTCAGAGCTGCCCGTAGATTGTGGCATCGCTTGATGAATGAAAGATACCAACCAAAAAATCCGAAATCATCGATGTTACGATTCCATACACAGACTGCTGGTGTGACATTGACGGCTCAACAGCCATTGAACAATGTCTCTAGAGTTGCATATCAAGCCATGTCCGCTGTACTTGGGGGCACTCAATCACTGCATACCAATTCGTACGATGAAGCAATTGGTCTGCCCACAGATGAAAGTGCAACAATTGCACTTCGCACACAGCAAATTCTCGCAGAAGAGACTGGTGTGGCCGATGTTGTTGATCCCATGGCTGGTTCTTACCATGTAGAAGCGTTAACAGATAAAATCGAGAGTGAGGCGTATGCACTCATTTGTGAAATTGATGAGATGGGGGGTGCATTGGCAGCACTCAAAACTGGATTTCAACAGCGAAGAATACACGAATCAGCGTGGAAACAAACGGTGGATGTGGAAAAGCAAAACCGTATGGTGATTGGAGTCAATCATGCACGCATTGACAAGGAACCGGAAATTGAAGGGCAGGTGATTGACCCGTTAATCGCCGAACAGCAGTTGGCAAAACTCGCAGAATTACGTGGAGGGCGGAATGCTGCTGATGTGGCCTCTGCCTTGTCGGCATTGACTGTTTCAGCCGGGACGGATGAGAACCTCTTCCCATTAATTTTGCACGCCGTAAAGGTTCACTGCAGCGTTGGAGAGATCATGAATGCGCTCAAAGAAGAGTTTGGAACTTGGATGGCCCCAAGTGGATTCTGAGGTATTGAAATGGGTATTCGAATTGATCACATCGGAATTGCTGTGAATAATCTTGATTCGGGTAGCACCTTTTGGAGATTACTCGGTCTAGAACAGGGAGATGATGAACTCAACGAAGAACAAGGTGTGAATATCCGTTTCTTCGGTACTGAACACGGCGATGATGCCACAAGAATTGAGTTGCTTTCGCCAACTGGTCAGGATACACCAATCGGCCGATTTCTTGAAAAATACGGCCCCGGGGTCCAACAAATCGCCTTTAGGGTAGACGATTTGGAATCATTGCTGTCAAAATTGAAAGCCGAAGGTGTTCGGCTCATCAATGAAACACCAACCCAAGGCGCACACGGAAGTCGAATTGCTTTTGTCCACCCTTCAAGCACTGGCGGTGTTCTTGTCGAATTGCTTGAATATGACTAGGCGAGGGTGTTTGTAGATGGGTGAGGCGTTGCTAAAAGTCTCGGAAGTGACCAAATCATTCGCTGAAATTACGGCACTTTCTACTGTTTCTGTCGATTTCAATGCTGGGGAAGTTGTTGGCCTTGTTGGCGGCAATGGTGCTGGAAAAACCACCCTATTGAGGCTGCTCTGTGGTTTGTATCAACCATCATCGGGCACTGTACAGGGCGTTGTTGATGAACAACCAGTCGACATACACCGCATGCGCGAACATGTTGGTGTCGTTCCTGAATCAACTGGGCTGTATGCCCGCTTAACGGCATGGGAAAACATTCGCTACCATAGCAGACTCAACGGAATTGATGACGATATGTCGTGGGCCCGAACCGAGAGATTTGCCAGATTGCTCAATTTTGATCAAGATCTACATCGATCTACTCGTGGGTTCTCTCGTGGGATGCGACAGAAGACTGCTTTGCTTCGGGCGCTATCACATGGACCCAAAATTTTGCTTCTTGATGAGCCGACAGGGGGGCTAGATGTGACCAGTGCGCGAATGGTGCGAAAATTGGTGCGAAAATTGGGCGATGAAGGTGGCACCGTCATTTACAGCACCCACAATCTTGCTGAGGCGCAACAGGTTTGTGACCGCATTGTTATCATCCATAACGGAACAATCCGCGCTGATGGATCCCCTTCTGAATTGATGGAAGAAGCAGATTGCCAAGACCTCGAAGGGGCTTATGTTGCGTTGACAGAAGATGTTGCTCGTGCTGACGCGCCCGCTGAAGATGAGGGGAGAATCGCACGCGCATGGAGGCGCTTGTTGACACGAGGAGGTGGTTCGGTTGAGTGATTCAAAAATGAATCTATCTCGAATCTTAATTGTCGCGAAGAAGGAACTCATTGATTTCGTAAGAGATTGGAGGACTGTCTTGGCCATGATTTTGGTCCCATTGCTCATTTTCCCCGCTATTTTCATTGCATTGCCGTTATTCCTACAAGGGGAAGCTGCTGAATTGTCAGCATACGAATTAACCGTCGAGGTCCAAGGAGACTTGCCAGATGATTTGAGTGCACATCTAGATGGTCGTAATTTGATCATTATTCAAACTGAATTGGTTGTCAATGGTACGTTGTCCGAACCGGGAGCGGATGCTGAGAGGTTGAATTCTGCCGAAAGTCTCCATGCGATTCTACGGTTACGCCAAGTTGACTCAAATGCCTCTCAATCGTGGTATTACGCTATACTTTCAGATTCAACTGATGAACTTTCACTCGAAGCGAAAACCAGGACTCTTGAAGCAGTCCTCACATGGGAAGACGATGTTATCAATGCCACACTCTCTGAGAATAACCTCACTCGGGATGAAGCATTTGACCCCATTCACTGGGATGGTGACCAAGATGTTGCTGATGTTGCCAGTGGCGGTGATCTTGCCGCAATGGGCCTTGCGATGTTCATCCCTCTGGTTGTGGCAATGTGGACCACGACTGCCGCCATTCAACCATCGATTGATTTGACTGCAGGAGAACGCGAGAGGGGGACGATGGAAGCCCTTCTCTGCACACCAACCGCACGCTCGGACTTACTGTTTGGCAAATGGTTGGCTGTGGCAACTGTAGCGTGTGTGAGTGTGCTTGGTCAAATGGCTGGGCTATTATTCGCGATTAATTTCCTCATCGGAGGCGGATTAGAAGCACCCAGCATATCCACCAGTGGAGTTCTGTTACTCTTGCTTAGTGTCATTCTATTTGCAGTATTTGTGGTGGCCATCGAATTGGCTGTGGCTGTTCGTGCCCATAGTGTACG
>JASLKT010000067.1 GCA_030747395.1 Candidatus Thalassarchaeaceae archaeon
TGGCATACGGCGTCGGTTTGTCTCAAGCATTTTTCGAAGGCTTCCTTGAAATCAACGTCTTTGACGCCAAGGTTGAATTCAACAAGGAACCCAGTTACGATGACCTCGACGGTTGGAGCAACAACACCTCACATTTGCTTGAGGTATGTGATGAATTCACTGAGATGGACGAATTCTCCGATTGTACCGTCGTCTTTGGCAAGAAGGGATTGCATAGTGGGCTTGATTGGGGCAATGAAAAAGTCTTCAATGCGGTTCCGTTAATGATGCAAGAAGTCAACTCTACAGATTCCGATCGGACGTGGGATGCCGAAGGAATGTGGGATTACGAATACACAACCGGTCCACCTGTGGCTAATACTCGCGCCATCGCTTTACTCGGCCCTGGGGCCTTTGATGGTGTGATTGCAGACCGTATTTCTGAGAATATCATCTACGAGAGAGGTGAATGGAAATCAGCTGTTGATGTCGAGACTGAACGCGGTGTTTACATCCCCTCAGATATCGCGAGTCTTGCCAATGCAGAAGTGGGTGATAACCTATCGAGATTGGCCTTTACTTACACTTCTGAAACAGCTTATCCCGGTGAAATGGATGAGGATGATTGTGATGGAGAGATTCTGATTATAGCAGAGACTGGCTTCATGCATTGCCAGCACACAATTACAATTGAAAATGTGACTATTCTCGGAATTTACGCACCTTGGCCACAGAGCAACCCCACACTTGCAGCCAACCCGATTTACACCACTTGGACGGTTCTCAACGAAACCCAGAGAACCGCGCTCATCGACAACGACCACATCTATCTCGGTTTGACATTAGATCGTTCACTTCTCCCCACTTCTTCGACTGCAGATGCAGCAGATTGGTTGGAAGATTTAGGCCGTTCAGTGATGTTTGAAGAGGATGCCAATGGTGAACGTGTGAATCGCGCATATGGAAGTGGCGAGGTCGAAATTTACTACATCGATATCATCAGTGGTACAATCCTGTTCCTCAATATTTTCCTTGGTCTAATCCAAGCATTCGATTACATCATCATGATTCCCATTGTGGTACTTTCACTCTCTGTTCTGGTCTATGGATTAATCCTGTCCTTAGAACAACGTAGGCGTGAAATTTCCATTCATCGAGTCATTGGTGCAACCTCAAAGGGGTTGCGTGGCATGGTTCTACTCGAACTTGCAGTCATAGCAAGCGTTGCTTGGTTCCTAGGGTATCTCTTGGCAATGGCTGCTGTACCCGCGGTTCTTGCCAGTGTAGGATTCATGCAATTTGAACCACTTGGCTTCACAGTCAATCCGAGATTGAGTATTGCTGCGACATTCTTCACAGCGCTGACCACCCTCGGTCTGGCCCTCCTCTTCGGTCGAAGTCGAACCAAAGATTTCATGGAACTCGAAATCGATGAAGGTGTCAGCAAGGTACAGAAAGTAGCCAAACCAAGAGTATGGTTGCATTGGGTACTATTCTTGGTTGGTTCATTGGGAGCCATTGACACTTGGATGGAAATGAATGGTAGTGAAGACGGCCTCATATCCAGTTGGTTTGTTGAAGGTCTGATCAATGTTTTCGGTCCATTCATGCTTTGGATTGGTGGTGCACTATTACTGGGTAGATTGGGTGCCGCAGGTCCTCGAATCATGCAGTTCTTCTTCAGTCGAACGCCATTACTTTCCGATGTCAAGCGTGGACTGAAAGGCAGTGGTTCGACTGAATCTGTCAATCGGTTGGCGGTGATTATGCTACTCACCTTGTCCATTGTGACTTTGGCTGCCGTCCAAGGTTACACAGGGACACTTGTTGATGAAAGAACAGCAGATGTTTCAGTTGGTAGTGACCTTCAGGTCGTCATGTCTCAAGACAACACTTCGGCTGAAGTTGAAGCTGCTATCGCAGATATCAGTGGCCGCGATGTGATGGTTACCGCAGTCCACGTGCCGCAATTGAGTTTGATTCCTGAAGGTGGTGATGGCATGAGTGCCTACGTTTTGATGGACGAAAGTGCCGATGTACTGCGTTGGTTCCCACAGGCGATTCCCGGCGATGATGTCACAGCGGCGATGGATGCCTACCAGAATGGTGGATTCACCGCAGGAGAAGATGCAGCATACGACTTGGATCTTTGGGGTTCATACAGAGGTGGGAGTTCTGATGGTGGCGACATCTTGCTTGAGGCAGGTGATAAAAAATCAGAGAACATCAATTTCACTTGGGAAGAAAAAACCTTCAATTTCTCATCAATGACTCTGGAAACAACTCCTCACAACACGACGTTACGATACATTGGAACTCACGAATTCATTCCAGGTGTGGATACCAGTGAAATGGCGAGTAGTGTCATTATTGGCGAATCAGGCTATCGAGATTTGATGGGCAATGCACGAGTTGACAACTTGGTTGCGACCACTTGGATTGTCAGCATAGATGGCGTCGATGGTGAAGACTTGAAGGCCCTGCGAATCAGCCTAGAGGCCGACTCTCGATTTGACAGCGCACAAGATTGGGAAACTGCGCATGACGATGTCGAACGAAACGGTGGCCTCATCTTTGGCACACCAGGTTTGTTGACACTGCAATTTATCGTAGCGAGTGTCGCAGCAGTCGCATCTGCGTTTGTGTTCCTCTCATTGGTTCTCAACCAACGACAGAAAGAATTGGCCGTCCTGCAAGCGATTGGAGCCAGCCCCAATCAAATCATTCGCTTGGTGCTGTTTGAGATCCTCTCAATTATTGTCGTCTCGATGGTATTGGGCATGCTATTGGGCATGGGTCTCGCCTTGTCTTTCAACGGTCTGTTCAACGTCTTTGGCTTCATCTTCCAATTGTTCATTGGAGGGGAATCATCGATTATCAGTCGTGAATTGGTTTGGCCATGGTTGGAACTAGGCCTTGTTGCGATTGCTGTGTTTGCAGCGGTTGTGATTGCATTGTTATTCACCACGCGCAAGGCGCTGCGCTCTGATTTGGCTAGCGTCCTCAAGGGGGAGTGAAGATGACAGAAGAAACTCAGTCAATTCTCGAGGCAAACGCCCTCTATCACGTCTATGAATCCAAGGCGGAGGACGGAAATGTCGTCGCACTGCGTGGCCTTCACGTTAAGGTTAGACCCGGTGAGGCGGTTGCAGTTGTCGGCCCATCAGGTTCAGGGAAATCGACCTTGCTCAAGTGCTTGGGCGGTTTGATGAAACCCAGTGCGGGCAATGTCTCCCTCGATGGCCGTAACATGACTCGATTGACTGGACAAGAATTGGTTCTACTTCGCCAGAAGACAATTTCATTCATTTTCCAAGAAGGCAATCTATTGCCACATCTTTCCGCAGTTGACAACGTAGCCCAACCATTACGCCATCAAAACGTGTCTCCGAAAGAAGCCAAACAGCGGGCCATGGATTTGCTCACCGAATTGGGGATGGGACACCGTGCAAAGGGATTGCCTGCTGCCTTGTCAGGTGGCGAGCAGCAGCGCGTTGCAATTGCGAGAGCATTGATTACCAATCCAAGTTTAATTTTGGCCGATGAGCCGACTGGTGCGTTGGATCCAATCACCAGTCGAGAAGTATTGTCATTATTCAAGGATCTCCATAAGAAGAAAGGAGTCGCCTTCCTCATCGTTACACACAGTGCTGAAGTTGCCGCTTTCTGTGACCGCAGCCTTGAGTTGCGCGACGGTCGTTTTGTCGCCCAACATGGTGCTGATTTCGAAGTTCACGACCTTGCAGAATCACGAGAACTCATCGTTGATGATATTGGAACCGTCGCATTCCCACCTGACATCCTACTACAGATGGGTGGTTCAGGTCGTTATGAGGTGGAGGAAGTTGGCGATGGGCGCCTCGTCTTGGTTTCAGCCGAGGAAGGCGAATCATTACTTGTGGGTGGCAAAACACTCGCAGCCAGTTGTCCAGCATGCAATCATGAGTACGAAGACGATGAGACACAGCGTTGTCCAGATTGCGGTTCAAGCCGCCCAATGGTCTGATTACAGCGTGGGCAGTTTGAATGACGGGGGCTTGGCGATGCCCAAATCCTCTGGGAAGGCACGTTTTTTCTCAGGCAGGACAACCGGGACGATTTCTTTACCAATCAACGCCACGCGACTCTCTCTGCGGTCCGCCAACACCTCGCGCCCCACCAGTGGAGCAAGCACGTTGGAGAACTCCATGATTTCAGCATGAGTTGGCATATCTGTAATTTTGTGATTGTTTTGTGAGTGTCCCACATGCACGTATCCCTTCGCTTCGATGAAATCAGGGTCAGCGATGTTATCCAGTCGTGCATAGTCTTCATGGTAGCCCAGAGAGTGATTCTTGATGAGCGTGTGACGACAGACTGTGCGCGTATCCAATGACGGTAGTAGCGAAAGGGTATCCTCCAACATCTCCCAGGAATTGTCGTTGAACTTGGGTTTGCACAATCGGTTGAACACCTCTTTGTTGGGTGCATCCACGCTGATGTAGAGTTGCGTTGGCAAGGTATCGAGGTTCTCAATCACCTTGGGCAAACTGCCGTTGGTCACCAGAAATGTCGAGACGCCGTGGTCATGACAGATTTCCAAGAATTCCGCCAATCGCGAATACAGGGTGGGTTCGCCATTGAGGCTGATGGCCACGTGTTTCGGGTCTTGCGCTTCCTCCCACTTCTCAAGGGGGACGTCCTTGTGACCCTTGAATCCGGTTAGCAACCTTCGATGTGCGCGAACGGACTCATAGAATAGCATCTCTGGATCATCATCGATTTTGTTGAGTGTCTCCGAGTGGGGCTCTCGCCAGCAGTATGTGCAGGCGAGGTTGCAAGTATCCACATTGGGTGCCATTTGCATGCAACCACTACTCTGGATACCGTAGAAAGTGCCCTTGTAGCAGTGACGATCGTTCTTCAATTCCTCTTTGGTCCAGTGGCAAACCTTGACACCACCGTGCTCGCCAACCAAGTGATATCGCTGCTTGTAGAGCTTGGCCGCAATCTGCGGTTCAATCTTCGTGATTGGGCTCTGCATTGACGCGACCTCCGACAGCACATCCCACAGCGGGGCAGTGTTGGATGGTCATCCGAACTCTGTCGGTGATATGAATTCGCCGGAAATTGAATACATTCAGGACATCGGGTAATATTCATCAAGGGGAGTAGATATCCACGACTCCCCGAAGGGTGGTTTGACACATGTGGTGGACTCGTGAATTCGCCTCCAATGGATGGCAAATTCGTCCATTACCCGATTTTGTAACGACCATGAACAGTGACAAAGAGATGCTTCGGCTTAAGATAG
>JASLKT010000068.1 GCA_030747395.1 Candidatus Thalassarchaeaceae archaeon
CAACATCATATCCAGAGTGTTCGGCAATGTAATCTGCCATGAATTGTGGATTTGTGTCAGGATTGTCATAATCATCCTTTATTGTATATGCGAGGCGGATAACATTGCTGTCATCAGTCTCTTCTTCACTATCGCCCAAGCATCCAGCAAAGGCTGTTGTCATCAACAAGCAAACAACCACTGCATTCTTCAATATTTCATTTCTTTTCATCGTTTCACGTCCAAGTTTAGGTTACCCTTAATTCCACCCCGCAGAGAAATAAGGATATAAGGTTTAGGCCACCCTAAATTCGTTGCAGTTGTCTGTTTCAAGGTCGTAAATGTTGGATTCTATTGCAGAAAAACCATGTTGGAATAACAAACCAGGATATGGCAGAAGCCCAGATTGAAATTGTAGAGAGGTGGGGTTGGCTCCCCGAAGATAATCTTGTTTCCATGAGTAGTTGGTAGACGCCATTTGGACTGAACAAATCAGTCTTCTCTTGGATTTGATCAAATGCCAAAGATGTCGTGTCGGTGACATCGACTCCCATCGATTGCGCGATAATAAGAGTTGGAATCAACCAAAGGAAAACGAAGAACAGCCATGTGCCCACACCCAATGTGACAGAAGCCCCAATATCGCGGGCCAATGAGGATGCGAGGAGTTGCAAGCAAGTATACCACCACAACAGGAGGCCTGTTGAAATGAGGAACATGGAGATGTCTCCAAATTCTGGCCAAACACCCATCTGTCTCTGAATCAAAATAACTCCAACCAATATCCCGATGACTGTCGGAACCATCGCTGCCAGCCACACTCCCAAAAGTTGGGACCAAGCATAATCAGACCGTGGCATGGGCTGAGAAAGATCAATCGCTAATTCACCTGTCAATCTTCGCTTACTGACCGCATCAAAGCCGAGCAATACAACACTTAACGTACAGATGAAGACAACTGATGTACTCGAGAGGAACAACACATCGTTGGGTGAATTGACGGACAGTCCAGCAGGAACAATCCTTGAATCTGCAAATCCCCAACAGGTCGCAGATAACAAGAATATGACCAAAGGGGCCAAGACCAGCATTCGCTGACTTCGGATGTGTCTCTTGGCATCGTGAACACTGACATCCAATATGGTTTGAAGTCGATTACGCATCTGAATCAGCCTCCGACAAAATGGTGAATCCTGCATCTTCGATATCGAGACCTGTGGCAGCTGAAATCACTGTCTCAAGTCCTGCTTGAACGGGTTGTAATCGCGTAAATGTCATCTCAGGTCCAAGTTCACTTCGCCTCTGAGTGGTCCATTCTCCTTTTGCCAAATGGAGGTGGTAGGCCCATTCCTCCCCCTCATGCAGAGGGATTTCCTTTGCTTCGATGTCTTCTCCAAATGAAGTCGGTGGAATACCGAGTCCAGCGATTTCTAGAGTCGCCCGGAGCCCAAGATTTCGCTCGATTTCTAGCAGCGGACCATTGGCGACGATTCGACCGTGGTGCATAAGAACAAATTCATCGGCGAGACGTTCTAAATCGGACAATGTATGGCTGCTGATTACCACACTTGAGCCCTTCTCTGCAAGTTGGCGGAGCAATGTTCTGAATGCACCTTGAGCCACAGGATCTAGGCCATTCAGCGGTTCATCCAAAAGCAATATCTTCGGATTCCCTAACAACGCGGCTGCGAGGCTCAATCGCTGCTTCATCCCTTGAGAGAACGTGGATAAATCATCAAGAACGCGATTGCCCAAGCCAACCAAATCGAGTAAATCGTGACCGTTCTCTTTCGGAATGTCCCGCATTATACACAGGCGTTCAATCGCTTGTTGAGCGGTGCCTGGACCATTCCAAGTGACTCGTTCAGGCATATATCCGATGGTGGCTCTACAATCCTCGATTGCCGTGGCACCTTCAACACTCAGTGAGCCATCTTCCAATGGAAGAATGCTGGCCATGACCTGCATTAAGGTCGATTTCCCTGCACCGTTGGGGCCGACCAAACCAAGAATTGTACCGCTCGATAATGAGAGGTCTATTCCTCGAATCCCTGGTCCCGGCGCCGTCGCCCATGGCCTGAATCGACGAGGGCGGCTGACTGGATAGCGAAAGGTGGCAGCACGAAGTTCCAGCATGGCCCTCGCCCTGCCGTGGGCTCCGCCCTTCATGGAGTTGCTGTAAATCACACCAATCCTTGACACAGCGCCACATGATTCAATGGGGCCTAAGTGTACCGAGGTGTGATGGCAGTCGGAGGGGCCCTTGCTGCATGGTTGATTCCATGGCTGTGCGTACTGGGAATCATCGGCATCGAATGGAAATGGAAATACCCTCAAATCCACATTGCTGATTTCTTCCGTGCCGATTCGTTCAACCAAGGAATTTGCTTGCTATGTATTGGAATTCTATTGGTTCCCCTTGGCTGGTGGGTTGCAATTCCAGCAGGCGCAATTGGAATGGGAATTCGAGCCGTCGCATCCGAAGATTCACGACTGATGTGGCCCACTCGTTGGCAAGCCCGTAGTGCAATGGTTGTAGCGATTGTAGCCGGTGTGATGATCTCTGGTTTTGGAGGGGTTTCTACACCCATTGGAGCGGCCGAATGGGGGGCGCCACTCGTCACCGAAAATCCGGATGCACCTGGTTGGCCTGCTTCCGAACAGCACATCTGGAATGAGGGGACAGCCATTCTGGTTGTCAATCATGTACGATTGCCTGGCACCTTATCCGCAATTGGTTCGGGGTCGATGGTGTTGTGGCATCTAGAGAGTTCAGGGACTGATGAGGCTCGCCTCAAACAAGCGATGGGGGAGTTGGATGGAATTGGTTTGAATGCAGATTGGTTCACCTTGGAAACGACTGCCTACGGCCAATCATACGACTATTCAGGAGACACATTGCCCTACACACTGAAACGTGTTGAGATTAGTGGCACCAAAATCGCAGAGATGGTGACAGTTGCAATGGGGACATGGGGCGGTGAAGTGCATCTTTTGACCATCATCAAACCGAATATTCCTGGATCTGAATTTTTGCCATTTGAAAGTGATCCCTATGCAAGCCAATATGTCGAACCTTGGTTGAAAGCAACTGCGTAATTGAACACCTACGGTGTTCCTAACTACACTCGATGTAAGCCGGGAAAGCATATTCAAGCGTCAAGTAAGCCCGGATGTCATGCGAAGTGCAACGAAGTGTAACATTTGGGCCATCCTGTTAACCGCATTGATGCTTGTAAGTACGGTTCAATTACCAACCGAAGTAACTGAGGAAACCGAACCATCGGAGACTTCTGCCCGTCAAAATTCAGTCGAAGCGGCTTGTGAAGGATTGACGTTTGAAGACATGTTCAACTACACACATGCAAAATTTGACATCCAACTCAATGATGACTGGTCATCAGCGTATGTGCAAGCTGTTGCATGGATTAATGGCAGCCTTTCCGACCAAGTCCGATTGGATTTGGAGGGATTATTTGAGGGCCTACCTGGCGGGGACAATGGTTGGCTTTCATCTGATGAATACAGCGCAATCGAAAACATCGCCGCGGAATGTGTCACACAAACAAACCCACGTATTGGTTTCAGGGGAGGCCCCGCACATCGTGGCGGCGAGGGTGTCAACTGGTACAATGCAACTTGGGAGAATACCGAAGAAACACCGCTGACAGTCGAAGAGTGGAATCTGATGCCCATGAATCACGTTGATGAGCGGTCTTGTGAATCATCGCCCAACTCAAACTGTGTTGAAATCCCAAATATTCCTTTGACCCCTGGAAGAAATTGTGATACCACAATCAATGATCCGGATGAATGTAGAATCATCGTTTGGTTGAATGGAACCTTTGTCTTTGATGGCCTCACACTGGGTGGACTATCCAACGATGAATTCACCCTCGCAATGAATACCTCAAACATGTCCAATGCAGACTTGTCCGCAACATACCCTGCCCTAGAAGGACTTCGTGTTGGGATGTTTGAAGAATGCGATGGGCGCTTGATTAATCAGGAAAACAATGACCAGCAAGGCAGTGCTCCTGTCCCTGGAACTTGTGTATCTGATGGAACGGTCACTCAAGAGAGTCGACTTGTCAGTATTGGTGGTGAAACACGTCTACGCGTTGATGTTCATGTTGAGTATGACATGAACAATTGGCCCACAGGTCAAGACATGTTCTTCGACATGACAACAGAACCACCTGAAATTGATGACCCACCAATGTGGACTACTGCTGCACCCACCGAGGGTGACATCATGACGATTGCAGATGACGGGGTGGCTTACTTCGTATCGACTGGCCAAATGGCTGCTTGGGCAACCGATGATCAAGGATCACCACTCATTTCCTGCTCAGGAGCTGAAGGCTGGTCAATGAATAGTGATGGAGATGGATTGTATGCAAATGCGCCTGCAGGTCAGGACAGTACAACTGTGTCCTGTCACGCAATGGACTCCGCTGGGCAAACCACGGATGTACGCAATTTCACGCTACAGGTCCCTATGCGAGTCTCAGGGAGTGCCAGCAGCGGTACTGCGACAGTGACGATGACGCCAACCGCAGGAATGCCGAGCATGGACGCTGTTGTCACACTCGTGCAGGATGATGCACAAACCAGCAGTAATTCGGTGACAATGAATGGAGAAGCCGTTGTCACAGTCGACCTGTCTTCTATGTCACCTGGACCCTTCATGGTCCGCATCAATGCACAAGGAAACGGAATGGCTGATTTCTCCCACACCTATGATTTGAGTATGTCAAAGGAATCAACCCCTCCAAGTGTTACGGTTTCAGATGGATTCTGGAATGGTGACTCATACGAACTTTCAGGCTTTGTCAATGACCCAGATGGTGACCAAGTCACACTTTCTGGAATGAATGGTGGATACAATTGGGGCACATTCCAGATCCAGGGCAACAACTGGTTGGGTTGGGGTTCAGGAATCCCAGATGCTGATGCCAATGAACTCACAATTACAGCTTGCGACAATTGGAATCAATGTACATCAGTAATGCATTCAGCGGGAGAAACACCCGGTGACAGTGACCCAAATCCACCAGCACCT
>JASLKT010000069.1 GCA_030747395.1 Candidatus Thalassarchaeaceae archaeon
CATATGGCATTTGCATCGTGCTGCCGATTTGAGTCCCGTTGACTGTAGCCGGCAAGCCCGGCTCCCAAACGGACGTGTTTCCTGATTCTTGAATCGTTCCGTGCTCAAATTGTAATGAGACGGTACCCAAGAATGCATCCACTTGACTTACCGCACTGTCGGGCTCAATCGAAAGGCGGCCATCGAAATGATCCATGGTGGCCAAATTGAATTGGCCTACAGAAAAATTGGTTGTTGTATCGACTCGCCATTCCGTTCCGTTGCCGTCGTTGACCATCTTGTTGTCAGCAGTCATCCAACCGTCGAGAATTGTTGCGTTACTCGGCACATTCCAACCATCTACCTCGACATCTTGGCCACTTGATGCGATTTGAGGTGGGCCTACCCAGCCGCTGATATCTGCAGCAGCCCATGGCACTGAGACCATCATGAATGTCAGTAGTACGCTTAGCATAACTTTGCGATTGCCCCTCATGTCGTCGACTCCTACGGAGTCTGGCGATGCTTAGACGTTAGAAAGACCTTCGGGGGACTGGTCAGACCCTATGGGTCTGTGAAAAGAGCCACTGGCGTGAATTGAACACGCGACCTCCTCATTACCAATGAGGTGCTATACCGCTAAGCCACAGTGGCAGCGAAGACGGCGACCAGCGACCGTAATTTAACCACTGCGCCCTCCATATGCACCCTCATTTGAGTGCCGCATCGCCATCATGCTCATATCCGAAAGGTTGCACGCGGAAACACTGCCGAGGTCGCATAGCCTGGTATCGCGCGTGACTGGAAATCACGTGGGTTTTCCCGCCGGAGTTCAAATCTCCGTCTCGGCGCCATTTGGTTGTAGTTGATCTGTGGAATATTCGACTCCCAGCCTACGGCTGGTAGAGTATTTCTTAATGCGGAGTTGTCGCAGGGCACTGTGATGACAGAGGCTGCGGTGGAAGAAACGGAGGCCGGGGACGGCTTGGTTTTCCATGAAGGGTCACGCTTGACTGATCTCAAAATCAAGCAAAATTTGTCGATAGATTATCCTCGTTTAGAGCCATTTCACCACTTGAAAATTGAGTTGATGTTTCATATTTACAAAATAAGAAACACATGGACGGTGGCACATTGGACCACATTGGCGATTGGTTTCCTAGCCGTTATATTCTCAGGATGGGATTTTGGAATCAATGAACTCTCAAATGGTGGTGATTTCTACAATGTTGGATTCAAGGGGGAAGATGGCGGTTGGTTCGGTTCTGATTCGGGAATAAGGAATGTTCACAATGCCGCGATTGTGCTCTCCATGATTACTATCGGACTATGGGTCATTCTTCTAGTCAGACTGTGGTCCATCTTCCCTCTGATGAGATCGCAAGCAATCAGCCTATATGTCGCATTAATTGCTGCTGAATTTAGCCAGTATTGGGCTCACGGATACGATGCCAATTTCCCATTTGGGGGAGATTCATTTGCCTTCGCCGTAACAATTGTTGGATTTATTCTCATCGCCTTCGTTTGTTTCATCTTGCAGCGTGCCGTGACGGAAACACGAGATGTTCACGTTGAAGAAAAGCACTGGCACCCTGACCCTCGGCAACGAGAAATTGCCAAACGGGACCATTCACTCATTGCGTGGAGCGCTGCACTTGTCATCTATTGTGTCCTCGTTGTCATTCACGCATGGTCGGGTGCCCATTATGTCTCAATCCGCCAACCAGGGAAGGTTGAATGGTGGTGGTTGCTCAAATCTGTGTATCTGATTACAGGTTTGATTCTGGTGTGGTTGATGGTCCATGTACTCTGGTATCCACAAATTATGCTAGGTAGTGGTGAAATTCGCATTGAGTCCACTCGAGCGAGGCAAATCTCGCAGGTTCGAGAGGGGACGATTGACACCAACAATCAACAACCCGCTCGCACAGGAAAATGTCCCGATTGCGGTGAGAAGACTGCAGTCAATATGCTGGCTGATGGTGAAATCGAGGCCGCATGTGCTATCGATGGTTGCAATGGGGTTGCCGCACCTGGTGAGAAATGTTCAGTCTGTGGAACTCGCATTTCTTCACGAGTCATTTGCACGTCCTGCAACTCAAGTGCCCCTGTGGGGAACCATTTCGCTGACGAAGAGGCATGGTGAGCGAATGGATGTCGCTGGTTTCCGTGAATTATTTCCGCCTCTAAACGAGGATAAATCACCCGTTTATCTCGACAATGCCTGCATGACCTTGCGCCCAATCAATGTCATCAATGCGATACAAGATTACTACGCAAGCAACCCATCCTGTGCAGGCCGATCTGTTCACAGATGGGGTATGGCAATTTCACAAACCGTCACACGAACTCGGCGGAAATTGGCCGCACATATCGGCGCATCAAATGCGCGTGAAGTGATTTTCACCCCCAATGCGACGCATTCGATTAACCAAGTTGCAGCAGGCATGACTTGGAAATCAGGGGATGTTGTCATCACCAGTGATCGCGAACACAATTCAAATCTTGTCCCCTGGTTGCAACAATCAGCTTCTGGAGTTAAACTGCAGACCGTGAAAAGTCAACCTGACAATCAATTTGATCTCGAGGCTTTTGAGGATGCATGTGCAAACGCAGGGAAATCCCTCAGGATGGTGTCATTGGTTCACGTTGGCAACCTTGACGGTGTTGAAATCCCAATTGCTGAAGCCACAAAGATTGCCCATGACCATGGCGCAATTGTCCATGTAGATGGTGCCCAATCGGCACCACATATACCCATAGATGTCGAAACGTTAGGTTGTGATTTGTTCTCTTTTAGCCTACACAAAATGCTCGGACCAACAGGAGTAGGCGCCCTTTGGGGTCGCGAAGAAATCTTGTCGCAATTGGAGCCTATTTGTGCAGGAGGTGGTACTGTAGAGGCTGCAACTGCTGAGCATTACACCCTACGCTCTATTCCAGACCGTTTAGAAGGCGGTTTGGGCCATTATGCAGGGATTTGTGGAACTGAAGCCGCATTGGATCTGCTCTCACAATATGATATGCGTGACTTGGCTGCTCAAGAAGTGCGGATCAATCGAATCATGAGTGAGGGGATTCGGCACTTGCCCGGTATTGAAATCATTGGCCCACAAGATGCTGCACTTCGAGGGGGTATTTGCTCAATCTTACTGGAAAATTTGGATGTGCAAAATGTAGGCATTCTGATGGATGAGGTTGGCGACGTATTTGTTCGCTCAGGACTGCACTGTGTCAATCAGTGGTTTGACGCACGCGGGATAGAACAGGGAAGTTTACGGGCCTCTGCCTATGCATACAATACCGAAGAGGAAGCGCGTACCTTCGTGGATACATTTAACGAAATAATTGACGGGTTGACGGAGTGAGATTGACATGGAATTCGATGCAATTCTCGATGATATGCCCGAGGCCCCCGCACCGCCGGCCAAACGCAATTATGGTTCGGAAATGAATCTAGAAAAAATTTTCAGGAATGGTACTGCTTTTGCACTATTCGTTGTTTCAATATTACTCGTTGTTTGGGCTGTTGGTTTCTTGGAAAAGGGATTGTTGGACCCATACACGCCAGAGTTAGCAGAGCGACATGAAGAATTCAAGCAATTGTCAGGTTTCGACAATGTTTCGACTAGTGGTGAAGGTGTCGATGTGTGCATCGTTGATACAGGCATTGACATCAGCCACCCAGATTTAGCACACCTTCAACTTGCAGGTTGGAAAGATTTTGTCAGCAATAGAGGGGACCCTTACGACGATCAGGGGCACGGAACTGCGATGGCAGGAATATTAGTCGCAAAAAATCGACTTTCGGGTATTGCACCCAATGTCAATTTGCACATTGCCAAAGCCATCTCCAAATCAGGGAGTGGGTCTGATACAGATATCGCAGCAGCCGTTGATTGGTGTGCAGATAGTGGTGTAGACATTATTTCTCTAAGTCTGGGTGGAACTCAGGGAATCGATTGGATTTTCGTTGAAACAGATGAACTAGAAGCCGCAGTAGACAATGCGATAGATCAGGGTATCTTTGTGGTTGCAGCCGCAGGCAATGATGGAGGGCCTGATGATGATGGCGATGTAGCCAGCCCGGGCAGTGTCTCAGATGTCATCTGTGTCGGGGCAATCGATACAGATGGGACCATTTGGAGCAATTCATCCGTAGGTAATAATGGATTCAACCCCCCAACTACAATGAACCCATTTGGTCGCTTGAATCCTGACAAGAAACCCGAACTTGTTGCCCCAGGGGAAAAATTGGCCATTCTGAATGCACAAATCGATTCAGATAGCCTCTATGCTTGGGGCTCAGGCACAAGTGGAGCAACTGTTTGGGTCAGTGGCGCGATTGCACATCTACTCGAACACCGACCTGATATCGGGCAAAATGGGACATCTGGCGGTTCAAGAAACACCGTGGAAGATGTCAAAGGATGGATCAAGGATAGTGTGGAGCCGAAAACTGGCCAGGCAGAACACGATAACTACTACGGGTATGGGCTACTGAAAGTTGATGCGCTACTCGCAATGGCAAGTTAAGCCTGAATGATACCCACCAATGTCCCCCCAAATAAAGGAACAAAACCAACAGGGTTGGTTTGATTAATTGAGGTGATAAATTGGGCCCATTCATTGAATGCGGCGACCCTTGCTTGGTCAGGATTTTCTGGACCGGATTCTGGGATTTCACCAACATCGGCTACAGGTACTTCTGGTTCGGATGTAAGAATAAGGCCACCTGGGACCAACATGTCAAGTGAACGTTTTATTGCGGCCACCTTACCTACATTCCCAACATCGACAATGATGATTTCATACGGTGCCCTTAGTGGCGGCGGTGAAGTGTAGGCCGCCTCATCCGTTGTTGTATTTGCAGCCTGCCAACTGT
>JASLKT010000006.1 GCA_030747395.1 Candidatus Thalassarchaeaceae archaeon
GTCGATGCATCATCGACATTCGGGCAAGGCATGCCTGAAATTGTGGTTACTGCAGAACTGGCGTTGTTGTTGTTGAGGTCATCAGCTTCTGATACGTTGCCCCAACCATCTGGCCAAACAATCCAATGATAGTCATCACTGTCAATATCGGCAGGAATAGTCAACTGACTTGTTTGAACGGAATTACTGCCTGCTGTCAAGTAGGGTCCTGCAATCTGACTATCAACGATTGTATCCGCCCAATCATAAGTATCGTCCGTAGATAGAATAAACACAACATCGTAGGGGTTCGTTGAATTGGTATCACCTGGACCATAATTCTCTATGGTGTAGGTCACGTTTACGGTATCCCCTGCCATTGCATTGGCTGGACCACTGATTGTATTCACTGAGAGATCGGGCTTTGGAACCGAATTGTTTGTCCAAATGTCAAGTTTGTAATTACCATCGCCATTGTACTGCCAAACTTGGATGTAGTGCATGCCCGCAGTAGTACTGTTGGTTGTGAATTCCACACGCTCAGTGGTTCCATAGGTCATCGAGAAATCGACGTATCCCGTCCCCGTCTGTGGGTTACCGCCCGTGCTATCTGAGACCACCAAATCGAAATCGACATTGGTCCCATCACCGAAATCTCGCAAAACAACGACAACGTCCTTATTCGCAGATACCTGCATTCCATACCAATCCTCAGTATCTGATGTATCGATACAGCCATCTAAATTCGTCACTGTTGGATCTGATCCCTGTGATTTAGCGGTAGCAGTGGTGTTACCGGCATCTCCTGCTGTCCCTCCGTCACTCTGTACGGCAGAACAGGGTGCTCGACCCCCAGTGTCCATTGTGCGATCGGCTTGTTTGAGAGCATTTGGATAATCATTTTCTTCAGATACAACTTCGATTCCCATGTGTGGTGCCATCATTGGCGCCAATGCTGAGAGGATCATCAACAACACAAGGGCGGTGCTAAGGTAGTTCGTTCGGTGGGCGGTGGCCATACTTCCTACCGCCCTAGGGCGGTATTTAACACCCCCCAAGTTTAGATTGGCGACTCTAAAGGCGATGTTGCGATTTCGCAAGGCGTCCCACGCCACCTTTCCATTCCCATCCTGCTGCCTTGCAGCGAGCCGAACCTAGCAATTCCCCATTGCGAATAATCAAGATTTCTTCCCCGATTCGTAGGTCATTTGGAGCATTGACAACCATGGCCGGGAAAATATCGCCTTTCCAAGGTGAATCCCCGCCGATTTCAACTTCACGTAACGTCCCTGTTTCCCTCAATGTTGGGAGAATCGATTTGGTGAAAGAAAAGCGACCTGAATCAGGGTGCCATTGTGCCATCTGCTGCTTGTCTTTCATGAGCATCCATCTCGGTGGTTTGCCACCAACACGCAGGCCTTCCATCCAAGCATCTGTTCCAAATTGCCAACGACTCAGTGATGCGTATGCGTGTTTGAGGAATGCCTTTTCCCTCATATGTTCACCTTCGATTGATTCCACGGCTTGACGCAGCACATCACATGCGGCTTTGGAAGAGGCCCCTACACCTTCTGGTCGCGTGTCAATGGTTTCGAAATCGAATTCAATACCTGAGTGATTGATTACTGTCTTGTAGCCGACACGTTCAACCAAGGATTTTGTGAGGCGACGAATCGTCGCCAATTCATCATCATCCCAATCGCCCGTTACCGGAAGATCATAGTGTGCTGCAGGCCACTGCTCTTCCAATTCACGGGGGACCAAACCAAGGGGACTGGTCACCATCACCTGGTGAATTCGTCGATTGCGAATCGCAGAACGGAAGAAACGGTGGCTTTGGCTAGAGGAATATGGTTTCCGAGCTGAACAAGGCAACAATACGAGTGTTTCGCGTTGGATTTCTGGGGGCATGTACTCATTCTCCATTCGATGAATCCAATCTTGAACAATTGGGTCATCTCGACTTACTGAGCTGTGACATCGGAATCGCTGGGTTTTCGCAACATGCATACTCAATGGTGCTGCAGAAGAAAGCAACGCATCGTGGCGCCGAAGATGTTCGACCAAGCGAGGACTATTGAGAGATTGTTTCTCAACAAGTTCGCGCAGTGTTCCTGCTTGAATAGCCGACCTTGTCGCTGACAAAGAGGCTTTCCACTCTGAAATTTGAGCCGGAATATCAGCCGATTCACCGCTGGTCGTATCAATGTGGCGTGGACCATCCCGGGTCAAAAGAATCCCCTGAGCCACTGCTTGTTGTGAACGACGCAAATCGAACAAGTCCAAACCGAACCAAGATAGAATCGCACAATTATCGGGGCCACCCAACCCGGGCGCCCATAGAAGGGCGGCTGGAAATCGTTCGCGGAGAAGATGGATGGTCTGTATCAGCCTACCAGGGTGGCCCGCCAACTGTAAGGCGTCTTGAATGACGACGATCTCAGGGGACAAATCTGCATCTAGGAGTGTCGCATCGTGAACCAATCGCTGCCAAGTAATTGGCAACAGTGGACCTGTACTCTGACCTTGACCTGAATCTGCTTCTTGCAAACTAGGAGGCAATGTGTGCCCCTCATTTGCTGAATATTCAGGCACATCATTTTCGCTGAAAGGAAAGGCCCATTCCCCACGTGCTTTCATCGCCAGGGAGGCTGGCAAATTTTCTGAATTATGCTCGACCATGAATGGAGCGATCTCAACGCTCATTTCAGGGTCGTTTGACGTCAAACACAAACCGGGTGTAAAGGCACCAGGTGAGGCTCGATCTCCGAGACCGAATATGCGCGCATGACGCCAGCGCGCCATCACGGTTCGAGCCAAGGCTTTGTGTTCCATCAAACAAGGCTGCCAATGCACTGGACTTGAATGATTCTAAAGGTGGCGGGCCGGAGGCCCGGCACATGCGCACACGAGCGGTGGGTCTCGCACTTCTGCTCATTCTGCTCTCCATATCACCGATTCCTGCCGAGCAACTCAGTAGTACTGGGACGATTGATAATCCATCGTTGGATTGGGAGGGGGAGGACACGCCGACATTCATCTACGAAGGTGAATTGAGTGACCCACAGGATGTAGACAACATCACATTGGGCGACGAAATTGGTGTTGTCCACTTCATACAATTGGTGCATGCTGACGAACCCCTGAATATCGAAGTCCGCGAAGATGGGTTGCTCCATGGCCAGGCTGAGGCCAACATGACTGCATTCCTCAGTAGTGGGAGAGGAAACCCCATGTGGATCGAAATCTCAAGTGCCGATTTTACATCTCCAAATTCCTACCTTATTCACATTCATTCCAACGCAGCGGACGAGGATGTCGAATTGGGTGATCAAACCGCTGCAGGATACGTCCATGAATTTGATTCAATAGGTGATCGCTCTTATTTCTCGACCGGAGGAAATGCAGACATTGAAATCCAATGGCTTGGAGATGCGATGACTGAATTTGCTGGACATATGACGCACCTCCCTAGTGGGCATGTAACCGCATTGAATTTTGACAACTTTTATGGAAATATGACTCTGCATACACCTGCTGTTGATTCACGATTTGAGAGATTTGAATTTTCAATCTCGGCGAAAACTAATGCAGCTGCAGCACCATGGAGATTGAACAAAACAATCCTATCTGAAGGCGATGCTTTGTGCCACCATGATTGTCCCAACTCTATCGATGAGGCAATCATCCAAAGTGATGCGGTAATCATCGAAAACGAGCGTTGGGTAACGGATGGAAATTTGAGTGAGCAAGACATTGTCGATGTCTACTCTATTTTCATCCCCGGTGAATCTTGGGAAACACATCGAATCATTGCAACGATTGATGGGGGCGATGAAATATTGCAAATCCAATCATGGAATAACTCTGGCGAATATATCTCACCGCTGGATGTTGCTGAAGGTGTCGGAACCGTTGGCCTCAATATGACACCTGGATATCACGTTGTGAAGGTGAGTCGGGCTGATTCAGCAACCGGGACCAATGCATACCACCTTGAATTACAAACAATCAACGTCACCGGTGAAGATGCTGTGCCCGTTGAAACAGGAGAAATCTTTGATCGTTGGAAGGAATTTATCCCATTTTACATTGGAATTGGATTGTTGATGTTGGCACCCATGGGTTATGTCCTGTGGAGTTTGCGTGGAACCAAACTTTCGGATGAAGTGCAGGCACACGAAAGAGGACGCTTGAAGCGCCTTCGTGAGCGTCTGGCGAATCTCATCGCCACCAATGCCAGCGAACATGAAATTGACAGCGCTTTGCAAATGCTTGAAGAGGTTCAATGGCGAGCAACAGAAACCGAGATGGGGGATGCCACATTGACACACCACACCGATTCAGTCACCCTGAAAGCATGGCATATGGGTCATGGGAGCTTGCTGGTGGGGATTCACGTTGAATTAGCCCCTTGGGAATTGGCAGCACTACGTTTTGAAGCCACAGGTGGCCCATCATGGAAGATTACCAAAGTATCCCCCACATCGCTATACGATGGTGACGAAATTTTCCTTGATACACTCGAAGTCGGTTCAACTCGATTCCTGCGTTTACAACTAGAAGGTTCAGCGAGCGGACTCGATTTACATCTCTCGGGACTCGTAGATGGTAAACCACTGGCTGCCGTTCCTGCACGTGCACTTTTGATGGATGAAGAATAATCAATTCCGACGGTCTTCGGCTTCACGTCTGACCACATCTTCAATTTCCTCAGAAGGCAGTCCAAATGCAGGGCGCATATCTTCAAGTGTTGAACGCATGGTTTTGTCGAATTTTTCGGGTACATGTAGTTTCAGTAACACAGTTACATCCCCTCTGCCCCGCCCACGGCGATATGGCATCCCACGGCCACGAATCAGTAAAGTTTCACCTGGTTTGGCTCCAGCAGGGACGTCGATTACCAATGTCTTTCCATCAATATGTGGTAACTCGACTTTTGTACCCAACATCATCTCAGGGAATCCAAGTGGTAGTGCCATAATGAGATCTGGGCCATCTCGCTCAAACCAAGCGTGAGGTGTGATTTCGAGTTGGATATAGAGATCTCCCGCTTGTCCATTGACAATGTGTTCACCCTTGCCGCGA
The DNA here is from genome assembly GCA_030747395.1 of Candidatus Thalassarchaeaceae archaeon. Classification (GTDB taxonomy): domain Archaea; phylum Thermoplasmatota; class Poseidoniia; order Poseidoniales; family Thalassarchaeaceae; genus MGIIb-P. The sequence goes on from JASLKT010000006.1 coordinate 5,068, forward strand.
TGGCGAAGACGAAGACCATCTTCTGCGCCAGGAGGAATGTTGATTCGCAGTTTTTGTTCTCTCTTGTTTGAACCAATTCCACGACAATTTGAGCAAGGATTGCGAATTGTTTTTCCTTTACCATTGCAATCAGGACAATCTGAAACCATTTGCTGGACAAAGGGACCTCGGCGAACTTGCTGTACAACCCTACCTTGACCTTCACAAGTTGAACATGTTTCAATATCTTCTCGTGATTCAGCACCTGTGCCATTGCAGGTTTCACAAGCAACTGAGAGTTTGGCTGAAATTTCGACTTCTGCTTCATTGAATACTTGCTCAAGGGAGATGTTGTGACGCAATAGCACATCACTGCCTCGTCGTCCACGTGTGGTCCGTCCACCTCCAAAGATACCTGAGAAAATTGACTCAAATCCGCTGCTAAACAAATCATCAAGATTGATGTTCACGCCTTGGAAGCCACCGGGGCCAAAGGGTGAGCCGCTAGGGGAATCATGACCAAACATGTCGTATTGTCTTCGTTGATCAGGATTGGACAGTACGGCATAGGCCTCTTGAACTTCCTTGAACAAATGTTCTGCCTCTGAATCGTCTGGATTCTTATCGGGATGATACTTTCTAGCTAGGCTACGGAAGGCTTTCTTCAGTTCACCCTCGCCCGCATCCTTTCCAACACCGAGAACCTCGTAGTAATCGCGCTTCTCCGCCATCTACGAACACCCCGGTATTCACGCGTCCTGACACCTGTTCTTCAACCCGACGTTTGAACATCAGAGTTTATTTCCACAATTTTCGCAGTACGATTCAGATTCTGCATTGCCATGTCCGCAACTGCCACATGTATTGCCCACAATTACAGAAGTGGTGCTAGAGGATTCCACTGTAGCCACCCCTCTCATTTCTTGAGCATACCAATCATCCGGTGCCGATTCTGATTCTTGAGTTGGAGGATTTTCAATGGCCTCCGGGTGTTGACCCGCTGTTTCCTTTAATTTGTCTAGGACCCCACCGATGAGACCCTTTTCAGGGACCTCCCTCACATGTGTCACACCCTGTACAGATTCAACCGGTCCACTTTCCCCTGTTACACGTGCAGTAGAACGTCGAACGTGTTCGGATTCAGTAAACAAGGCGACATCGTCGTGATCTGTTTCTTCGCTTCCAATTTCAGAGGTCAATCGTTCCTCAGTCAATTCGGCAATAGAACCATCCAATCGTTGCAATGCCTTACGAGACATCTGACCGGTCTCAATGCCTTTAGCATCGGCCTCCAAATCTGACATCGCCAAATCGGCTTTTGACCAGACACCGCGATCTTCTGCGGCGTAATCCTTCTGTAACCGCTTGATGTGCTTGCGACGGTGCCATTCATGATCACGAACCGTTCGTGAGTTTCTAAACAGAAAGAAACCGATTAATACAGCCACGCCAAGGTAGATGACCAAGCCAACCCAATCGGTAATCAAGCGCTCTGAAATCGCCGGGATTAACTGATATAAGGATACAAAAACGAAAATCGGGGCAACGAGAAGAACCCAAGAATTCAGTTGGTTCTTTTCACCCCCCATGATTCAACCATTTCCTGTCTGGATTTCAAGGAATCTATTGGGCGACCCGCTACCCCACCCGATCATTTGGTGGCTTCCCGGGTCTAAATCCCCCAGCCAACAACCCGATACTAAATGATGTATGGAGGAGAATCAGCAGGGTTGGAACACCCCAAATCATAGACATATCTTTTGCACGAATGGCTTCGTAAGAACCAACGGCCATTAACGCTGCAATGTAGGCGAAGATTGGCCAAACGAAGTTGGGTAAGAAAAATGTCGATTGACCATCAATTGCAAAACCGGCGATCATTAGAATGCCAATCCAAGGTAGAAATTCGCCAATCCTCATTCTCGATTTGGCATCAATAATGTGTTTCATACGCCAGAAACCATAACGATGACCCATTCTCCACCATTGCTTGACCGTAGTACGTTTTGCCATTCGAACATGTGTTTTTGGAGTTCTCCATAACGGCCAGCCATTTGCAATCAATCTCATGTTGATTTCACTATCCTGTGTGGTGATAAATTCCTCATTCCAGCCCCCTACATCCTCGACTGCCTCTCGACGATACAAAGTAAATGGAGGTATTTTCGTCGGGCCTTCCTTTGAAAATCGGGCGAATTGACCTGAACCCCCTAGGGGGCATGCAAGAGATGCTTCAATCCAATTTGCGACTTGTTCTTTGGGTAAATCTGATTCAATGACCTTCGCACCAACCCCTCCTAGTGAAGATCCTAATTGTGACTCAATCGCATGGAAACGTGCAACTCGGATCTCAAGATGATCTGATGGAACCCAAGCGTGTCCAATCATCTCAAGGATGAATTCCACACCCCGATCGATGTGATCAAGTGCCAGATTTCGTGCATGAGATACGTATTTGAATGGATTTTCAATTATTGTTATTGCTGGGCCGCCATTGTTTGAGCTTTCTTCAGCGAGTTGCTGGACAATGTCAACGGTTCCATCTGTTGAGCCCCCATCAACCACCAAAATTTCGTGCAAGTGGGAAGGGTATGTTTGCTCCATCAAACTTCGAAGGCAACGTTCGATATGCGTGGCTTCCTGCCAAGTTGGGATGACTGTGGCAACCACCGATGTGGGTTCCATGAAGGGCCACAACATCCAGTATGTGTCAAGGTTCCGTGCCCGAAAGCGAAAAAGAGTGCCTTTGAGCAACATGGGTCGTTCACCATGACGCACTCGCCAGACATCACAGTTTCAACTCGTGTGATGCCGCATGAGATTGGGCAAAGATGCGTTGATGCCGTACAGAAAATATTCCCTGACTTTTTGGTTGAGAATATGCCTGGAGAAGAAACGTTTCCCGTAAAACGGGAAGAGGTGCTACTCATCTGTGAAGGCGTTTCCCCCGACCTATTCCTAGAATTACTCGGCGAACAACGAATTCTCGATACGGCATTGGATGCGATGTCATTGAACTTGCAGGGTAATTCGTCGAATTTTCTCATCTCTCGACAAGCAGCGCTATCTGCGAAAGTTGCGTTTGTGCTAGAATCTGAACGGACTGTTGGCGGCGTTATTGAAATTGAGATTGAATCCGACGATTTGATTGACTGGATACAAGAAGTAACATGGCACCCTGGTCGACATGAAATTCCACGAATGGTTGGAGATGAATTGAGCATGCGCTCAGATGGTAGTGTCACCGAATGGTTTGATCGCAAGGGTCGTGCGACCTTTCAAACTGAAGATTAGAGTGTTTCAAAGCGCCCTTCAACCAAGTGATTGACGAATTCAATATCAGCAGGGAGCCAGTTCAACAAATTGGCTTCAGATTCTGAAATCCAACGGCACTCATCGTGAACGTTAGAGATTACGTTCTGTCCATCAAATGAACATGAAAAGAATGCGATGCGGACAATCATAGGGCCATAATCATGTTCAATGGTAGAGAGATGGTTGCCTATTTCGATGTTTACACCCAATTCTTCATTCAATTCACGATTCAACGCTTCCGATTGAGTTTCTCCAGCATCCACCTTTCCACCCGGAAATTCCCAATAGCCAGCCATGACTTGATCGGTTGCTCGCTGGCAAGCCAAAATCTGGTCAGATGAATTGACAAGAACGCCACCGACGACCTGCACAACTGGTTTCTGAGCAATTCGTGCACAGAGTTCGCAAAGGATATCCAATTGCTCATCCTCGGTGATGAACTCAAATGAGGGGATGTGGACAAAGATGGCTGGCAACGCTCGACCCCTGGATTGTAAACCTCTCTTTTCGATTTCATTCAATGTCCGATAATAGGTTTCATTGCAAACAAATTGTCCACAATCCTCGCTGATTTCTACTGCTTCATTCCCTGAGAAAATATGCTCAATAGAGGGGCGATGTGCCGTGCTATGCAATAATGCAAGTCCCGAATCTTCAACGGAAACATCTGAGATTTTCCTCCCGCTGTTGTCTTCAATGCGGAAATTTAACTCGTTAATTGCACACATTTCAAATCGGATTTTATTGGCGCTTTCATTCAGCCCTACGTGTACGATTGCATCTACATTTGACAAGTGCTCAAGACTTGTGCGACTACCAATCTCATCAACGGTCAATATTTGACCTGAATAGGTCAACTCAATCAATTCAGATTCAAGCCCATAAGGCTGAATTTCTTTGAGATGGTGAATCTGTGTCGTCCCAAGAATCCTCTCGACCAATAATTTCGATGGATTTTCGGAGTGGTCGCCGAACGGTTCGAATCCGGTCAGCCAAATTCGGGCCTTCATTGGGCGCAAACGTCTGCTTAATGGACATAGCAATTATGGGTGTGGCCTCAGCCAACACAAGCATGGACGAGGGTGAATTGGAACTCAAAGCTCATCGTGATAGCATGAATCGCTTTGAAGATCAAACAGGTCGTGATGGTGCTGATGGGACACTAATCCTTGCGGATGCCCTCACTTATGCTGCTGGTGCGACCGCTTTCATTACCGCTGCACTCGATGCCATGGAGTATGGAGGGGTGACCACTCGAACAGGAATTCTAATTGGTGCGGGTTTTGGCCTTTGGATTTGCTCCCAGTCTCTCAATAATTTCCGACGCCTGTTGCCCGTTTGGTTACGTGTAGTTTTGGGAATGCGTATTTTGCCTGAGACATTTGAGGAGCAAAGTATGTTTTCTAGGAAACGGAGGATGTGGACGATTGTTATCGCGGCGATTCTAACAAGCATCATTGCCATCCAATTTACTGCTGATGACACCAGTGTCATCACACGATCAGGAATTCCATTCCATTACGTATTGTGGGGAATTGTAATCCTCGATACACTCGTTGCGCTGCAATGGTATCGCGTAATTGGTCAATCGAACCGAATCGCCGAACGACCAGGTGGATGGCGATAACGGGATGCAAGGATAGCATAGCATTGAACAGGATGGACAGATAGGCAGGGTTGAGGCAGGCGATGACGATGGATGAGGAAGAGGACTTGGTGGTCACTTTACCCACCAGCGATTCTGCACCTACGACTGGTCGACTACGGAACACAATCGGAGCAATTCGAATCATTTGGACGGAATTAACGGCAGGTGTTGGGGCGTGGGGTTCACTCAAGCCCCTCATCGCTGGGGCACTAGCCGTTGTCCCATTCCTATTCTTGGGGCAACATTTCAATCGACAGCATCAGAAAGGATTCGATTGGACCTTGTTGCAGTTGCCCCTTGTATTGACAATTCTTCTTTGGCCAGTGTTATGGGCATGGTCAATCTTTGATGCGTACAGAGTTGCAATGATTGGTGTTTCAGAGGCAGCAAATAAAAGACGCATTCTAGAATTTGTACTTTGATTCACCACTCCTCTGGTATTTCAAGGGGTGAAAAAAGTTGACCTGTGCCTCTTGAATCAGTCAATTGATTGCGGGCTAAATGTTCCCATTGGCGTAATTGCATCAAGGCATCGGCTAGGGGCATTTCAGTAGCAACCATGGATGAACGCAAGATGGTGTCAAGAATATCCATTCGATCGTCATCAAGATTTTCAAGTACAGTTTCCAAAGGGGGGCCAGTCGTTTCTGCACTTTCATTAACCCCCAATACGGGCCATGGCTGTGCCAGAATTTCAGGTAATGTTTCACCTTGAGATTCTGCTTGGGTTGTGAGGGCTTCGGTCAACTGTCGAGTGTACTTTGAGAAAACCAAAGATACTTCGATCAATGGCATCGAATATTGCCGTAGGAAATTGACGATTTGTTCTTGTAAGAATACCATCTTTTCAGTTGAGTCGGCATCTGGACTAGGAATTGGAATCCGTGGTAAGTCCTCAGTCATGAGTGACACCCATACTAGATCTGGCCGCTTGCACGTGCGGCATCAATCTGCTCTTGTGTCCAGCCACCTGCGAGCAGTTGTTCATCGGAAAATGTGTTAGAAGTTAAAGGATGATTGTGGTCACCTGCGGTAAATTCAGTGGCGGCTCGTTCCAACTCACTTTGTCGAAGATAGCCATTATTATCGGCATCATAATTGCTTGCAAAGGAAAGGAATGTAGGTGCATCGTTGATTCCATGAGCATTGACAATACGGGAAAATACGTTGTCATTGAAGTCGAGTGGAACATTGACTTCAGGTGGAGGCATGGCTACCCCGGTCGCAAATGGCGGAGCCTGATTATTTGGTCCAGGTGCATCCTCAAAACCCATTGGTGGGGCGATAATTGCTGGTGGTGGGGCGTTTTCAAAACCTTGAGGGGGGGCGACGGTGTTCGATACCATGTCAATCATTTCTGATTGCTCAAGGATGTCTGCTTCTTCGTCAATCTGTGCTTGCTTTTCACGCCGGTATAGGACCAACATCGCAACACCAAAACAAAGAGAGGCAACTGCGATGATATACAATACAAATAGGCCCTTTGAATCATTGATTTGTTGTGAAAGTGCTTCTCCATCACGAGCGGTGTGTGGTTTGACTTCAAGTGGCTCGATGGTGACCCAATCGATATCGATGTACCGATCGCGAGCAACGAGCTGATATCGATGGATTTCACTTTCTTCTACAGCATTGGTCGGCAAGATAATTGTGGCTGACCAATTCGCCATTGAATCAATACTCACGACAGCCTCAACATCTGTAACCTCGACCCATTGGTCTGTCGTAATTTCTTCAATCAAAATGAATGTGATTTCTCCAGCATGCTCGTTGTTATTTTGCCCTTGAATGGACAATTGTGCTGTGTCACCACCAACAGGTGAGGGATTGTCCCATGTAATTGTGGTATGCTCACCTCGAAGGTCGATGTCTGGGCCAATACGAATCAATCGCCATTGAACGAGAGGAGTGTTCTCAGTATTGTTTTCTGCTAGGTAGGGATTCCCAGCCTCATCGGAACCGGTAACCCACACGTCGACCATATAGCCTGGTAGCAATTCAATAGAACCGCTGTCTGTCAAATCCATGATGCCCTCCCAACTCCAATCAGCACCGATTGGAGTGCCTTGTTGGAAAGGCTGATTCCCACGTGAAATCTCGCTGGTTCCCGATATTTTGTTCATTTTTATGTATTGGGTAGTGTAGGTATAGATTGTTTGTTCATCCGAAACATGGAGGCTGACTGGCAATTGATCGGTGTCACTCAATCGAACATCACCATCAGGTCCAATCGAGCGAATTTCAGGGGGTGTGCCGTCGACTACCAATTGAATCCGAGGTTGCTGATTTGTAGTATCGTCCGCCAAACCCGGGAGATTCTCCAGTCCGGCATACATATCGAGGCCGCCACTGCGAACATTTGGAACAAGAATATCGAGTGTGAAATCACCACCTTCACGTGGCACTGCAGACCATGATCTTTCCAAATCACCAACGACGATGTCGAATGCGCCTTCGGGAGCAGGGGTGGAGTCTTCGCTAAACAGAATTCGACCACCGATTCTAACAACCTGTCCTGCAGCAATCAATTCGGGATCTTCACCTGGGCGATACAAATTGCGCCCTGTAGCCAAATCCGTCGCTGTAAAGTGGCCGAGAACCATGTCAAACCTCAAATCGTTGTCTAAGCTCCATTCATCGTAACCCAAACCGCCAGAATCCTCGTGACAGGGTACATCTGTATTGAAATCACATGGCCAATCAGTGACTTTGACGATGGGCACAAAGGTGGTTTCGCCATTTGTATCGAATTCTTCGGGGAACCACCAAGTCAGTTGGAAACGTATGTCAAGATAGAGGATGCTATTGTTGGTCGGTTCAGTTGAGGATGAACTGTAGAGGTTGGATACTGCAACTGCAGTACTACCTGATTCAAGATGCATGATATGACCTTCTTCGGGTCGGGTGAAATTGGCCCAAATTGATGCCCGCTCATCGTCAAAGTCCTCAACCAATGAAAGGTGGACTGATTGGATATCTTGCCAGCCATTGCCATCCCCAATCATCAATCGAGCAACATATTCGGTTCCAGGATGAAGGGGAGATTCGTCATCGTGGCCCAAGAGGGTTGAATTCACAGTCTCAATGAGTGGTGAGAATTCTTCTCGTATGGAATAGGTTACCAAATCGGCATCCCAATCTGGTGTTATCGCCGAACCAATACCACAAGGTGTTGGAACATCAGGACAAACAGGGCCTCCGCCTCTCGCGAGAACGTTATGTTGCTGATCCTCGCCACTGACATAGAACGATACCTTTTCACCATGCTCATTTGAACTGTCATCGATAATGCCACTGAAAATGTTGATTCCCCCCGGTAAATGCTCAGGGGAACGCAATAAGGCAGTTCGATATTCATCGGCATCTGGCAGTAAATTGTAGTTCAAGTCGTCTTGTGCTTCGACCCAAAAATGTAGAGTGATCTCAGTTGGTGGGTCGACTGAATCTTCAACAGTGACACTAATGGATTGTGTACCTGAATGAACTTCAATTCCATCATCAGGTGTGGCATCCATGACCAAAGGACTGTTCCCATCGAGAACGATACGCATGGTGTTGAAATTTGGATTCACATAGTTTGACCCATTGGGTAATGATATCGCTGAAAGTTGGAATAACATACCTCCTTGACTAGATTGAACCGGTGTTTCAAAGGTCATGTAATATTGCCCATGTGCGGGATTGGCCTCTAGCAAGAACACCTCGGAACCGTTGCCCATGGGTTGCCCATCTAATCCGAGATTTTGGCCCGACAATTCAAGATTGAATTGCCCTGCTTGTGGGGACAAAGTAGTCCCTTCAAAAGCAATCGTGCCACTGAATGTGAGATTGGTTCCTCCTCGCATCCAATCGTAGGGCAAGAGTTCTCGACCCGATTCATCTATGGCTGTTAAATCAAGTAATTGTATATCATTTTCAACTCGAAGATTCAAATCCTCAGTTTCATAGTTATTGACGGCCAAACCGAGATCATCATTGACACTGATATTCACCTCGGTAGAGGACTCGTCATCCCACTCCCATTCAGACTGAATGGGCATCCTAATGCTGACAATGTCTCCTGCATTGGTCACAGAACTACAATTTCCAGCATCAAAATTGACGAATCCATCTGTGTCCATTGCTTCTGAACAGGAATCGCCAGCCTGCCAACGCAGTAATGGATCCTCGCCATGACTTGATTGAATGGTCAGATCAACCTGTTGTAGAATTGAGGCGTCGTCACCGATTGCAATCTGTGTGACAAGAACCCGATTGGTTCCATCAGGAACCAACATCCCCCCATCGATTGTTGTGTCGATTACACGAGTTTGATAGCGATATGTGATATCCAAATCCGACAACCGTACACGTCCCGGACTTGCAGCGCGAATGGTGAAAGTGATGTTGACTGTGCCCTCACCATTTTGCGGGATTTCACTGTTGAGAGCATCGATTAGGGGTTGGCCGTCCACCACAATCGGATCTTGTAATCCACCGGTCCCGGTGTATTCATCAGTGCCATCGTCGCCAACATCAATACGGACAGCGCTCGGGTATCCTTCCTCGTAATGCAATGTTAATTCGTCCATCGATGGAGTGGTGGTGGAGGAACTCGTATTCAGTGCAATTTTGTAAATCAATTTGTTGCCAACACTCGTACCCCAATCAATTTCTACATCGTTTTCGGCAAACACCCAATTTTGTCCGTCATCGTTCGACACCATCACAGCTGCAGTGGTTCCTGTTGGTTCTGTCGCGGTCCAAGTGGCACGCATTCGGCCAACCTGTGTACCTGTTGATAGTGTTGGAGATTCCCATTCCCCTGCTGTTTCATACTCTGATGCGTAATCGATTGAAACCCACCAAGAAACAGCGGTTGTACCGACCAATTGGACTTTCCATTTCAATTCGGTGCCGGGATAATCAAAGTGAACGGTTTCATTGTTTGTGACAGAAACCCAGTGTGTGCCACCATCAGCGCTAATCCAATACTCTACTCGATCACCTGCAGCACTGGTTGTCCAAGCGACTTCCATGTTCGCTGCCACTACCTCTTCATCGACTTCAATTGACTCGCTAACCCAAGTTGATGTTCCAGGTTGTGCAGTAATCAAGTAAGGAATTCCACTACCATACTCACGATAGCGCTGTCCCTGTGTCCAAGAATAATGATCCAGTGTATTCAATCTCTGTCCATCGTAGTGGACACCATATCCATTGGCAGAGATGGATGTGGTTCCTGTTTGTTTCGTCAAAACACTACCAGGGGTACCGGTGATTGCGAAGCATTCGAGACTATCCGAACTCCATGACTGATAGGTTCGGAACCAGAACATATCCCCATGTACGGACATTCCACGAACCTGTCCACTCGACATGAAATAGGTGTAGAAATCCGTGCTGTTTCGCTCAAACCCACCATTGCCATCGAATTCGTATTGTATAATCGATTTTCGAACGCCATGATTCACCCAGATGCTATCCCGGGTACGGTCATATGAAATTGCAGTATAATCGCCATATCCACCACTACTCACATCGTATGAAGAAATACATTTCCAAGCAAATGGGTGGCGGATATCCCATTCGACGATTCGGTGATATTGCACCGCGTTTTGACCACGGTATGTCGACAAAATTCCAAAGGCTCTCTCATCGTCAGTGACTGCCCAATCCCTCCATCCATAAGTTTGCCAAGTACCCGGCAATGAGGGAATTGTGCAGGTTCCGATATCCAAATCGGGTCTGAGCGCCTGATTGTTCGGACCGGTTGTCATTTGGGTCCCGTTGTTTGTGTACAACACTTTCATTGTATTCTTGAGTGTGTTTGAATCCCACGTTGAGGCAAAAATCATGTTTCGATAAACAAAGGCTGCACCATTGTATGTTGCTGTTGTCCCAGAGGCCAAGGAAAGTTGTGAACTGAAACGGGTTTCACTGACGTTGGTTGTATGGGGTTGGCGAATTGAATACGTGGCGTTATCATACCAAGCGTTTGCACTCGCCGGAATCGATTCCGAATCGTGAGGCTCAAACCAGTTGCTTTGATCCTTCATCGATAAGGTGACGGATTCACCACGTGTGTCGATTGAAATGGGTGTGCCTTCAGTCCAATCGTTTCGAGTCGAATCTGTGATACTATTCCAACCGGTTGCAGATGCTCCGGAAATCGTGACTTCTGCTCCGGTGACCTCGGCACCTCTAGGCATTGACACCTGGATATTACGTGCTGGCGTACCCGACTGATAGAGTGCGATTGCTTCAGATGAACCATCGGAAAATGTGTACAAATGACGTGCACCACCACTGGTTGATTCAATTTCCTCGAAAGTCAAAGTGGACTCGGTAGGAGGTTGAATTGCAACGGCGAAAAGCGAAATCAAAAACAAACTAAGCAGAAGAATGCTCTTCAGAATTGCTTGCTTTCCTGATTCCACAACCCCACCCACAAAGATTCGACACTGGGTATGACCTATCAAACTCTTCCTCTCGGGTCACGGCCCCTATGGGGCCTGACCCGGAGTTGTTTAACTGGTTGTTCTGTCGTCGTAACGGATGGGAGAACCGCCGTTTCCACGGATTCCATCGACCATGTCATCATCAATCTCAAACCAATCATTGAGCCAATCACCATCGGTGTCGTAATTGGTTGGATCGGTTCCATCAGCGATATTGTCGCCATCGATATCAAGATGCCACCATCCCCAGACAAACTCACCCTGTCCAACATTTGGGAATCGATCAAACGACCCCCATCTTCGCTCCCATTCATCAGTCCAATCACCACGACAAATGGTGACATCGTCTGTTTCATCAAGAATCATGTAATCGACGTCATTGTCGAATACAACATGTGCGTATAGATCGTCGGTCATATTGATCCGATACATTCGGAAATAATTGGCATAGATGTCGTTCGGTGTACCTGTTTGTAGAAGATATTCGCGTAGTTGCCACCATTCGGTAATCTGCTCGCCCTGATGGAGCATTGGTGAACCCCGAACTTGATTGGCACTCGCCAAGGTTGTATTTCCATAAAATTCTTGGAAATTATTGTATGGAATATAGATGCATGTTGGGCCTGAACAGTCCCAACCACCATCGTTGTCAGGATCCTCTGTAGCATCAGATGGATCACGTGGGTCAAACGTGGCCCAAGTCCACTCCATGTTGGGCCGACCCAAATCAAGTCCGGTCACGTTCAGAGGCTTCTTGGTCGCTCCGAAATCCTCCCAAACGACTTGGATGTGCATGTATGAAGACCAATTGTCGTTGGACTCGTTCCAACCGCTGTCGTGTTCCCACCAGTCAGGAAGCATGTCACCATCCGTATCATCATCGATGGGGTTTGTGCCAAACTTGTAGACCTCGCGACCATCACTGAGGGACCATGAATAGTCGTAGGCAGTGGTGACACCATTGGCTTCAGTTCGAACCTGTTGGGTTGCATCGCCATCGGTATCATTCGAGATTGGCAATGTCCCTAAATTCCATTCCTGTATATTGGTGAAAAACAGAGGGCTATTTCCTGGAGAAATCTGCTGACTTGAGTCATAAGGCGTGAAAATTCGTGATTCCCAAGAACCTTGTTCCGCTGGAATATCACCAGATGTGCGATCAAACCAACCATCAGCATCCGGGTCGTAATCAACATCGAGTGGGTTCACTGGATTCAAACTCCAACGCCAACTATTCATCGGAAGAGTTTCAGAGTATCTAGAATAGCAGAATTCCCAACCATCAGGCATGGAATCGCCATCGGAGTCAGGATGGGTTGGATCAGATATACCGATGAGACTCAAATTCCAGTTGCCTGAATATGCCTCGTTGATACGGATCATGCGCTCACTACTCATGACATCCTTGGCCACGAACATGTCGTATAGTGCGCCGCGTGCAGCAAACTCGGTCATTCCCAATTCTTCTTCGTGTGCTGTCATCGCATCATGACCATAACTAACCAAGCCAAATTCGACTGGAATCGTGAAACGTTGATCGAATCGGCCGTAAATACGGGCCTGATATTCAGCTAAATTGTCGTAGGATTCATTCTCATCGATTTCACCATCGCCATTGCAATCCCACGAATCATTGTCAGAATCAAAGTCAACATCTGCCGCAGTGAGGGGGTTCATCTCCCATTGATTTCCATCCAAATCCCATTCGGTGAACCAATACTCATATCCATCAATCATCTGATCGTTGTCAGTATCATTGTTTGTTGGATCTGTAATCCCGATAATCGTCGAAAGAAGGGGGGGCGGTGGGACAGCTGGATTACTTCTCCAATCGAGGTATTGTTGAGATGCAATCATGGCACGATTGCCCTTCGCGAAAAGCATTGAATTAATCCGTTGTAAAAATGCGTTCTCATTTTGCGCAATGGCCTCTTCCCACATGTGCGGAGCATCTGGTGGTGAAAGCCCGCCATTGAGCGGGTTCTGTTCGGTCAGGTTGAGTTCTTGCAAATCCGTGAGGGCGTCTTGATCAGCATCATAATGGCCGTCTCCTGCAACCATCGGATTCAAAGTCCAAACCAAATCAGTTTGATTCCATTGTGTGAAAAGAAGTTCGATACCATCGTACATCCCATCACCGTCAGTATCTGGATTGTTTGGGTCACATGTTCTGCCGCTGATTGCAATTTGTTCAGGACTGATGAATGCGCCAAATGGTGTCATAGAACCAGCTTCATTCCAAACTTGGATGGATACGATATCACCCACACCGAAAACGTAGTACTGAGGGCTAGATTGATCAGGATTTGTCTCCGTGTAATTTGAGTCAATCGAATTGTATTCCTCCCAATTCGTCATCCCGTCGCCATCAGGGTCCCCTAGGGAATCCAATTCCATGACTGGATTCAATGTCCAACCATCATTGTAAACATCCCAGCGCGCAAAGAAAACCTCCCAACCATCAGGCATTCCATCTTGATCTGTGTCGCGACTGAGAGGGTCACTCGTCCCTTGATCCAGTGGAGGTGCAAGTGGCTGATCATCGAGGACTTCCTGTGTCACGTAGAACCCGAATGGCTCGGTAGCTGAACCATTCCAAGACTCATTGAACAGTGATGTGGTGAATGGCAGTGGATTGCCACTTTGGTCGACATCGCCGAGCATCATCAACGATGAAATGTAGTATTCCATCCAGTTGGTGTACATCTCATCCGGTTGAAGTTCCCCATCATGATTGACATCATATCCATCTCCGTCTGGATTATTGCCAGCATCAGAACCATTGAGTGGATTCAGTCCTTCTTGCGCTGCTGACCATGAACAGGTGTATCTCGCCTCCCAGCCATCGGGTAGCCCGTCACCATCAGAATCAATGAGATTCGGATCGGTGTCGACCCAATTGGCTGCACCTTCGGCGGTTTCATTGTGTGTATACAGGCCCTGCTCAAGAACGAATAAGCGGATTTGCTGCCACTGATATTCGCATAGATTGGTCAAGCCATCACCATCCGCGTCATCAAACGCATCTGAGGGGTCGGTGGGGTCTAGAGACCAATCGTTTCCACCATGGAATGTTTGTCCTATCCAGCGGCGGTATTGTATCTCCCAGCCATCAGGCATCCCATCTTGATCTGTATCGATATTGGTGGGGTCAATGGAACGGTCAGTTCCTCCACCAGCGCCAGAATCAGACCACCCTGTGATGTAGGTTTCTCGAGCTGCATCCCCCACAGATTCATCACACGTGTAGCCACCATTGAGATAGTGACAAGTGAAATTCGTACGATCTACGAAGAAGCCCCAGTACTCCTCTCCATCGAGCAAACCATCCCCATCGGTGTCAGCCAATTGAGGGTTGGTACTGTCCCAACCTTGTTCGGTCGATGCGACATAGCGGAATTCATCCAAGTTTGACCAATTTCGATCGAAGTAATCATCTTCGCCTGGATTAAAATTGACACCGTCAGCATCTGGATCGTTTTCACCGTCAAATGGATTGGTAGGATCCAATCCAAAGATAAATTCCCAGCCATCAGGCATGCCGTCAGAATCCGAATCATTCGACAGAGGATCAATCAGAACCATGTTGGCATAGGTGCCTGGATCTAAGGCGGCAAATAGTAGAGGTTGACCACCTGCATCCAAGACCGTCATGTCAACAATTCGCCCCGGGATGCGTGTATGATCGGGCTCAACACCTGAAGAACGGCTGTGGTCGGCATCAAGTGCCCAAGAGCCCCACTGTGAGCCAATGATGACTTCGTCACCAAGAGGGAGAATAGATTTCACATCATTGGCTGTAAATTCTGCTTCATTGTACATCCTATCATAGGAAAAGGCACCCATTGGATTTGATGGTCCAACAATCAAATCGAATTGATGTACCCCGCCACGTGTACCTACCCACAGGGTTTGTGGACTGGTAATGTCTCCATTGGAATCTCGTGGACCATCGACAACGAGCGCTTGAACACGTGCGGCCAGTGCTGAATCGATTGCATCCGCGGGCATAACGTAATCTTCTGCATTGGTAATGTCGAAAATCCAACTTGCATCGAAACCTCCTGCGAAATCCGAACTGTTGGCCATCACTAGGCCACGATCAGTTCCTACGAAAAGGCGAGGACCTTCACTTGGGAGGATGACATGCACTGCGGTCTCAACGGTTGCATTCTCCTGCTGTTGAAGGGTTTCGGTAAGTTGCAACACCATGGTAGGAGTGTTGACGAGTCCTTGGGAATCGATAGTGAATCTCCACACCTTTTGATCTTCACCAAAACCGAGCAGTAGAATCTGGCCACCGCTACCGGTTTGAATCTGCGTCAACAATTCAATGGGTTCAGTTTCAATTTCATCGACAACTGTTGAAAATTGACCATCTGCGTTCAGTGCGAGAGTGATGAGGCCGTTGGTGGTTGAAAGAAGTAGAATCCCATCATCTCCACCTTCTGGCCACATGTACAAATCGAGCAAATCGACGCCGGAGGGTAAATCGTAGTGACTGGAGGTGTTCATCAGTGGTTCAAGAATTGTGACACCGCGCATGGTGCCAACGTAAACCAAACCGTGGACATCGTCAGAGAAAATGGAATGTGCATTGTGATGTAACAGATTCGGAGTTGTTCCTTGATCGAATGTGGTCACAGATTGGCCCGCTAAACCGATTGGAACGTGTTTCACTCCTGCGGTAACCCAATTGTCATCATCCCTGTAAACGGTGTATTCCTCTAGGTTGCTGAATACCTCTCCTAAGTCAAGGGTTGAGCCTGAGGTGTCCGGAGATATCGCACCGTCACGATTGATATCCCATCCATCCAAATCACTGTCAATCAATGCATCACTACTGTTCAGTGGGTCGAGTTGGAAATATATCTCCCAGCCATCCACAATCCCATCTCCCTTCTGTGTTTGACCCAGTGCTTGTCCTGGATTTCCAACCCAGCGATAGTAATCCGTGTCATTGTCGAGCGGATCGGTTCCTAGCCATCCGTCATCATTTGTCGGACGTGTCTCGTCAGTCCTGCAGGGGTTGACAAGATGATTGATTTCACCAGAGCAGCGGAGTCCATCAAATTCAGTGACCCAATTTTCAGGCGCACCATACAGGTATTCTTCCGCATTTGTATAGAATTCATGAGGTTCGATAGTGCCATCCCGGTCTACATCGAAACCATCACCGCATCCAAATGTAAGGTCCCGGCATCGGTCACTATCAATTTGGCCGTCGCTGCTGTTCAATGGGTCGAATGCCATGCAGTTCCAAACATGTGAACTATTCACATATCCTGTGTGTGCCATGCACATAGCCACTTCGAATCCGTCGGGAAGGCCATCACCATCTGTATCAGCTGACCGGGGATCAAGATACCAGCGGACTCCAATCTCGGAGATTTCTGCTGATTTTCCGGGCAGCCCGGTTCTGTTGTTGGTGAAACAAGAATCCAAATCGTAAGGCCAGCAATATTCCATCAATGCAGTGAGACCGTCGTAATCATGGTCGCTTTGGTTATCTGTTCCGTTATCAGCATCCAAACCAGGAACGGTTCGAGAACGATCTCCCATGTCCAAAAACACAGGTTCACTGAAAGCCTCTTCGTGGAGGTCGGGCATCCCATCCTTATCACGATCTGTAATCGGTGGACCTTCACCGGTTGTATCCCCTGGATGTACGGACTGAACCGGGCTACTGGGGCGGATTTGACTGACGAAAACCATCGACCCAAGAATCAGGAGTGTAATCAGAAGTGCTGTCTGCTTTCGACGCATGGACTCACCTGTGGGTTATACCCACAGACGCATCCCTGCTCTCTCGCTTATGATGCTGATGGAGCGTCGTTCGGACAGAATGTCAAGAATTTGAGGGGAATTGTAGTAGAAATTTTTGGAATTGTTAATATTTTGATTGATAAAAATTACTTCTCGGCGGTATTGGAAAGGGTCTGAAGTGGGCCTCTGATTTCAGCTTGAAGCGCTTCATTCAAGGAGTGGGAGGTCGGCCGTCGATAAGGTCACGATGTCGATGGAGATTACGCACCTTGGTTCGGGTAGCCGCGGCAACGCGACTCTGCTCCAAACCGAGGAGTCGAAAGTGCTCATTGATTGCGGATTTAGTGGCCGCCAAATTGAACGCCGTTTGGCCCGAATTGGAGTTGAACCAACCTCAATTGATTCTATTCTACTCAGCCACCACCACTCCGATCACGTTCAGGGAGCTGAAATTTTCAGTAGACGACATGGTGCTAAATTGTTCGCCAACTTCACAACTTGTGCACATTTGGGTCTTGACCCTGTCAATCAGTGTCGTATCTTTGAAGCACTGGAGCGTGTCCAAGTAACGACTGATTTGTCCGTACTACCAGTGCCCATCCCGCATGATCGTGCAGATAATGTTGGATTCATCATACACTCAGGTTCAACTGAACGTGCTGCAGTGGTCACAGATCTCGGTGAACCAACCGATGAATTAATTCGTCATCTCAAGGGTTGTGCACACATCTCAATCGAGTCAAATTATGATGCGAAACGGTTGGCGTTGGGACCCTACCCTGCAAACCTCAAAGCGCGCATTTCAGGACGCGGGGGGCACCTCTCAAATCAGCAGACTGCGGAATTGTTAGCTGAAATATTGAGTCCACAAACTAGGAGTGTCGTTTTGTGCCATCTTTCAGAAAAAAACAACGCCCCCCATCTGGCTGAGAGCGAGACCTTGTTCAGAGTTGAAAATTGGTCTGGTGATTTGCGGATTTCAACCCAAGATGGACCGGAATTCAGCCACTGGTTGGGTCAGGCCGAAGCGGAGATTCTGACACGCTGAAAATCTTCACCTCAGTATGAGGTGAAATGAGAATGGCTAAGAACATACGGCGATATGTCGACCCATGCGCCCCGCTGACGCCACCCGGCAAACGGCCGACGAGCGGGCAGTTTCCGAAATCATGGGCGTTACGATGCTATTGGCCATGGTCATCTCGACAATGGCGGGTGTTGTCGTTGTCATGCAGCCCTTCATGCAAGACCTGACGGATAATCGAGATTGGGCAGCCGGAAGTGTCGCTGCAACCCAGTTCAACGATCGTTTGCTGGTTGTAGCCGAATCTCCCGCTGGCACAGGGGTGGTGGTTAACAATCAGCACATCAAAGATACAATTGAGCCTCTTCGAATTGCTGAAATTTGGCAAATTAGTGCCGACTTGTTAGGGCACGATCGTGTGACGGTGTCAATGGAGAATGGAATCATCACCGTTTCGTCATTGAACAATACAGCCGTATCGGTCCATATCCAAACAAGTTCGGATTCAGAATGGTGGAATCTGTCAGATGGCCAGGGTGAAATCACGACGAATATGAGTATGCAACAATGGATGAAGATTGATGTCCTAAATTCAAACGAACAGGCCATCCATCGCTGGATTCAAACACCTTTGGATGGTATTCAAATCCTCACACCTTTGACATCAGGGTCGTTCCAAATCAATCTCGTCAACGGGGCTAGAATTGAGCAACTCCCAAACCAACCGATTGATGTCCGCAGTTATCCACGCCTTCATCACGACCGCGCTTTGGATGATGGTTTGCGTGTTAGTTTCGTGCTACTGGATATTGACGTTGAGGGATTACAGCGCAGTACGGATGTATCACTCGATATTGAAAGCAGGGGCACGATTACGTTCTTCGATGATGACGCTCGAAATTTGCGATTAATGGCTGAATTTACAGGATTAGACAACCCTGAATCGAGGTATCTCCGTCATTGGACAGACTCATATGATTTACACCGGGCAACTGGAGATTCAAGTGAATACATTGGCTTTGGTCCAAATGGAAGACTCTCCGGGGCTGAAGGAATGACGATCCATCCTGCATCGAGTGAATTTCACCTCGATGTAATTCTGCAACAGGTCGTGGTTCAATGATACGTAGAGAACACGATGAGGAGGCTGTGTCGGCGGCTATTGCGACAGTATTGCTGTTTGCTGGAGTTATCTCAATCATCTCTGGTATGATGGTAACCGTTATTCCGGTCATCGATGAATTACATGGAGCTGTTGAACGAGAAAATATGGTCGGACAAATGGAGGATTTAGCATCGGAAACAGAACGATTGAGCGAATCGGGGACACCTGGTGATTCCGCACAACTCACAATTCGCCCACATACTGGCACCTTAGGTTGGCAGCTTTTGGAAGGAGGAACTTGGTACAGTGCAACACATCAGCCTGACAGTTCATTCCGACTAGAAGGGGTGCTGGATCTTGATGATACGATGCGTTTGAGGCATGCTGAACACCGTATAGAGAGTCTGTGTGTAACCAACTTACACGCTTCGGCGGAATCGCTTAATCACTATCGATTGCCAATATTGGATGGAGAAGTAACCGCAACACCACTCAATGCACTCACGTCGCTATTGGGGTCGAATCATTTGTCTTTTGAACAAAATGATTCAATCATAGAACATCTCATTTCAACGGATGATGTTTGGGCTTTGCCTAGCCTTAGTGCTTCAGCTGGCGAATCTTGGATACACAGCGAAATGCCACTTCGTGTTGTCCTTTGGAGAGGAGCAGGGGGTGCATTTTCCCCGACCCCTGACCAACCCATCCCTGGTTCTGATGAAGGAAGAAGTTGGACCATACCTTTGATTGCAAACTCACATTCTGTTCATCTCGAATCAGATTCCCCTTTCACACTTGAATGGGAGGTTGGAACCTCGAGTGGAGAGGGGAGTTCATCCACGATTTCAGTATTGCAGACACCTTCTGGTGAGCCCAACACAATTCACTCGTGGGATGGTGAAATTTCCGTACCACAAGCACAACAACTCGTCCTGCGAACTTCTGCCTCTGCACGAATGGTCATACACTGGGGGGATGCTTTCGAATTAGATGGTGAAGGGCCTGGTGCCATCCCATGGCTGGATCGTAGTGGTTCATCGACTGGGATACACTTCCGCCCGCCTGCGATGGATGGTTCATTGATTATACACAACCCAAACATTGCACCCACGACGGCCAAAATAGGAAATCTCTACCATGCAATCAGTGGTTATTCCAGTATCCGGATTCCGTGGGATGCGGGTGATTTGTCTTGGATTGAAGGTGGTGACCCAATTCAGGTCGAATGGGTTCTGGATACGCAAACAGTGGGCAGCACAGCAACACATGCAATGGGATGGCGGCCCGGTAGTTTGTCGATTTCTCCAGCCGCCGACACAGGACGAATCTCAGGGACTGATTGGAAATTTGAGCCACCAAAAAGTGGGGGGACTCTAGAAATTCCAGCTATTGGTTCGACTTCATTCATACTCCAACCCGCGGGACCAACTTCCTCTTGGACAACAAATCTGAATCAATATCAGGCTGGTCATTCCAATCACAGTTCACCAGCATCATCACTCTCTTTAGATGCAAATCACATTGGCGCCATCTCAATTGAATCAACAGATGGGGCTTTGCGGATCTATTCAGCGGCAGGTGAAGATGGCTCAACTGAAATTCCAGAAGATGGGGCTGACCGTTGTGTTTCAGTTGGCCTACGAGCTTCAGGATGGATTGAAGTAGAACTCCCATGGGCATCTGTCGACCATTGGAAAGCCAGTGATATTCGGAACGCTTGGAGGGATGGTACGCACTTCTTTGGACTTCAATTATCGATTAGAGGTGCGGCTGGCGATGACCCCCATGCCACCCTCGGTTCAGCATGGGCTCTCCACCTACCAAGACTCACTTACACGTTTGATTCGAGTGTGACAGATTTGCAAATTCTCACTCGTGGAGGGTTCGTGGGGACCAACCACCCTGAATATCAGGCTGATGTCCTCATTCCACCACCTTCTCGTGAAGGTCCTGGCCCTCGGCTTGCAGCCACGGTTCCAGTTGCAATGCCAACCATGGATTCAGTGGGTGGGTCTGCTCAAATTGAACTCACACTCACACTCGATGTTCGTGAGCAGGTAGCGACAATCGATGCCCATCAAGTCCGCCGTGGATGGGATGGACCTTATGCGGTTGCAATTGCGGCTGAAAGTTCAGCAGAAGTTGAATATTCGTCAGATTGGTTGGCCTTCCCTGGTCAATTGGAGATGCTGAATGATTATGTTGGTTGGGTACAAACATCCCCTACAATGCCTGAAGTTGTCTACCATGCAGGGGGGGAATCTGTGCTTTTCAATCTGCAAGTTGCTAGTCTGACAAGTCAAACCAATATTGGGGGGACAGCATAATGACACGGAAATTTGTCGATGATGATTCAGCGGCAGCCACAGAAATTGGTTATGTGTTCACTTTTCTTCTTGGACTCATGTTCCTCTCATCCTTTTCCATTTGGGTGTGGGGATTGGAAGTTTCAACTCAAGACAGATGGACCGAAGAAGCGCTGGAAGAAAATCTCCTTGCCGTCAGTGCTGCTGTTGAGAGAGCCGATGAGGCTGCACGAATGGATGGAGATGCCCGCTATGCAGAACCCGTAGAACTGTACCTTTCATCTGCCACAGGATTAAATCTTGAAATGTGGTTGACAGATGATGCTGTTCATTTATCTGATGGAGAGGAAATGTATCGAACAAGCCAGCCAATTTCAGGTGCTGCTGCCACCACACACTCAGGTATTGTCAAACTCATAGGAGTCGAAACGATCTGGGTTGTTTTGGATTCTGGAAATGTGACCATACAAGTTGAACAGCCAGGATTCTAATGATTGCCCATGATGGCACGGTGCATCTGCCCCTGTACTTCTCGCATACGTGCCCCAGCACCCAATTCACGGAAAACTGTCAGCGCGCGTTGCAGGTAATTCATACGCTCTGACTTTTCAGGTGCTGCCTCGCCCAAACGTGCCAGCAATTCGCCAATTAATGGTCGGAAATCATTGGCCTCGGCCATGGCTAAACCATCGAGATAGTGTTCGACCGCCTCCTCTGAGCGGCCAGCATCTGAAAGGGCCTCTCCAAGGAGAATGGTGATATCAACTGCACTTCTTTGATCTGTTTCTTCGGCCATTTGTTCTAGGGCCTCCGAATAATGGTGAAGGGCAAGATCGGGGTCGCCAGTTCGGGCATAAAATCGCCCGAGTACTGCTCGCGAACGGGCGTGGAGGCCAATGTGTTCTGAATTCTCTGTCTCCTCATAAGAGGTCAATGCATGCTCGCGCGCGCGATCAATTTCGCCCATTTCAAGCAAGGCTGAGGCCAACTTGATGCGAACCTCGACCAATTCAGGATCATCTTCTGCTTCGAGTAATTCCTCAACGTTGCCATAGACTTCGAGTGCCCGCTTCGTATCCTTTCGATGTCGGAAGATGTAACCCATGTTGGCGTATGTTCGTGCAGCCCCCTTTGCATCACCAGTGTCGATGAACAATTGTAGGGCCTGACTATGTAGTTCCAAGGCAGAATCAGGTTCACCTCGTTGAACGGCTAAATCTGCTTTACTCGATAGTAATCGCCCCTGTATTTCAAGTGATACATCAGGTGGATTCAACACTAATGGAAGGGCGGTTTCGTATTCAGATTCAGCATCATCCCAGCGACCTTGCAAAGATAGAATGTCACCACGCATCTCAAGAATCATGGCCCATGTTTGTGTTTTGAATTGAGTTTCATCAAGTCCCAAAAGGAGTGGGAGCAATTCCATGTGCCCACTCCGAATCAATGAGCGCCCAGATTTCTCAAGCACATCGCCAAGAGAATCGGTATCACCCGAATTCACGAGATGGTAGATGTATTCCAACTGCTGTTCAGGCGAATCTGGCCGCTTACGATACCAAGCACATGCCGCTGCATGCAATGCCGTAGCAATCACTGAATCAAATGTCCTGAGCAAGAATTCCCTCACCAGATCGTGCACATCGTAATTTTCACTATCGACTTGCCTTGCCAATCCTTTCTCCACCAAGTCACCAAGCAAATCTGTTTCAATTTCATGATTTGAAAGTGCTTCTAGGGGCATTGGTTCTCGATAGATGGCGATGGCTCCAAGGACACGCTTCTCAGCCCCGGATAAGCGACTGAAAATTTCCTCGTCGACGAAGGTTTCCAGTGTGTCGTGGAAGGTCGAACCCACAGAACCTCGATTGATGAGTTGCAAAATCAAAGGATGGCCTCGTGAAAGGGTGTAAATGTGGAGGAAAGCAGACATATCGATATCAGGCATTGTCGTTAACAGATTTCGACTCGCAGATTGATCCAATCCCTCCAATGGTAAAACCAGTGCAGAAATGTTACCTTCAGCATCCTTCAATGGAACGACTGCACGGAATGATCGACTGAACATCACGAGACCACATTCCTGAACATCGCCCATTCGTTGAGATAACCCTCGAATGATAGCGAATAGGGCATCGTCGTTCACTTTGTGTAAATCATCAATCACAATGAGTGATGGAATTTCTTCAAGAGCTCCAACAATTAAATTCACTGCGACAGATGGTTGAGGGACCGCTGTAGCATGGATATAATCGGATAAATCATCATCGCCAATGGTGGACAGCCATTCAGCACACGCCTCAAGGAAAGCGCGACTCCCCTCCCAATCTTGACAACGGTGATAGAGTAAATTCCGACGATGTGTGTATTGTTCAATGACCTTGCCGGCAAGTGCGGTTTTACCTATTCCAGCAATCCCAGGGACGAGTAAACACGATGAACGTGCATCGAGAAGTGCGCAGACATTTTCAAGTTCAGTTTCTCGGCCAAAGAAAGCCCGAGTACGTGGCAGATCACCCAATGAGGTCACAAGTTGTTTTTCGACGTGTTTATCCAAATCTCGCTGAATCAATTCCTCATTGAGTGTGCGCAAATCCAACATGCCGTTGTCATCCATGTAACGGAGAACGTCGACTGCCCGAAGTGGGAAGGTTGCAATGTCGATTGAACCTGACAATGTGGTCGTGTGTGATGCTCCTTCCTTGTCAACGAGGCGAACGGGATGTTCTGAAAGGCGCTTCCAAGTTTCTTCTGCTTGAACCATGCCAGAATCGGTCAAAAAATACGCCTTGCGTTTTCGACTCACACCGGCAACATGCGCTTGACGCTCAATCAAATGATTTGCATCTTTCAAACCAGCAATTGCACGAGGGACATTACTACGCGCAATTGCAACTGCATTTGCGATTCCCATCTGTGAAAGAGCGAAAGGGACCTCGACGGAATCAGTGTAATCTGTATAATCGCGTAGATGGAGCATAATTCGCTCTTGAACACCAGGTCGGGGATGACTCATATTGCCCACTCCATTGTAATCTTGACTTATCCCCTTTTGATAGTGACGCGAGCACACCCCACCTGACCCAATGATCAAGTCGGGTGTATTCTCGCATCACTGATTGTCCGGAATCCACTTGTTTTGCTCCGCGTCCCACTTCCAACCTGGATAACCAGAGACGGCAGCTGGTGCGGCTGCGGCCACAGGTTCGGCAGTGGTTGCCGCCACAGGTTCAGCAGCTTCCTGTTGGTTCTGCTTCCCCCATGCATAAGGGTCCACTTCTTCTGTGGCAACCGCTTCAAGATCGTCCTCATACTCATCTTCAAATTCAACGAAGAAGAAGACGAATACTGCACCCAGTACTCCAAGGACAATCAGTGCACCAACCGCCATCAGAATCAACATGAAAATGCCTGTGCCTTCATCGGCACCGCCTTCAACGGTAATTTGTGAATCAGAATTCAATGGCTGTCCGATATTACCGTATTCAAAGACAATTGTATTGTCGCCTTTTTCTAGGCGATTTGCACCAATTTCCATCGTCCATGTTCCATCTTCTCCAACCGCAGTGCTTCCAAGCCGTAGGCCAGCTGAGGTTTCTCCAATGACATTGACAGTCGGTCGTCCGTGACCACTGTAAACCAAAATGTCTGTCTTTCCAATTTCACCAGGGCAGCCTGCAACGAAGTTGCCATCTACCATGAGACCTGCACATTCTGAAGTAAAGGATACACCCACCACATCGAAATCAATGGGGTCAGAGGAAATGGTACTTCCTGCAGTGTCGATTACTTGGAAAATGACACTCTCCAAGGACCAATCTGCCATATCAGGGGCGTAAAACGACATTGATAATGGGTTGTAATTGGCGATTCCTGAACTTCCGATGGTGATGACTTCCGCATGGTAATCATCCTCATACTTGTCCTGCTGATCCAGCACGTAGTAAGTCAAACTGTCACCCATATCAACGTCTGAGAAATATTGGGTGAGGTCAATCGAATATCCTGAACCACATCGGTTTTGTGATGAGCCTGTTTCTTCACAGAAAATTGTTACCGAATCGGGCCATGCTGTTGAATTGAATGCGGGCCGGGTGTTGTCCTGATTAGGGGGGTTGTCAATGATAATTTCAATCGATGCAGCCTCGCTGTATTCGAACCCATCAAAGGAGCGAACTTCAACGATGTAGTGATAATTGTGAACCAATGATGTCGTGTCCCATGTTGTTGCCCATCCACCGTTTGCCATGATATCTGTGACCAATGAATGTGAACCCTCGGGCATTTCAAGGAAACCTGCTTGGGGATCTTTGATGACAATTTCGACCTTCGTTACAGTGCCATCCGTATCACGCGCGACACCACTCAGAAGTGTATCCTCGCTGGCAGTAATCGTCTGCAAATCGAATGGTGTTAGCAGTTGAACCACGGGGATTGCATTGTCGTTGTCGACCTCGAGGGTCAACTCAACTGGCGTGCATTCGTCAGGACTGTTTGTGCAGAATGCGGAATCACTTGCCCAAACCTTGACTGTGTATGTCCCAGAAGGTAGGTGTCCAACAGTCCAATCAGCCGACCAAGCAGTCCCACCTGGTTTGTCAAACAAATTGTAGTAATTATTCGGACCATCAACTTCGAACCAAATTCGCTGGATATCACTACCGAAAATTCCACTGTACGCATCGGAAGCCCGACCTGTGAAATGCACGATTCCATCATCGATGTTGGTGCCGGAAGCAGGACCATCAACCCAGACGATTGGTGGTTCCGTGTTCAGTTTGATGGTTCTCGTGATAATTTGAGATTCGGTCACACCATCAAATGCACGGAATTCGAAGGTGTAATCTCCTTCGGGTTGATCACTCATATCGAATTCGAAGTACCAGTGACTGAATGGATGGTTGTTGTATGTGACTTCGCCGTCAGAATTGCTGTCATCGACGGCCAATCTCATGTCAATCCAATCGCTTGTAAAGGGGTCCTTGACCTGAACTTGTTCAACAGCACCCTGCTGGTCCCAACGAGCCAATTCATCTGAAGCGTAGATTCCAGCCCATTGGCCATCGTGAGATGTTCCTGTGAAGTTAACAGAACGCTTGAAGGAATGCCCGTCGTTTTGGCTGACGGTCAAACTGGGTGCAAGGTTTTCCAGAGAGACAATTTCAGTCAGTACGCCGGTTTGACTGGTCATCGTGAGACTGTATTTCTTGTATCCCTTGCCAAACTTGTAGGCGGACACGTAGTAAAGGGACAATTCTCGGCTGTTTGGGCCTGCTTGACAATCAGGGTCATCGGCATCGTAGATGAGATCGCCATCGTTATCCATACCATCACTGCATGAATTCTCTCCTTCATCATCCGCATAGCGGTCAGGATTGATGCCACCAGGACCTCCACCCGTCATATCGAGATGGAAATCACTCGCGAGAGACACTTCAGGAGTCCAACCTTGACTGTCTGTAGTTACACTGTACAAGTCTTCACCATGGCTATCTTCAATCAATACGGTAGAGCCACCGACACGAACACCTTCAACGATGGTGCGGAACTTGACAATCTCAGCCTTTCGAATTTGAACGGCCCACTTAATTGGAGAGGTGTCAATGTAGATGTTCGATGTATCTAATCCTGTCAGATTTGAATAAGTGAATACGGTGGAATTGTTGGTCATTTCCAGAGCCAACGGGAAATTTTGTGGCGGCCATACACTGGAGGTAGGCACTAGCACTTGCGTTTCCCAATTGGTCCATGCAGCCGCTTCAACGTCAGGCCATGCGAGGTTCACGGGGTTGCTCGTATTTGCCGCTTGGCTGGGAATTGGAATATTCTCGGATTGAACTGTGACACTGCTCTTTGTCACATTGTATGTCTGACCGACACCTGACCAAGTGTTCCTTGAGAAGAATGCGAGTGTTCCAAACTGTGGATCACCCGCATAACCTGTGTTGTGGTGCTTGATACTGGCACCTGTTCCGGTTGAATTGATGGTGTTATCTCGAACGTCGAGGATTGCCCCCACAGCCCGAATGCCATCACCCTCGCCTCCAATGCTGATGTCATTGTTGAGCAAGGTCAATGATGACCGGAAGGCATGAACGGCTGGACAGGGGAAATCGCCACCCCATGATTTCTGACCGGTACACTCGCCACCACTACTATCAATGATGGAATTGGCAACATACATTCGATTTTCAGACGGAGCTGGCACTGACCAACCACTGTCTCCAAAGTGATATTCACCCGCGATGATGGGCTCTTTGGCGGTGTCTTCGATGGTTACATTCTCTACACGCACGTCACTCTCACCGATTGACCAAATGCCGTTCCATCCACCAATAGGACCGATCTTACCGCCATTGATATTCACTTGGCTCTTGGAAATTTGCACTCCTGAACCATCAGATGCGCCATCGATGTCGTTGTTGTTGAAATCCACCCATGCAAAGTTGAATGCTGTCAGTGGACTCTTTTCGTCAGTTGTAATTTTGTTATTTGCAACAGTCAACTTGTAAGCGACATTGTTTCCAGATGTCTTCTTGCTGTTGACGTCGATGCCGTTGCAAGTTGTATCTATCGTAGATGAGGTGACTGTGCCTGCTGAATCGTCTAGCCGAATCCCATAATCGCCACTGGCAATAACTGCATTTTGGATATCCACGTAGGACTCCTCCACCCAAAGTACGTGACGGCCATCGTCATTTTGACCGCAACCGTTGGCGGTGCCAGTGAACACTGGAGCGATAATTGATAACGGCTGAATGGCACTGCCTGCACCATAGGCCTGTATTGCCGAACCGACGAGTGATGTTTCGTCATCACCCACAGTAAATTCCCCACCAACGATATCGGGGCGGGCTAAGTCGAGGATTAGCAGACTTGTTGTATTGACACCTTCAAATTTCAAACCGGTCATTGTCGGGCTTGCACCCTCAGCGACTAGAGCACCGTAACGAACTTCAGATATTTCTGAAACCCACCTTGGCATTCCGTATGCGTTGGTAATCGAAACATGGTTCAATTTGGTGGCACCGATGTCCACAGTACTACGAAGAAGAATACCTTCGTTACAAGAGGGGTCCCGATTGTAGTGATTGCCGCTGAAAATCCCGTAACAACTTCCAATCGCTGATGCATTGGCTGGATCTTGCCAATTGAATGTGATTCTGGAACTATTGCTAGCCATACCATTGGCACCACAAGCAACATCGCCGGCACACAGTCCACCACGGACGTCTAGATAGGTTCCATTCGGCATGGTGACGGTTGTTCCAGGTTGTACAATCAGATTGGCGCCCGTCGCAACGATGACGCTACCCGTCAACGTGTGGGAACCAGACCAAACCTCAGTACCTGAAATCGTTCCATTCGATGTCTCGTTCGTTGCTAGGGCTGTTGGCATTAGACCAACGAGTCCTATCATGACGCTGGTGAGCATCAAGAACGATAATAGCAAACTCTTGTTTCGATGTGTCTCTTCCATGGGTATCACTCCAAGTTACAAGTCTGCGACAGTTGCAAAGGCTATAACAGTCACGACGCCGCGGCAGCACGTTTTTCTCTATTAAAATATCAATTTCAAATAAAAGTATCAATAATTCGTATCATATTCAATCTTAAGTATCACTATTTTGGGCGATTAAATCAGCCACTTCCCTCTCCCATGCCAACGCATCGAGGGTTCCATAGCCCCAGCGAGGATGGTGTTCCTCGCCTTGGAGTGGGTGGGTTTGGCAGGAGTTTGCGAGTGCCTGTTTCACCAAATCGATCCCGCTCCTGGGTGTGTTTCCAATAGAAAGAGCGTCACCATGCCGCTCGAGAATCAGTGCGAGAGCCCCTGTGACGAATACTGTAGAATCACTCGTTCCAGAACTCGCAGAATATGGAATCGCTAAACTAGGGTCTGATGTTGAAATGATTCCCACCCCAGGGGCTGTTACTTCGGGTTTTTGATTTGGTTCAACTCGCGCATCACCTTCGCTTCCTTCTGTTTCTGAACCCGTCGCAGTTCGCTCCCAAAGTGTCCCATCACGATTCACGGCGCCAACAGCGATGACGCCATCAACATTGGCTGGAATAGAAACGTCGGTGATTTCGGTTCCAGCACCCCCTGAATTTCCAGCTGCTGCCACTACGAACACGCCATGGTCAAGTGCATCGGAAACCGCGTCTGCTGTCATCGAACCAAGTGGGTTTTCAGGATCGGGATCACCACCCAATGAAAGAGAAATGATGTCTACCTCCATATCATTCCAGCACCATTCGATTGCATCTGCAACCGTTGATTCCGATTCGGTAGAACCCTCTGAATTTAGAGCAACGGCTACGACAAGTCCGACATTCGGTGCGGCACCCCGATATTCACCATCGGCCACTAATATCCCAGCCATCATTGTCCCGTGACGATCTTCACCGCGATCTTGTATGGTCTGATCATCACCGCCAACAAAATCCCGATAGCGTACGAGATTGGCATTCGCTAAGTCGGGATGGGTCACTTCAATCCCCGTATCTACAATGCATACCAATACACCATTGCCAGTGAGCCCAAGGTCATCTTGGAGGGTGTAGATGTTGGTATCTTCGTAAGCCCAATTCGAATTGGGTGTTAGAGCACCGACGAAATAAGAGGAAAACTGAGGGTAGGTTAGCAATAACGCTGCAACAATGCAGAGTGCAGCCGTGATACCCCACGGCCGAGGTGTGGCTCGACGGAGATTTTCATTTGTGGCTTGCCGCCATGCTTCGGCCTGCTCGATGGATGCGCCATATGCCTCGGGAGGATACCCTGGCGCATCTGGATCGATGGCGGTAAGCATCCGTGGATCCTCTGGTTCAGGGAGGTATTCGAGATGGCGGTATGGTCCCTGTGGCATCTTCTTCGCCCCGTAGGGGCGACCTGAGGGTTCATGGCCCCTTCGCAGGCCTGTGTATGGCTGTCGCTGGTTTAGCGCAATGTTGGGGCGTGCCCCGTTCACTGTTGATGATCAGAATGCTTGTGATCCTCGACGTCCACTAAACTTCCAGAACAAACCGATGAGACCAGCAATGATGAGGCCTACAACAAGGCCAAGCCAATTGTTTGCCTTGGTCGACACCTCAGGCTGATAGTTAATCTTCATCATCTCCTCAGTCGGCAACGGATTTTCCAGTTCAAGTCCAGTTGTATTGATTCGCATTGTGTAATCGACTGTTCCAATTTCGTCGACCGGTGCAATATCTATCGTGTATGTTGTTGTTTGATCCATCGGCACATCCAATGTTTGAGAACCGACGACATCGCCAGATTCATCGAGGACCTCAACTTGGATATCATAGGCATCTACGTCACCACTGTTCTCTACATTCACGTAGAACTGATTGGTTTGACCCAATGCAGCAAACCCGCCCTGTGACAAACCAAGTGCGCCGTAATCGTCTTCCACAATCTCAAGGATTGGTAACGCGGTCTTGATGTTCAGAGTCACTGTTTCTGAAGTAGTGTTATCCTCACTGGTAATGGTAATCGTAACCGGGAACGGCTCTACATCGCCAAACCAAACTTCGGACACATGTATGGTCACCGAATATGCTTGGTTGCTACGCGGACCCAAGTTAGGGATGACGGATGCACCAGTGACACTCCACAAAGGCGTCAAGGCTTCGGGCAACTCTGAAATCGAGAAACTGTATGTGTCATCTCCATTACCCGAATTCTCAAAGAAGAACGAATATGTTACGTCATTGCCAGCTTGGACCCCGATAATTACGTCGCCATCTTCATTTTCATTCGGGAGTGGGTCTTCTACTTCCAAGCCATATGACTGCGGTACGAAAATCTTGAGTTCATATTCACTGATTGGCCCGCTATTGGCGCCTGTCATCTTGACAAGCATTGAATGGCCTTCATCATATGATTCAGCAATACTTTCGTTTGCTGGTGTAACTCGAAGCCGAATATCATCAGACATTGACGCATTCAGACCAAATTCATACCCACGAGTGGGTGACCAGCAGTTGGTCAAAATTCCAGCATCCCACTCACCATTGGAGTTTGAATCCTCGAATTCTTCGCCTAGGTCGTATTCACTGTTGTTGTTAGCATGATTTTCCACATCTGTATCTGTGTAGTCTTCTGGATCCACACACAATGCATCAGACGGAGTGTTGGTTGGGTTGTCATCTCCATCCCATACCTCTACGGTCCAGTATGATGCATCTCCACCATTCATTTCAACGGTGAGGATATAGGAATCTTGAGCCATATTACCCTCGTAGTTGACTTGCATGTTGATGTAACCAACTGTGTATTCATCACCATCTTCAGCGTCATTGTTGATGATTGTGAATTCATCACCATCCTCTTCAGACTGCTGAATGGATGTGTGATTATCGCCAACTGTGAACGATACCGAATGATCTTCAGCACGGTTAAACACAACTTGTTGCTCAGGAGATTCCACACCACCGCCCACAACCTCGGCACTCTTTCCACCATTGTAGGTCATCTCAACTCCATATTCAGTGGTTACGAATGTGCCACTGATACTGTAGTCTCCAGCCGGTAGGAGAAGTGAAATTTCACCATCCATATCGACAGTTTGATTCCAACTATATGCTAAACCGCTTGCGAAGACGAGGTTGTCGCCACTATCGATTAGAGCACTATCGCCGAGTGTATGTTCAACACCATCGTAATTGTTCCACTTGGTGGTCACGTGTAGGATACTAGCTGTCGAAAGCATGGCATCTGCTTCACCACCTACGGCAACGGCCGCCTCAACAAGTTCCATTGCAGCAAATTGTCCCTCATCACCATCATAGGTGGCGTAAAGAATCCAATTTCCAGGATCCACATCTGCAGTCCAGGTACCATCCCATGAACCGTTATCCAACACCTTGGTGGGTGTCAATTCTGCAAAGGATAGTCCGGACTCTGGAATCAAAGCGAGGGTGATTTCATCAGCAATGATACTCCATTCAGAAGGTAGCACGTGAGAAATCTCTCCACCCACGGTGACCATTCCGGCCATCATTTCAATATCAGATGTATTGGCAGTATAATCAACATCCATTGACACGGATCCATTGCTGTATCCATCCTTAGTGGCAAGCACGTCATACGTGTCGTTCACTGGAACAAAAATTCTCCATGTGCCCAATATGTCGGATGTGAGGTCCACTGGTCCAAAGGTTGCGCTGCTAACAGTCACGTTGGCATCTACGATACCTTCAGCATAACTCCATGTATCATCATCGTTGATGTCACGGAATAGATTCCCGGCAATCTCAACCCACTTATTCAGTGTTAGATTGGTGTCAGGGTTTCCAGAACCTGAGACAAAACTCATCGTTGTATTGTCTAGAATCCATCGCATATTTCCATCCGTACGATTCAAACTCAATGTCCAAGAGCCCTGCATCAATGAACTATCGATAACTCCCGATTCATCGCTAGGCCCTAGGGTGAATTCTCCAAGACCATCGTCGCTGATTGCTGTGACTGTAAAGCCGCTCAACAATTCACCGCTGCCACCCTCAACCAATGTCAGGTTGAACTGAGCAGCTTCAACAGATTGCCACTCAATATTTGTGCCAGGGGTCGATGAATCAACGCTCAAAGTACCGCGGAAGGTCTGCAATGGATCGTCATTCGTATCATCTCCGTCATCGTCGATGAAGTCGATAATGTGGACCAGCCAATCAGCCTCAGGTAAATATTCAACAATCGTTCCATTGGCATCTGTATCGATAGTGAATGTTTCACTTCCATCTTCAGCATTCTCAAAGTACACGGTCCAATTGGCCATTGTACCACCCGATTCGTTTCGTAGCGTAATCGATGTGTGCCATTCAGGTAGGAAGCCCAATTCGACTTCTATGCCCTCTGAACCAATTGCGACGTCAATCAAACCACCCGTGTTGGATAGCAATGTGTTGAAATCTGTCGTGTTCTCGTCACGTGCATCCTTTGCATCTGTTTCGAAAACCCACTTGCCAACACGTAGTTCAAGTTCAATCGTTCCATTGTCCCAGCAGTTTCGAGTCACGCCCGCATCACAAATCTGCGATGCGCTGATGTTGATATTCAATGAATCATCAAATGCTGTGTATGGAATCAAACGGAAATCTACAGGTTGAGCTGTGCCGTTGGTAAGGTTCCCATCACTTGAATGATCGATGAATGTCGTGATATTCGTGATGATATATGCGGGGTTTGCGATGAGTTGCAGTGTTGCATTGCCTTCAGGGGTTGGTGCATAGGTGAGTGGTTCAACATTGAGAGCCTCATTGTTAATGCTGAGAGTCCATTCTCTAGTTTCATTGCCACTACCCATCAATACAAAGGCATTGAATCGACCCTGTGAAGTGTCGACAGGCCATTGCCATGTGACGCCTGTCGAATTATCGTAGGCCTCCAACATGAATGGATAGTCACCAAATCCGGGGACATTTTGGGTGTAGGGATTGCCAGGCTCATACAGGAATATGTCGCCTGCGGCACCGATGCCGTTCTGCGGATACAACGAATCCTCCTCTCCAGAGAAATCGATTCCATCGCTTGGAACAGTGAAGTGCTTCCCAACCAGTAAGTTTCCAACCACAACGTGTACGGTCAAGTTCACTTCTGCACCAACTGGAATCTGGAATCCGAACGAACCATTCGCATCTGTCATTGTGTCTTCAGTAATACTACCGCCCCACTGGATGTTGACCATCTGGTTGTTGTAGGGTTGTGGTTCCTCATTTGGCTTGTCGCTCAAATCATACATGACCGAACCGTTGACCCACGCAGATTCAACATATTGCAATACGAGACCCGTGATGTTCTCTTGCAAATCAATTTCTTCATAGAGGATGTATTCCTCATCGAGGATACCCTCGACAACCCATGTATCGCGAGGCAATTCAATGTTATACGAACCATTGCCGTTGTCGCGTGCATCAATCTCAAACGGAGTAAATTGATTTGAGAACGAAAGGTTCTGATTCTCAACAGGCTGGTTCTCGTGATCTAACAATAGGAACTCAATGTCAAACATCGGTGGAATCTTATCGATATCATTTGGAGTGACATTTCCAGCGGTATCTGGGGTGACCGAAATTGGGGCCGAACGGTATTCATCGAACCCATCCGAATCGCCGTCCATCGTCACAACATATTCGCCTTCAAGAACAGGTCCAACACCAAAGGTACCATTTTCATCTGTTTCAAACCAACAGGGTGCCCATGCGATTTCACCACAGGGTTCTGTGACATTTGCATCCATGTCATCAGAGATAACGAGTTTCAAACGACCGGTGACGATGTCACCTCCGCCTTCATCCATCGACAATGTGCTAGCTGTTCCTTGAATCCAAGTACCAGGTAGTGATAGTTGGATATTCTTCGCTTCAGGGCTATTCCGAGTAAGTGGGACGATAAGTGGCATCGGCAAAACCGATTCTTCACCGTTGTCGAATAGAACGGCTACGTGGTAGGTCCCAGGAATCGCATCCACAAGATGGAATGAACCAGGCTTGACCATGTCACCACTGAATTGCCCCGTTCCTTGGAACGTTCCAGTACCATTGATGGTACCGTATGTTGACAATGATGTGTCCGATGAATCTACGACAAATGTACCTGAACCAATGATGGTTTCTCTGTACATTGGCGTCGTGAAGAATGATGTGCCATTCGAAGTGAAGCGGCCTTCGACCCCTTCAACCAATCCATCGATGAAGAACGTGTCAGTCACGTTTGCATCTTCAAGACAATACGAAGCATCATCAGGCATTGAACCGTTCAGACAAGCTTGTGCATCTACATTCTCGATGCTCCCAACAAATATCCCACGGCCCAAGAGATCCCCTGTGCCTGAGTAGGAATGATTGTGCATGATACTGCGCGTGTAATTACCTGTGAAATCAGTGGCTGTTACAACACCGGATTCAGTAATCATTGAACCGGGTCCAGTGAAGGTCACCTCACCGACAGCGCCTGGTCCATACTCACGTTCGCCTTCGATTTCACCATCTGAAGTCGTGATGTAGTAGGCATCTTGGCGTGTGTCATCCCAAATGTTTGAGATGCGGAGATCCATGTTCGCAAGTGGTTCTCCACCGAAATCGGCTTCACCTTGCCATTCGATGGTACCTGTTGCACCGGATGCTGCAACGTTGATATCTAGATTGAGAACTGATGCACCGTTCGAATGTCCTTGGTCACCGGTCACATTGATGCTAGATTCTCCCAACCAGGTTGAACCAGATACATTCGCAAGAATGCCAGTAATCGGATTGATATTTCGGTCATCGTTATCATCTGTGATCAAATCAACAGCCCAACCTTGAGCTTCCTGTTGTTCTGCATTTGCCATTTGATCTCGTGCAGATACCAGATCAGATTCGCCCATGAATGCAGTCACACGGATGCGGCCGCTTGGCACAGTGAGGCTGTAATGTCCTTCATCATCCGCTTGAGATGTCCCAATTGGAATCCAATAGGTTCGAGCATCGGTATCTGTAGGATCTTCGCCACTGAATGCGTCACGCTCAATGAGCAACTTGGCGTTCGGCACTGCACCGATTTCGCCGAGAACGACATCACCCTCTAGGGTTGCACCCGAGTAATACTTGAGGACCTTGACACCAGTATTTGCTAACGAAATAGCCTGTTCATTGTCTTCATTTGCATCATACCAGTTTGCCAACACAAAGTGATTCATCATTGCACCAGGCAATGGGAAGGCCCACATCAATGGGGTGTCTGGAGTTCCATACGAATATTGACTGAAATGCTGCTTGGGTTGACCATGGCCACGTTCTGGCTCAAGGCCCAATTGTGGAGTTCCGTAGCCAACGTAAGCACGAGCAATCATGGTTTCAAAGAATGCAGGTTGCTGGTCGACACGAACGTCCACCAATTGAATGACGTCGCCACCACTTCCTGATTGGCCGGCGAGTAAGTCAGCCATGTAAGCCGTTTCAAACTCTGGTCCAGTCATCTCTTGTTCAGGGCGATCGCCACGTTGTGTGATGTACACAGATTCGATGTAGTCCTCTGGATCGAGGCCACTCAGTGTGGTTGGTGCATAGAAAATTCCCGTTGGGTTTCCGCGATGCATCCCACTCTCAGCATACTGATAACCACCAATTGGATACAATCGATTGTCCACAGCAAAGTATCGAATGTCGTTGTTGCGTGTGACCGTTTCACCGGGACCACCGTCGTAAGATGCGACTTCATACTCAAGCGATGTCAAATCATGATACAAATCAACCATCTCATCGAGGCTGAACACATGGGTGAGCAAGTCACGAGCAATTGCATATCGAGCATTCTGTCGGTGCAGAGATGTGGAAACATCGTTGAAATCATCGTAAAGGTCACTGGTATACCAGTAATCACCGATGATGTAGTGAGATGATTCGCAAGAGAATGCACTCGTGGAATCGTAGTTATCGTCACCAGGTGAATTGCCGTTATCATCGATTACATATTCATCATCTGCTGGACAGTTGTCCATCCAATCGACCTTTCCATTTTGATCGAAGTCATAGATGGCCATACCCATGTCAGTATACTCGCCAATCTGCTCGCGGTCTTCGTAGAGGCGATACAATGTCGATTCAGAACGAGTTCCATCTGCGTTCATGACTGTGCCTTCTGCCAGCATGACATCGTCACCTGCACCGATGATGGTGAAAGCATGTTCTCGTACACCTTGGCTATCAGACATCGTGTTGACTGAAACCCATTCATCCCATGTCGCACTGGATTGCGTTGCAGAATTGAAATGTTGCTGCATTGTTTGAGCGAAAGCACGCGTGAACTGTTCATCATCCATTGTTCCTTGATCATCATTGAACTCTTGGCGCATATCGCCCTCTGCAAGGGTTACGATGAAGAGCGCAATTGTATCTTCCTCGCCACCAGCGAGCAACATGTTACCCGCAGCTGGAATGCCTGACTGGAAGTTGTCTGCTACAGTGGGATGTTGACCCTGAGCAAGTGCTTGGAATCCATAATCCCACCATGAAACGAATGCAGGTCGTTCTGAAAACGACTCGTCTGAATCTTGGGCCTGTAGCCAATCATATGCTTCGTTCCACGAACGGCCGTTGAAACCAGGTCCAAACGTCCCCATGTACCAACATTCACCTTGACAGGTGGGAGTTTCTTCTTCATCCATTCCATAGTCTTCGTATGGTGAGCCATCGAAGACCGACCAGCCAAAGAGTTCAGCACGGAGAACATCGGGCATCAAATCATGAATGGCGTCATCCACTTGCTTCTCGCCAACTTCACCACGGGGAATACCTGAATCGATTCCATATATCGCATGCTGACTGAATAGCAGAAGCAATACAAGACCAATTGCAGGAACACCTGGATGTTTGCGACCTGCGCGATAAGTTGACTGGAACCGCGCGGCAGATCCACTCACACCCATACGTCGCCGTGTCTTTGTGTATTCCTTGGCGCCGCTAAATCTCCAAAGCCCGACAATTGCTGCTGAACCCATGATGGCCATCACAGGTGTTGCGTTGAACATGAATCGGCCAGCGGACCATGCCATGTATGATGCCAAGAGAATCCACATGGCCAAAACCATGTGAGTTTGCTTACGGGTGCGGAATCCGCGCCACAGTGAGACGAAACCCATCCATACTGCGAGCATGAAGACGAGGGGGCCGAAGTTTGCGAACAATTGTCCACGACTCGGTGCCTGTGCCTCAGCAATAGTGCCGAACACCTTGTTCTTGGAGAAGTAGAACCCACCGGTGGTGAGGACGTCCCATCCATTTGAGATGTCGAGAAGTTGCAAGATATACAGTGTCCCCAAAAGGGCAGTTGTAATCGCAGAACCCATGATGATGACCATCAGCCATGGCTTGTCTCGGAAGGCCGTAACAATCCAGCCATTGATCACTGTAAATCCGACAATGTAGAACAGTGGCTGGAAACCGCTAGCGTCCCAAATCAGGTTCAATTGCATGTTGCCGTAGAATGGTAATGGCAACAGGAAGGTTGTGAACATCATCACTGTGATGGCTGCGGTCAACGGCATGCTGTCTCTACGACGCAGCAAGTTGAGTGCGGTCTGCATGAAGAATGCAGCATAGATGATGGCCAGACCATAGACGAATCCTTTCCATCCGAGTGCAACTGTTGCAAACGAGACACCAGCCAATAGCGCTTGAGCCATTGCAGCAGGGTGTTGTTTGAATGCAGCCTTGATTCCAGCAACCATGTGCAATGGATTCCAATCAGAATCTTCGAGCAACTTGTCACTGCCAATCGAATCGACAGCACAGAGCCAGAAATAAAATCCTAACGACATGAACAGAATCACGAAAGCGTCGTGGTCCGCCAGAGCGAATGTGCTGTGGCTAACGTGACCAGGCATGAGTGCCATGAGCCAAGCGCCAATTGCACCAGCACCGGTTCCGAAGAATCGCTTGCAGGTTGCAGCAATCGGCAATACAGTCAATGCACCGTATACAGCAGGCATTCCAGCAATGGACCACCAAGCTGCATCGTGAACATCGCCTTCAAGGAACGGATCAAGTAGACTGCCGCCCAAAGCCAATGTCCAACTGAACAAGGGAGGACGAGGGTTGATGGAACCAACCGGATAGGCTCGATCCATATCGATGACGAAATGGCTGTTCTGTGCAAGGATGTAATCGATGGCTCGCTTCATGTACCATGGGTCAGAACCACCTGTCATGTCCCATTCACCGGTTCCTGCAGCGTTCATTGCAGGAATCACGTTCCACATTACACGGACGACAAATGCTGTCAATAGTGCACTAGCGATGGTAATCCCATACCAATGTTGGCCCCACCACAGACGTGCTTGTCCAGGGTTTCGGCGCTCAGGGCCACGCATTAGACGGCCAGTGAATCCATAATAAAGAACTCCAGCGTTTAGCCAAAAGAAGATGGCAAACCAAGACAATGTGCCCAAACTTCCGTGAAGGAAGGAAAGAGCACCGTCCGAATTTCCAAACACAAACAGTCCCGACTCTTGCCATGCACCGAAGGTGTAGAGGAACCAATTGAGGCCCAAAAACAATCCTAGTGTGCGCCAATGTTCAGCCCAGCAGAAAGCCACAAACATGGCTATTAGGCCCGTAAATAGGGCCCAGAAGAAGCCAACGTGTTCTGCAAGGAAGATGGAGTCGGGGTTGTCAAGAGTCGATAGATGCCACAGACTAAACACGTGTGCACCAATCCAAACAGCCAATCCAACATACAACGGGATGTGGTCCTTTTCGACGGTTTCAGGTAAATCAGCGAACCAAGAACCATGGCCACCTGCTTGTAGGCGACCGCGGCAGGCTAGAGCAATGATGACGCTGGTGAGAATCGAAATGACCCACCATGTGAAGAATAGGTAACCAGTAACAGTTCGATCAACGTCGAGGATGTCGTAATAACTGCTGTAAAGAGAACTCTCTCCACCCCATGCATGACCGGCTGCGGCCACCTGAATCGCATAGACGAATCCAGCGACAACACCGACCACAATCAGTTCTTCTTCGTGGCGCCTTGAGCGATCAAATAGATGAACGCCAATCGCCATCATGGTGAAGGCTAGGCCTAGTAGAGCTGCACCATCGTAGTAATGCAACATACCGACGGCACCAATCACCAATGCAAATCCGAGGGAGACGAGAGAGGGGCGTGTTCCAACGGGTTCGAAGATGATACGGGGTGCTTTGCCGAGTAGGCCACCGGCCAATAGCACGGTGGTAATCATCAGCAGTGTGTTCCAATCGCTTCCATCATAATCGACGGT
>JASLKT010000070.1 GCA_030747395.1 Candidatus Thalassarchaeaceae archaeon
GCGGAGAAATTAATGTAATAATGAACTCAGAATTCGATGGAAATGTAGGCTCCGTCACACTAGCAATTTCTGATTTCTATTCGATGAATGCACAACGTGTTAAGTCGGTATCAGGTTCTGGTTCACCGGTCATGGAAGACCATCCTTACACAGTTTGCATCGACGTTGAGGAGGCTACCGATTGCGTCGATATACCCACTGCAGAACTAACTCGAACAGTAACAGATGTGGATGAGAAGGCCACAGGACACAGTTCGGATGAAGACTGTTCAGGTGGTCACGAATCCTGCATTGATTACGTAGAATTCCAGGGATGGGTCGGTGAAGGGACATCAGACACCGATGTCCTCACCGTCCCTGCTCGAATTCAAGGGACTTATCAAATTGATATGGAGTTCGCGTTTTCAGATGGGACAAAACCGTTGATTATGCAACAATCACTGTTGACAACAACGTGGGTTCTTGGAATGATGATACATGCGGACCCGGTACAATGAACATCGGAATAACATACACCGAGTTCTTCTTCCAGTGCGAGGATGATAGTCAGTTTGAATCCGACGATACACTTTCTGAAGGATATGGTTGCTATACGCTAACGGTTACTTCATCTCAGAATGGTGTTGAAATGGCCAGTTCATCTAGTCACTATGAATTTGAAGAGAAGCAAGACACTGCGGATGGCACCACATACACATGGGAAGAATTGAATCCGGTCAGTTCTTGCTGATTAGGACTCATCATCTTCGTCTTCTTCGTCTTCTTCGTCCATCATTTCGGCGAAACGATCGACGCGCTCTTCATCCTGTGAATCGTGATTGACTTCGCGGTCATCTTCACCAATATCTGATGTCGCAAGTCGAATGGCCACGGCCAATCCAATGACAACCGTTAGACCGAGAGCTGCGAGCATATACATCATTGCATTGTCATCATCCAATACTGCATTACCCCATGACACCGTCACAATTTCGCTACCATCGCGAGTACTGTTTGCGGCATTCTTACTGATGAATGGTGTTGAATCAATGAATTGGAAGGGTTCCTCGACATAGCAATCCAAGCCGGCTTCCCCCTCACTGTGGTAGGACCAATTTGCAGCCAATGTTTCAGTCTCCCCTGCATCCAATAATATGGCGGTGTATGGCGGCGTCATGTCTGCGTAGTTGTCCGTTCCTGCAACATTACAGCGCATGTAAATAGCCGCAGGTTCGGAACCAGAATTGGTCACAGTGATATCTACAGGAATCGAGCGCCCAACATTTCCAGTTTCACCAGGGATATTCACTGTATCAACAGAAATTACTGGGTAGTCAAGGTGAGGTAGAATCTCAAATGTTGATACATCCCATGGTAACGGTACACTCACGCCATCACTCCATGAACCCATACCGGAACCCAAATTCCATGCGGTTCGGAAATTCACAATTTCAACGGCTGCATTTTCGGTCCAAACAGTTCCATCCGAGTATCCGATTTCGACGGTTCGAGAGGGGACCTCTGCCACACCTTCGACGTCACTACTTCTCTGCATCGTCATATCATTCGGTCCGATGCCCGTTAACTCGTAGTGTACGCACGAGTAATCTCCCGTGCATGTCGAACCGATTGGAATGTGTATCTCCTGTTCCGCAATGTTGCGCTCCCATCTGTCGATCAGGTGTCCTGTGCCAGTGGTTCCGTTCCACTCAAGATTTGCTACTCCATCCAGATTCACATCATGATCAGTGCTTGACATTGTAATGCTACCACCTTGAACTGAAAGGCTACCTACATCTCCTTGTACATTGAGTGGACCACTGGCCGTAAAGTGGGAATCAACACTTGTCACCGCCCCTGTAATCAGAACAACAGCGCCGATAACCGAACTCTGCTCAAAATGGGCCGAACCTTCGATGGTTAGTGGGAACAATGTACCCAATTCGACAGCCATTCGTCCGTTGATTGGTTCGGCAAGGTATGCGGGTGTAATTGTGGTTGTATCTTCAACGATTTCAAGATGGTCAATGACAAGGTCGGTAAAACTACCAGGGGTCAATGAAAAATTGAGTTGGAAGTCATCCTTTGGAGATGAGAAATTAATTACATGGACGTCACCAGACATATCCTGTGCAGGAATGTCATCCCATGAGACGGACCATCCCGACATATCGCTACCCGTAGGGGCTACGATTTTCAGTGAAAAGGCACCTGAGGCAATACCTGAATTCGCCATCAAACTGGTGGGTGCATTCGGCGTCATGCGGACTGCCTGAGAGAATGCGCCACTGGTCAATGATCCATCTTCTACACGCAGTGTAGCACCCTGTTCAACAGTGATACTAGCTCCCGCGGGAAGAGTGTAATCGTTTGCAATCGTCAATGTTGCTCCAGCCTCTACAGTCACAACAGCATCAATCTCTGAGCCCATGTTCCACGTCTCATCGGCTGAAACATTGTGCGCCCCTCCGTGCGTAGGGGCAGAACTAGCATTTGTCATCGGAATAATGCAGATTAGCATTGATGTTGCGAGTAGCATAGCGAGTGCGCGACCAGTTCTCATGGACTGTGGGTGTCGCATTGAGGTCATGAAGGATGCGCCGCCGTGCGCACAATTCTAAACCGGCCCGTTTTGCCTCGTAGCGTGCCCAGTCTATTCCTCAGCACGGAGCCCCCCCTCGACTTGTCCATGAGTTTCTGGAGTGGACCCTTGCTTGTGTTGTGGCTATATTTGCCGGGTTACCTTGCCAATACTGCAGCAATGCTCGGCGGAAAATGGATACCTGAAATGACTGGAATAGAGCCGCGTCCAATCGATGGTGGAAGGCGATTGTCTGACGGAAATAGAATACTTGGCGATGGTAAGACCTGGAATGGATTGGCTGGCGCAATCATTGGCGCCGGATTTTTGTGCATGTTTACACACTGGATTGGCGAGAATCATATTGTCAATGAAGGGATTTTCCTCGATCCGTTGATTTGGGCAGGCCCCAGTGATTGGTTTTGGATTGGAGGTGAATGGGGTGCAGCATTCATCGTTGGCACATTCTTAGGATTAGGTTGCATGATTGGTGACAGCCTGGGTTCTTTCATCAAGCGAAGAATGGGTAAGAAACGAGAAGGTTCTGAAAGTTCTAAATCACCCCTGATTGATACCCTTCCATTTGCGATTTGCACATTTACAATGGGATTGTTATTGTTCCCTGATGCACTTGTTGGGAATACTGACCTGATTCAGCCCATGTTCTGGCTCTTGATTCTCACACCTCTCATCCATCGGATGACCAATGTGTTTGGTTATTGGGTGGGTCTGAAGGAAGTCCCTTACTAATGGGACTCTTCATGAGCCGAAACCGTTCGTAGAGGAGCATGGGACGGATTGTTCTCGTCGTCGGAGGCGGTGGACGCGAACATGCATTGACAATCGGCCTTCTTGAGAGTTCTTCTGTGAGTGCAGTTCACGTTGCTCCCGGCAATGCTGGAACAGGGGCCATTGCAACCAACCATCCAATTTCAGCTGGAGATGTTGATGGCCAAGTTGCTTTGGCGCAATCTCTCGATGCCGACCTCGTTGTCGTTGGTCCAGAAGCACCCTTGGTGAACGGTTTATCCGATGCGCTGCGCGCTGTTGGGATTCCAAGTTTCGGCCCACACGCCGCGGGTGCCATGCTTGAAGGCAGCAAGGATTTCGCCAAGCAGGTGATGCTTGATTTGAACATTCCAACAGCCGGTGTACAACACCTCACTGAACAGACAGACTTGGACGAAGCAGCCGACCTCTGGGGTGCACCTTGGGTTGTCAAGCGAGATGTATTGGCCGGCGGAAAAGGCGTCGTTGTGACTGAAGACCGGGACGAAGCTCTCGAATTCATACGAGACTCAATCCAAACGGATGGCATGGTTCTGCTCGAAGAATTCCTTGCTGGAGAAGAAGCGAGCATGCTCGTGATGATGGATGAATCTGGATTTGTAGCCCTTCCTTGTAGTCAAGATCACAAGCGCGTTGGAGAAGGAGATGTGGGTCTCAATACTGGTGGGATGGGTGCTTATGCTCCCGCCCCAGTCGCAACCGAAGCGGTCCGGGCACGTGCAATTTCTGAAATCGTCGAACCGATGCATGAACATCTTTCTTCGCAGGAGACTCCCTATCGTGGCTGCCTCTATGTCGGTCTGATGATCGATGAAGATGGCGCTCCTTCAGTGGTTGAATACAACGTTCGATTTGGAGATCCAGAAACTCAAGTTACAGTTCCACTAATCGCCAGTGATCTGTATGAACTTCTCCTTGCCGTTGCCGAAGGCAGATTGGCACATTCCATGCCGACCTTCTCAACCGACCATGCACTAACTGTGGTGCTTGCAGCAGACGGATATCCAGGCCCACCTGTGAAGGGCCGCTCCATCACTGGTGACCTCTCTGATTACGTGGAT
Organism: Candidatus Thalassarchaeaceae archaeon; assembly: GCA_030747395.1. GTDB lineage: Archaea > Thermoplasmatota > Poseidoniia > Poseidoniales > Thalassarchaeaceae > MGIIb-P. The sequence continues at coordinate 4,411 of JASLKT010000070.1, forward strand.
TCAGATGGCCGCGCTTTCATTCATCATGCTGGCACTGGAACCATTGATGAGAAATTGGTATCCACAGGTGGCCGGGTATTGGCATCAACCGGAATCGCATCTTCACTTTCTGAAGCGAGAAATTTGGCTTATCAGAAGCTCTCAGATGTGCAACTTGAGGGTTCTCATTTCCGTCGAGATATAGGCCACAGAGCACTTTGAGGCGTGACTGCTATTCGTTGCACTGAGCCCCATCCTACGCGCGAGCGCGTGAGGAGGGGTTATAACGACCTCTCAAGTCGCGGCGTCGCTGATGGCGTAGCGTATGTGCTGTCAGTAACCCAGAGAGGGAATAAAAATGGAAAACGAAAACGGAACTGCATCGACGCAAGCCCCATTGTATGGGCTGCTTGCAATCCCGGTGACGATTGCAATCATGCTAGCCATGATG
>JASLKT010000071.1 GCA_030747395.1 Candidatus Thalassarchaeaceae archaeon
AAAATCCTGTTCTTGGTGAATTGATTACTGATGATTTGCAGTACGATACCAGAAGTGCGTTTACCCTCTCACTCAATCATCGTGACACTTTCACAGGGATTACAGATCACGACCGCGCATTGACGACTCGAAGATTTGGGGAATTGGCAAGCGAGATGAGGGGTTTCACTGCTATAGATGCGATGGCTGCTCTTGGTAAAGAGTTCAGAACACCGGGCCACATTCCGCTATGCAGGGAAGCACCTGGTGGGCTTGAAACTAGACAAGGACACACAGAATTGGCTGTCGCAATTGCGAGATTGGCTGGGCTAGCCCCCTGTACAATCGGTGCTGAAATGTTGCAACCAGATGGGGATCGTGCCCTCAGTGTCAAAGATGCGAGGGGCTATGCTTCAGAGCATGGCATCCCGATGTTAACAGGCGAAGAAATCATGAGGGCTTTTGGCCTTTGAATGAATGGAGGGGTACGATGGTTCGTGTGATGGCAGTCGGCGTTTTCGACCTTCTACATGCAGGTCACCTTCACTATCTTGAACAAGCCAAAGCACTGGGAGACCACCTTACAGTCGTCATTGCGCATGACGATACCGTGCGCATGCGCAAGCATGAACCGGTGACTACTCAGGACTTGCGCAGGAGAATGGTCGCAGGCCTAAAACCGGTAGACCATGCGATGATTGGAAACCCGCCATCTGTACCAATGTATGACATTCTACCGATGGTCAAGCCCGATTTAATCGCCATCGGCTATGATCAAGAACATGCTGAATCGGCCATACGTGCAGGTTTAGATGAACGTGGATTTGAGAATATTAAGCTGGTTCGAGTCGAAGGATTAACCGAAGATTTGGATGGGACTCGGAAAATTATTGACAAAATTCTGACCTTGCAATGGGCACAAAAACGCCAAGATGAACTTGGAGGTGACCAGTGATGTTTACGGGAATCGTTCAGGGGACTGGTTGCGTTCAATCGATTGAAATAGGTCCCGTGGTGACCATGGGGATACAGATTCCATCCACCGATGGACTCGAAATTGGAGCCTCCGTCTCGATTGACGGCGTTTGCCTTACGGCGACTTCGGTCGATGAGGCTGTGACTTTCGATATCATCCCTGAAACACTGGAAAGGACCACGTTGGGTTCACTATCCCCTGGATCCAGTGTCAATGTAGAACGAGCCCTCAAGTTTGGAGATGAATTGGGTGGCCACCTACTGAGTGGACACATCATGGGTACTGCGGAAATCCTGACTGTTGAAAATCAGGATTACACAATCAAGTGCTCTTCAGAAATGGCAGAATTTATTCAAGAAAAGGGTTTCATCGCAGTTGATGGAATCTCGCTAACCGTTGGAGTCACTGATGGACTGGGTTGTTTTGAGGTCCACATCATCCCTGAAACTCTGAGATTAACGACCCTCGGAAGCAAAGGAATTGGTGACTTGGTCAATATTGAAATCGATGCGATGACACAAGCGATTGTTGAGACCACAAAGCGATTGATGGCAAACAAGGAGGTTTGAAAATGAATATAGCAATTGTTTGTGGGTCATTCCATGAATCCCATGTTTCAAAAATGCTTGAGTGGGCCTCCGATGAGGCTAGTAAGCATGAACTTACAATTGAAGAAATAGTCTGGGTCCCAGGGGCAATGGAAGTCCCACTGGCACTTGAGCGATTGTTAACCAGAGACGATATACACGGTGCTGCCTGTCTCGGGATTATTGAGAATGGACAGACTCAGCATGGATTGGCAATGGGTCAAGCTGTCATCAAGAGCATCATCGATCTTCAACTCGCTTGGGGCAAACCGGTTGGATTGGGAATCATTGGACCCGGTGCAGAACCAGAGCACATCGAACCACGCTTGGAACCCCATGCCCGTGCGGCGATTGCCGCAATTTCTGCAATGTCCTAATCTCTGAATGGAGGGTAGAAGGGTCCCCTTCTCCTGAATGTAGAGTGCCATACACCCTTCAGAACCTGTTTAGAAAATCTCCACCAAGAACCGATGGTTTGGAAAGGGTGAATGATGAATCTCAATGGATTGCCCCAACCTTCAATGGGATACTTGAGTTGCCCAAGCATTCCTTCGGGTAATTTCTCGTCAACACCATATTTCTCGGGACGTTTGTCATTGGGCATGTAGTAGGTCCCGAACACAATATCCCATAACGGGAGGAAGCCTGAGTAGTTCGAACAGTGTGCTTCCTTTTCGTTGGCATGATGCCAATGATGGAATTCAGGTGTCGGAATTAGACGATGGAAAGGGCGTAGTTTCCAACTCACATTGGCGTGTAGAAATAGACCCGTGATAATCTGGAGTGCGGCGAGGATACCGGTGGTCTCGGGACTGAATCCTGCGAATATGAGGAAGAAGAATCCGGGGCCGATCAAAGCGAAATCCATCGGGTGGACGCGAAACCCACTGATCCAATCCATGTGCTCAGGAGAATGGTGAATGGCATGGAATTTCCAGAGTTCAGGGACCTCGTGATACCATCGGTGTGCCCAATATCCGAAGAAATCGAACAGAACGAAGGCCACAAGTGGCTGGAGGTAATTTGGAATCATTTCTACAAGGCCAAGATAGCCGACGAGGAGCCCAAGCGCCCAGGTGAATGAGAAAAAACTGATGAAGAGGGCAAAAATCACGCCAAATATATTGAGAAAAGGTTGTGAAAGTGCGTAAGCCAAATCGAGTTTCCACTTGGGTCGACGAACATTCTGCCCCTGATGTCGGGGGAAGATTTTCTCCATGGGGACTACGAGAATGAAGACGAAAATGACAATGATGAGGGATTCGAATTGATAGTACCAGAGTGAGAAGCCAACAATGGACAGGACAATGATTCGACCCAGTAACATCCAGTACCATGCTGGTGGGGCTGGCATGATGGGCAGGCCATCAGCGCCAATTGAATCGGGCTCAATCGTTGTCTCCATTGCACTCGCTCTCAACTTGTTTGTCACACTTATCAACAATGGGGGTTTCTGTTTGAGGGTACTTGAGGCTTCACTGTCAAGATTGAAGAGATGTCGTGAACGCCGGTGACCTATGGGCGAAGATGTGCGCAACGTCATCATCATTGGTTCGGGTCCTGCGGGATACACTGCAGGACTCTACACTGCACGTGCCATGCTCAATCCACTGATGTTTGCTGGGTACATGTCCGGTGGGCAACTCATGCTCACCAGCGATATCGAAAATTTCCCAGGTTACCCAGAAGGAATTGGTGGACCAGAGATGATGATGGATCTGCGAGCACAAGCTGAACGATTCGGCTTGGAAGTGCAAGATCGCAACGTCGGTAGCGTGGATTTCAGTTCACGTCCATTCAAGATTGAGACCGAAGGTGAGGAGTTCTTTGCCCATGCTGTCATCATCTGTACTGGGGCCGAGGCAATTTGGCTTGGTGCGGAAGGTGAAGATGAACAGAAAGGACGTGGGATCTCGACCTGTGCCACCTGTGATGGCGCATTTTTCCGCGATGAGGAAATCGTCGTGATTGGGGGTGGCGATTCGGCCATGGAGGAAGCAACGTTCCTGACCCGATTCGCCTCTAAGGTGACACTGCTCCATCGCCGCGATGTATTCCGTGCTTCCAAGGTCATGCATGATCGGGCGGCCAATCATCCGAAAATCGAAATTCAAGCCTTCAGACAGGTCAAGAAATGGTTGTCAGATGAAAAAGGCCTCACAGGTGCAATTCTTGAGGATCCTCGCGATGGGAGTGAACACGAAATTGCTTGCACAGGGGCATTCATTGCAATTGGGCACAAACCAATTACACAATTCCTAGGGGGTCAAGTCGAGACCGATGGTGAAGGATATCTGATTCACACCGAACACACGATGACCAATGTCCCTGGTGTCTTTGCTGCAGGTGATGTCGTCGATACACGTTATCGCCAAGCGATTACGGCCGCCGGGCAAGGTTGCGCCGCAGCGATAGATGCAGAGCGTTGGCTTGAAGACAACGTCCACTGAGCGAAGGGTATGGTGGACCTCACCCCCGAGGACCGGGCTCGTTACGCGCGGCACCTGACTTTGCCCCAAATTGGTGTAGAAGGACAAGTGCAACTCAAAGCCTCGAAAGTATTCTGTGTGGGTGCTGGAGGGCTTGGTTCCCCGGCTTTGCTCTACCTCGCTGCAGCGGGTATTGGACACCTCACCATCATCGATGATGACACGATTGAGCGCAGCAATTTACAGCGACAGATTCTGCATGCAGATCGAGATGTAAGCACTTCCAAGGCTGAATCGGCGATGCTTAGATTACGGGAATTGAATCCATCCATATCCCTAGAAATTTTCACCAATCGATTGACCTCTGAAAATGCCCTAGATTACATCAAAGGCCATGACATATTG
>JASLKT010000072.1 GCA_030747395.1 Candidatus Thalassarchaeaceae archaeon
TGTCATCGGTTTTGAAAATGGAACTGTGATTATTTCCGCCGATTATCCAGAAACAAAACGGGTGTTAGAACATGCTGGATTCGTAACTCGAAGTGTCGATATGGCGCATATTCGGGCTGCTGATGGCAGCCTAACTTGTTGCTCGATTTTCTATTGATTAGGTCGCTTCGCGACCTACGCACACACGTAGCGCGCGCGAGCGGTGGTTTCAACAAGGCGTGGGTGGTCCCAATTTTGATGCGTCGCAGTCCGCTATCCCTCCTTTTGGTCGTCCTCTTATTGGGCGCGAGTGTTCAGGGTTGCTTTGGAGGCGAGGATGGTGGGTTGCCCTCTGCAGGTGATTTGGATATCTCGCCCGACCCGTTGACTGGGGGAATTTTTCAAAGTGTCCATTTCCATGCCGAACAGGCCATGAGAATTCTTGTTCCCTATTTGGTTCTTCAACCCGATACTGGATTTATCCAAAATGGAACCGTGCTTGATTTGGGTACTGACCAAGAGGGGGAAGTGACGATTTTAATCCCTCCTCGGGCCGATGAGTTTGCCGTCCTAATCGGTAAACCCGGTCGTAATCACTTCCCTATTCGTGAAGGAAATATTTCATGGACAACATGGGCTGCTGAGGGAATGGACGCAACACGTGGTGTCGAAATTGTCGATGCTGAGCGGGAAGGGGGTTTGCTCCAATTATCCAATAGCACTGAAACGGGGGGCTCTGTTTCAATTCGTTTTGCTGAGATCAGTCGCCCGATGGCTGCGAACGTGCCTGTCGAAGAAGGGGGGGCGCATAGCACGGGTTTGGTTGCGGGGAAGCGCACTTACGATACGCTATCTTTCATCACCGACGAGAGTTTGTCACCGTTGGATGTAGATTTGGCTAAAGGGTACTTGGATCGCTGGGCGGGTCAAGGAAATCCCGCCTACGAGGATGCGGCAAATTGGGTCAAATCTACACTCGAATCTTTCGGATATGACGATGTTCGTCATCACCGTTTCCAGTATACTGAAAGCAATCCTGAAGCGTACAATATCTGTGCATACAAGCAAGGATATGAATTCCCAGATGAATGGATGGTGATTGGTTCTCACTTTGATATTGCGCCGATGATTGTCGTCAACGATCCGTCGTCAGGTACACCTCGTGGGTATGGAACGCGAGTGGGTGCTTACGATAACACGGTGGGAACTTCTGTCAATCTGAATATGGCGCAAGCATTGTTTGACATTCCAACCCGCCGAGGTATTGTGTTCTGTTTCTGGAGTAGTGAAGAAGGGGGTAAGCGCGGTAGTATCGCTTGGGTCCACGACCTTCCCGATGATATTGAGATTACCAATTACATCAATATCGACATGGGCGGAGTGAATTGGCCAGGCAATGGAACGCCTTCTGATCGCACGGACAACAATGGAGGCGGGTCCTATCCAGCCAGTTCAGAAAATTGGCCATTCCGGGTCTACATTGGCCCCGATACTGATGAGAACACCATCAACCAGCCGGAGATGGTCTATCTTGCAGAATGGTTGGCTGGAGATGCTTTGGGTGTCGAGGAGCAATTGGCTGTCCTGAATGGTGAGTTGAAGGCGGATTGGGCCGCGAAAGGTGAGCCGGGCGTCATCGTCAACGAAGCGACCACGGCGCGAAGTGATCATGCTTCATTCCAAGAAATCGGGACGGTGACCGTTGGTTTCGGTGGTCTTGTCGATGGTTACGATTGTTATCACCAGACCTGTGACACCGTTGAAGAGATGGAGTACTGGATGGAGAATGATTACGGAACCGGAACACAAAACCTCGTCAACTCAATCGACTTGATGACGTGGTATGGAACGATGATGTTCCTGCACCTTGACCATCAGCCAATTTTGAATTCCTATCTCTAATCAAGCTCCAATTAGAGCGCGGCCCGCAGAGAACATGGTGAGGTAAATGAGCGTCGCAAATATTGCGATGAATGACCAGAAAACCGGTTCAGACCAACCTTTGATTTTCTTACCATCCAATGGGCCGAAGGGAAGCATGTTGAATGCGCCAAGGATAGAGTTAGCAGCCATCCAAAGGTAAACAATCACAAAATCTCCATAGAAGATGAAGAGAGGGAGGGCCAGCAGCCACAATATTAGATTTGAAGCGGGGCCAGCCAGCGCAATCATACCATTTTGCCTTCGATTGACGTTTCCTGCGACCATCACTGCGCCAGGGGCCATGAATAGGAACCCGATGAAGAATGCAATGGCAACACCTGTTTTCAGGCCCGCAGGATCGGCACGGAATTCAGCCCAACAACCATAGTGCCGTGCGACGAATTTGTGTGCCAATTCATGGATGATAAATGCCGGGCCGAATGCGATTGTTGCAAGAATAAAATAGAGTGGAATGGATATGAGAAGTGCTGAGCCAAGTGATAGCATACCCCCTAGAAGTCCCCCATTGAAAACAAAGGATAGGCCCAACGAAAATGCTGCAAGCGAGATTGTCAAATCTTTGATTTCGGTCTTCGAAAAGTGCCAGAATGAACCCGTGTGCAGAGTTGGAGCAGGTCTGTATGCTTGAGTGAATCCTCGACTGAATGGGCTGAATTGAACCTGTACCACCCTTGGCCCTGTCTGAGCTCGCCAATTGCCATCGTCTCTGGCCTTCGCATGAGAAATGGGTCGTGTAGACCTTGCGAAAGGATCATCCTCGACCAAATCGGTCCGAGGTTTGCGCGAATCGTCCATGGCCACCACCACTTGGAATGAATGCTACCCTTTGAGGGTTCGTGGATGGGGATGTTTCATGCGTGGGGTCTGTTCGTGTCGTGGTGATGTCACTGCCACGACGAGCGATGAGCGATATGGGGCTCGCTGTCTGTTGCTTGATGTGTGATGCACCAGATGATGCGGGTTCGTCCCGCTGTAAGGGTTGCATTTCCAAACATGAGAAAGTTCGTGAAAGACTTGCACGGGGGGACGATGGGGTCTCGCGATGGGGTCAAGAGTTGTTGGCGATGATGGCCAACCCTCAACGATATGATCATGATGGCGTTCATGGGGCTGTGTTGCAAGGATATGTTCGATTGTTAAGTGATCATGAAGGGCCAAGGGCAGCGCCCACTCAGGAAGAAATTGATGCGTTGTTCGCGGCCGCCAAGGCCAGACCAAAGGGTTCCTTAATTCGAGATATGGCCAATCGCAGCCCCTGGAAGAATGCGCCACCGAGCCCGCAGGTTGCGCGGGCGATGTCGGAAGACATGGCTGAAGTCGGTGAAGTGGATGTTGGGAAGCGAACGGTGCCCAGTCGCGAAATTGAGAGTGTTGATCGTTCAGATCGAAGCGGTGAAGATGCTGCGCTCACTGATCGAGTGGCTGCGAATGTTGCCACGCAGGATGCTCCAGAAGAGTTGAAGGATGATCTCATCGATGATCTCATGGCCAAAAGCAAGGCCAAGAGAGACAAACTCAGTGACGCGGTGGAAGGCCTAGATGACCTTCTCGACGATTGATCACTCTAGGTTGCTGCCTGTTGCCATCAATGGAATTGCAATCATCAATCCACAGAATGCGTTACAAACCAACGTGAAAATGAGGACGAAACCACCAGAGACGTCTCCAAGTGCACCCCCTCCAACATCGTCACGAACCGACATAGATACTACAATGCCCATCATAGTGGAAAGGCCAACAGCACCAAGGCCCATCCAAACACCCATCTTCTTTCGTTGGAATGTGAAAAATCCACCAACACCTATTGTCAATGCAACAAGTACACTCACCACTTGATTGACCATGTAAATGCCTTCTCCCATTTCTTCTGCCATATTCAATGCGGCCAGTACGGCTGCGATTAGTCCATAGAGAATCATGATGACGCCAATCCATGTGGGTGCTGGAGATTGTTGAGGGATGGTGATGATGTGTTGTCCCCCCACCATTGTCGGTTGTGCTGCTTGTGGGTCAGAGAAGCCCTGTACCATCTGTCCTTGCTGTGGTTGCATGGGGCTCGGTTTCGACATTAGACGATAAGCATTAGGCCAGCGTTGCGATTGCAATCAGAGATTTTCTTTGGCGAAATTAACTGCGTTGCGGAATATTGCCATCCCTTCGCCTTCACCGTGCTCTGGAAGTTCGCGCGTCCAAGTTGCACCCAACCAAGTACTGTGATTGGCCTCTGGATGGGGCATCAATCCAAACACCCGGCCCGTTGGGTCGCACACACCTGCGATGTTGCGCATGCTCGCATTGGGACAGATCGGGAATGGTAGTGGTTCGTCACCTGCGCTTGGATATGCATCATTCGGGTCGACGTAGCGAACAACGAGTTGTCCGTTCTCAGCCCATTGG
>JASLKT010000073.1 GCA_030747395.1 Candidatus Thalassarchaeaceae archaeon
GGTGACGCTTTGGGTGAGTGGTGACCTTGCGATTGGTACGCATCATGACCCAAACGGGCACACGACGGTTCTGCTTGGTCACCTTGTTGAGGCGCTTCTTCTTGGCGTATGGTTTGTGGCGTGCCATATTATCTACCTCAAATTCTGCGAATGGTTGTCTCCCGACGATTGTTTTCTGAAAGGCCCTGTAGGATGCGCTTGAGCATCTCATCATCCACTGGGATGCTGATGCGATTGGCCTGATGTAGTGTGTATAGGTGTTGTTTGACTGTGGTCGCCAGTTCTGGATGGCCCAACTCAACCCTTGCGAGGCGATCTCGTGCTTCAGGGGTTAGAATGGTGCGCATTGCTGCAGCAATCACGCTCGCTTCTTCTTGAGCGGCTGACTCCAACTCTTCGGTTTGCATTTGCTGCTCAGCCTGTGTTTCGATTTGTCGCTGGATTTCAGCCTGGCGTGCAGCGCGAATCTGTGCGAGTTCGTCATCTGCAACCGACATCGTTTCACCCACTGTCTCCTCTCCATTCAATATTTTTCGAGGCCAGGATATGTTTCCTCTGCTGCGGGGCGAACTTCCTGAGCGACGTTGTCGAGTAATTTTTGACCGTCTGAAGTGAGAATTCGTCCCATGTTCACTGTGCCCGCTGCATTGCGGCGAACTGTGACCAAACCAGCATCTTCGAGTTGCTGTAGTGAAGTACGAATCACATGGCGGCTACCGGCTGTAGCACGATTGGGTGCAGAACCTCGGTTTTTGGGTCCACCGAAAGCCTGTGAAAGGTGGTTTACACCAATGGGCCCCATGCGACCTACCTTGCGTAGAATCGCTGCACTGCGGAGTTGCCACCAATTGCTTTGAACGGGTGGTCTCTCTTTGTGAGCACCTGTCTTCACGAAATTGGCCCACTCGGGCTTGTTGATCCCATCAATTTCCTCCAATCGATCGGCCAGAGCCGGGATAAGGAGGTCGGCGGGGATATCGTAAAACGTTGTCATGAGAGCCACCTAAGCAAGTCGCCGACTTGCACCCCATATTTAACGCTGACCGCCCACCTACGGTGGGGTAATGCTTCAGGCCATTCGGCCAAGGTTCAAACAGTGCTTTCAGGTGGGCGATTTGATGAAGAAGGCATTGGCCCAAAATCCGAACATGCTTCGGACCATGATTGGGCTCGGCCTTACCCTAATTCTAATCTTATCGTATGCGGTATATGGAGCCACAATTGATTCTTCATACTACTTGTATCACACAACCAATGAGGACGTGAATCATGAGCCGAACAATCAGGGATTCAGTGATAATGATACCACCCAAACTTGGACATTCACAACCAACCGATCAACCACTTGGTTGAATGTGACGATTGCAGGCGCCGAACAGAATGATGTCATTTCAATCGGAGTCTCGGATGGTGTTTGGTACCATCACGAAATGTTGGGTAGTGAAGACGCCGAGCAATTCAGTTGTCGTCAAACCGACCATGAAGCGTTTGAAGAATACAATGTTTGCAGCGCTGCGCAAGTACATAGCGTGACAGTAGAACAAACTGGAACCATCATATTCCGAGGCATAGTTTCACCCGATTTGCCCATGGGTGGCTTGGGTAGCCTCTATGCAGATTCGTTGGAAGAAGCTGAAATTGCTTCTACTGATTTGATTTCAGCACACAACGGCACACGGGTTTGGACGATTACGCTTGAGAGTAGTGATACGATTCACCCCTCCGAATATTCTCCACTGGTGCAAACAACCAGCCACGAACTGATGGATGTAGAACCATTTGAAGTTGATCCAGTGACAGAGATGTTGTGGTCAATTTCTGCCTTGATTGGCTGCTTTAGCCTCGCTCTGGTCATTCCTTTGTCGATCTATATCGCAGCCCGGGCCAAGGAGCGGCGTGAAGAGCAAATTCGCAAATCAGCATTGGAACAAACGAACGATGATGTGTGAGCCGGTCTTTAGACCGGTATCTTGATGAATTCGTGAGAAAGGTGGCATTTGAGGCGCATGCGTTTCCCCTCCAACCAACCCGCCGTTCGACTTGCGTTTCTCTTGGTTATACTGATGTTGATTTCCATCATCCCGGCCACACAAGCAACTCAAGGCAGGGCGGGTCCAGACATTGCACCCACCGCAGCTACAGTGACTTATGTGAGCAATACTGATCACAGCAATCACGCTGCACTATCTTCCCAAGACCCCTCGTCAATTGGAATGAATCGTCCATCAAACCTTTGGATTGTCGATGGAATGCTTGGATTGCCCCAGCAAATCGAAGTGACTGTAGAAAATCAGGGTGATTCTGCTGCTGGAAGTTTCAGCGTTGATGTCGAAATATTGCATGATGAGTATTCAGATTTCATACTACATTCACATCGTGGTTCAGTGAACTCCTTGGCTGCTGGTGTTAGCGCAACAGTCACGACTACGTGGACACCTGATTACAGTGGAAACCACACAATCCGGGTGACCGCACTGCTCTCAAATGATGCAAATCCGACCAATGATATGGGCACTAGGAGTTTGACCATTGGGAATATTTACGACCGTGCTGAAGTATCTGGGGGATGGACATTGGGCAACAATTGGTATGTCTCCAACGAAGCATCTCTCAGCGGTAGCAATTCATTCCACGTAGGTGGTTCAACGTCCTCTTCCAATTATGGTCACAATTGGGATACATCGTTGACGAGCGCAATTATAGATACGTCTGATGCCCACCCCTCTCCAAATCGAGGGATTGGTGTTGGATTCTTTTACACAGGGGAAGCCCTCAATGGAGATGGTTACGACATCGATGTTTGGAATGGAAACTCATGGCAGCGGATCACTACAACTGTTGCATCCTATGTTGATACTGACTTTTCGGATGGTAGTAGTTGGCTAATCAATGTCAACCAAATTGGCAACCAGGTTGTCCCCTGGTGGGGGATTCCACCCGCCGCTATGAATTCTCAATTCAAGTACAGAATCAACTTCCACTCGGATGCAACGGGTAGTTCTGCGGGATATTGGTTTGAAGATATTGTGATGTTTTACGATCAGAAAGCTCGGGCTGATGAGTTTGCCATTTCAGCAAGTTCTGGCACAAGTGGCCACGCTCAGGCTGGTGAATGGGCGGAAACGACAATCAGTCTTTCTAATTCTGGAAATCTCTCTGATTCAGTGGCACTTAGCGTCACCAACCTACCCAATGGGTGGAATCATCGATTCCAACACATGACTGGTTCACAAATTCAAGATGGGGTGAGGATTGATCTCGACAAGGGGGAAACTCGAACGGTTAAACTCCTGGTTCAACCCTCGATGGGATCCTCGATGGGGTCGACAAATGTCAATGTTCATGCCCATAGTATCGAATCTACTGTTTCGGCAACGACTAGCGCATCTTTCATCGTTGATCCAGGATACCAGCCGGCTTGGGTTGAACAAGACCCTGGATTTCCATGTGCACCTGGAAATGCTTGTGATTTTGAAATAACCCTACGCAATGATGGAGATGGCCAGGATACGTTTTCACTTTCCTCAATGCCAGTATTGAATCAGGAGGGGTGGACCTTTGGACTCAAATGGGATCAACCAACCATGGTTACAATCCCACAAGCAGGTACTGAAACCATCACAATCACTGCGAATTTGGCGCAAGATGCCTTGCCCGGCATGAGGGCAAATTCTGCTTTCACAGCAACCAGTCAGGCGGACTCAAACAAAGTCGCTACAATGCGTGCCAATGTAACTGCGTCAATGGTATCTAATGGAGAAGTGGGTGTCAACCCTGACGATGTGCCAGACGAAGGGTGGGGAATTTCCCCTGGAGAATCAATTACAGTGCCATTTACGATTTGGAACAATGCGACACAGCAGGATAGTTACGTATTTTCTTTCGATTCTACGGGAGTGTTTGGGTGGACAATAGAGTTGTTATCTTCTGATACCGTCATCATTGGCCCCGGTGGAAATGCGCGAGTTCTAGTATCGTTTACCGCACCAGAAAATGCGCAGGCCAATGACCCGGGTCCCATTGTGACGCCACATGCCATATCCACGGAATCTGGCATGTCTGGTACTGAGGATTCCTTCTCTGGTATTCGTGTTCGTCAATTGCACGATGTGACACTCTCGATGAATACCCCTGTGATGGATATTGTTCCGGGTCAGGCCAATGAAGTCCCATTCGAAGTTGAAAATCTTGGGAATGGGGCTGAAAATATTCTCTTCGATTTACAAGTATCATCTGGATGGAATTGGTGGGTCGAATTCAACAGTGCCATTATCACCGGA
>JASLKT010000074.1 GCA_030747395.1 Candidatus Thalassarchaeaceae archaeon
GAATCCACAGACGGTTCAATCGTACTCGATTACCGCTTTGATAGCCGATTGGAGGATGCTTGGAAAGCAAACCTCGGTTCGGTGAACAAAGCATTGTTTGGAAATTAAATAATTACAGGAAGTGGATGAATGGCAAGAATCGGAAATGGTCGTAGCAATATGGCCAATGCTTCTGCGCGTGCAAAGGCACGCAAGGCAGGGCTAATCGATTCAACCCGTATGCGCCAGTTACTCCAACAAGGACCTGACACAATTGGCACCAGTATCGCTGAGTTCGGCTATCGGACTGAGATTGATATCTACGCTGGGCGATTGTCAGGTGCTGATTTGATTGAAGCTGCTTTGAATCACAACCTAGACACGGATTTCGATTCGGTTCTGCGATTTTGTCAAGGCCGCTTGAAATCTATGGTTGCTGTTTATGTCGAGCGTTTTTCTTATCAGAATGCGAAGACCGTTCTACGCGCTATCCATAGTGGGGCTAGTACAGAAATGGTCGCTGGTCAAGTACTTCCTGAAGAGAATCTGAACAATAATTACTGGCTCGATATCATTCGAAATTGCAACACTTTAGGTGATGCTGCGAATGCAATGTCAGGTACACCTTGGGGGCTTACTCTTTCCAAGATGGATGCCGATTCTACGCTGCAACAAATGGAGGATGCGTTGGATTCATCTTACTACAGTGAGGCTCTTTCATCCATCCGAGGCCCTGATGGGCACCCTCTATTGGAACGATATCTCAGAAACGAAATCGACCATCGAAACATCGTCAACCAGTTCCGTGGCTTGCGCCAAGGAATCACTGGCGATGACCGTGAGACCCTCATGATCCATGGGGGCAAAATCAACAAAGCGGCCTTGAAGGCTGCTTCACAAGCCGAATCAAATGAGGCCATATTGGAAACCCTCCGCCGTGCCCCTTCATTTGATGACACTGGATTTGAGGAAGCCCTTCAGGCTTCATCGATCAGTCTTGACCCAGTTGTTACGTTGTTGCAAGAACAGCGCCGAAACATGATGCGTCGATTTGCTCACCTCAATCCAATTTCGGCTTTCCCAATTATTCATTACATCGAGAGCAAAGTGCTCGAGGTGCAAAATATCCGCTTGCTTGTGCGTGGCAAGGCGGCAGGCCTCCCCGATGAGGTCATTGAAGCGCACATGAATCTGTGAGGTGGAAGAATGGAAATCGCTGTTGTCGGTACACCTGAATTCACACTTGGATTCCAACTTGCAGGCGTTCGTCGTCTGCACAACCCCGATGGTGACGAGGAGCTCGCTACAACAATGCGACAACTTCTCAATCAGAAGGGCATAGGTATTGTCGTGATTGACAGTATTGATTTAACTCGCTTGTCTGAAAGATTGCGTTCGCAAATTGCAGACAGTATTACGCCCACAGTTTTGGGTATAGGGACAGAAGAGGATAATACCCTCCGAGAGTCTATCAAATCGGCACTTGGTGTCGATTTATGGAAGTGATTCCGAAAAAGGAAGTGACATGAAAATGAGTGATGAAAATGGAGTGATTTACCGTATATCTGGACCAGTGGTGACGGCCACGGGCATCCGTTCGCGGATGTATGAAGTTGTACGAGTAGGACATGAAGGGTTGATGGGCGAAGTGATCGAACTACACGGTGATAAGTCTGTGATTCAAGTGTATGAAGATACGTCCGGCATCCGCCCGGGCGAGCCAGTGGTACGCACCGGTCAGACGCTATCGGTTCAGTTAGGGCCGGGTCTGCTAACGCAGATTTATGACGGGATTCAACGCCCTCTACCCATTCTAGCTGATACGATGGGGACATTCATCGAGCGTGGTGTTGATGCAGATGGATTAGACCAGGAAAAACTGTGGAACTTTGAGTCGGCTGTATCGGTTGGCGACGAAGTTAGCGCAGGAACAACCCTTGGTACCGTCCAGGAAACTGAGACCATTGTTCACAAGGTCATGGTCCCTCCCGGTCAAGGCGGAAAAGTCACTAGCATCGAATCTGGTGAGTTCAATGTCACTCACATCGTCTGTACTCTAGATGATGGCTCCGAGATTGCGATGATGCAAAAGTGGCCTGTGCGAACACCTCGCCCGTACACCCAGAAATATGCGCCAGAAACACCGCTTGTCACCGGTATGCGTATTTTGGATTTCCTTTTCCCTCTTGCAAAGGGCGGTGCGGCCGGAATCCCAGGTCCGTTCGGTTCAGGTAAGACGGTTACACAACAATCGTTGGCCAAGTATTCCGATGCACAAATTGTGGTTTACATTGGATGTGGTGAGCGTGGAAATGAAATGACAGAAGTGCTGGATGAATTCCCACATCTAATCGATCCAAACACCGGCAAGCCGTTGATGAATCGAACTGTGATGATTGCCAACACCTCAAACATGCCCGTAGCTGCACGAGAAGCATCAGTGTATACAGGTATCACCATCGCGGAATATTTCCGTGACATGGGGTACGATGTAGCTCTCATGGCTGATTCAACCAGTCGTTGGGCTGAGGCAATGCGTGAGATTTCAAGCCGTCTTGAAGAGATGCCAGGTGAGGAAGGATATCCTGCATATCTCTCCAGCCGCCTTGCTGAATTTTACGAGCGTGCTGGTCGTGTTGAAACCCTTGAGGGCGAGGATGGCTCAGTTACCGTTATTGGTGCCGTGTCTCCACCCGGTGGTGACATTTCTGAACCAGTTAGTCAAGGTACACTACGTATCGTCAAGGTATTTTGGGGACTCGATGCACCACTTGCGCGTCAACGCCATTTCCCTGCGATTAATTGGTTGAATTCGTATTCACTATATCCGCAGAGTTTAGATCCGTGGTTCCGTGACAATGTAGCACCAGATTTCCCCGAAGTTCGTGTTGAAATGAGCAGTCTTCTTCAGGTTGAAGCCGAGTTGCAAGAGATTGTGCAATTGGTTGGTTCCGATGCTCTACCTGTGGACCAACAATTGACTCTTGAAGTGGCACGAATGATACGCGAATATTTCTTGCAGCAGAACGCATTCGATGATATTGATGCTTATTCTGGACTCGAACAACAATATCGAATGGCAAAAGCCATTCTAAGCTTCCAAGATTCTGCCAAGAAAGCCCTAGCGGCTGGAGCACCACTCGAAGATGTAGTCAACGTCCAAGGTCGAACAGACCTGATGCGTGCTCGTTTTGAGGAAGGCTACCTTGATCGAATCGATGGATTGATTGAAGAAATGACAAAGCAGATTGCATCTGCAGTGGAGGAGTGATTTACATGAGTGGAAAAGAATACAGAACAATCACGGACGTTAAGGGACCTCTGGTTTTCCTTAACAAGACAGAACCAGTTGCTTTCGGTGAAATTGTGGAATTGCGCATGACTGATGGTACCATGAAGAATGGACAGGTGCTCGATACCAGCGACGACATGGTCGTTGTCCAAGTGTTCGAGGGTACAGCAGGTGTGGACCTTGGCACAGGTGTCAAGTTCATGGGTGACGTGTTCAAGCTCCCTGTGAGTAAGGATCTCATTGGACGAATTCTCGATGGCGCAGGTCGACCCCGTGACGGTGGGCCTGACATTGTTGCTGAAGGCAAGGCAGACATCATTGGTGCTGCGATTAACCCGTACAGCCGACAATCGCCTCACGATTTCATTCAAACTGGAATCAGTGCAATTGATTGTTGTACAACTCTCGTACGAGGACAGAAGTTGCCCATTTTCAGTGCATCAGGTCTTCCTCACAACGATATTGCACTCCAAATCGCGCGCCAAGCCAAACTGACCGATTCTGACGAAGAGTTCATTGTGGTATTCTGTGCCATGGGAATCACAGCCGAAGAATACAATTTCTTCAGAAGTGACCTAGAACGAACCGGTGCACTGGAGAACGCTGTACTGTTCGTAAATTTGGCCGATGACCCCGCTGTCGAGCGCCTGATTACACCGCGCCTTGCATTGACTGCTGCCGAGTATCTTGCATTCGAGCAAGATTACCACGTTCTCGTAGTTTACACGGACGTTACCAATTATTGCGACGCACTGCGTCAAGTTGGTGCAGCTCGTGAAGAAGTGCCCGGTCGCCGTGGTTATCCAGGTTACATGTACACCGATTTGGCCATGCTATACGAGCGTGCAGGTTTGGTGAAAGGAAAGAAGGGAA
>JASLKT010000075.1 GCA_030747395.1 Candidatus Thalassarchaeaceae archaeon
CGAAAGCAGGTCCAATCAGATAAGAACGCTTGAATCGTTTAGCGTGTGTGTCCCCGTTTTGGCTTAGGCCAAGGCGGGGACCTCTTACGATTCAGAGCGCATCGATTTGGCTGTGAGTGGACCAAACTTGCCATTCGCCGCCGCCGTTCATGAAATCCGCATTCCCTGTTGTTTGATACCAACCTTCAGGTGGCGCATCCCATTCAATACCAGGGGACAATACAATCCATTCTACCGCAGATAAATCTCCGCGGTTCTGCATAATTTCTTCCGAGAAGAGTTCGAATTCCCAACCTGAATCAGGGGATCTCCAATGACCTGTGATATTGCGTTCATTTACATCCTCAATGTAGGTGTGGAATGTGTAGAGATAATGCATGCCTAGAGTAGCATCATGAACAAAGACGAATTCCTCACCATCTATCATATTGTTTGAAAGAATTTCTGCTGCATCGTCAGTCCAGTAGGTTTGACCATGCAAACCAGCGGCTAAAGAAATTGGAAGAATGAGCAATACACCAATGATTGCCTTCCGCTCAGTCCAATCGAGGTCATCATTGACACGTTTGATCAACAGATAGGATGGAATTGCGAGAATTGTGATATATCTGCCATTGTTACCCATTGTCCACATATGCCAAGGCCATTCTGAATCCCACAGTATCGATTCGTATGTCCACAAGCATGCGACGTAGGCAACAATTGCACCTGCCATCGTTCCAATGAAAAGAGCCAATTCCCCAGTCAATCGATCTTCACTGGTTGCCATGTTAGTCCAAGTTCTCTTTGCAAATGGCCACAAAACCATCCCAACCATCCCATAGACGATGATAACTCCGAATATTGAGATTGGTAGAGCCTGAATGAATCGAGCAGTATCAGTTGTAACTACTGTGAATGAACCATATCCCAGCAAACCCAAACTGACGATGCTTAGCAACCCAAATCCAAAACCACCCACCATTGCTCTTTGGGGATTGAACCAGTGATTTGGAGCGCGATCAATGAACATCCCAACTCCAATCAATGCTAACAAAGGAATCACCAGTGTGAAGGGTTCAATTTTCCATTTCAACACCAATACCCACAGAACCAGAATCGCCGAAAGCCCAATTGCCGTTATTCTTGCAAATGCATTTCGTTCTGAATCATAATTCCTGGACATTTTCCATATGGCCCAAGCAATGCCAATCATCGCCAGATAGGTGTATTCGGAATAACCTCTGCCAATTGAAAAGATGAGTGCAGGATTCATCAGCAATACCGTGATACTTTCTTTTCCAAAACCCATACGATTTACAGTGATAATTGCAATAAGTAAACCAATGATTGCAAATGGCATTACCGATCCAGGGGTCACACTACTTGCTGGAACTTCTTTAGCATCTGATGGATTTGAAGCAAGTGGGTCATCGGTTCTCACATCACCCCAATCAAGTTCCCATCCATTTTCTGTTTCGACATAGGCACCTTCGACATGTGCATCAAGACCTAAATCACTGGAGAAAATAGCCGCTAAATTTAGAATGATTGCAAGAAGAAACAATCTGTGCCAGAACCGCTTCGGATTGTAGAGTGAAGCACTCTCTGCTGAGGTTGACTCCTCATCCATTGGGTCTGTTCCAGACCCAGATGGCTATGATTGCACCGGATGTTCAGAAGTCAAAGAGCGTTGATTGTCCCCTAGTTCGCATTCTTCCAGCCCCTTTCATTCGTTCAAGGGCCCGGTCAACACGTCGCTCGCTAAAATCTCGATCATCGATGAGGAATTGTTTGAGTCCATCTTCGTCCGCCATCCCCGATTCGGGTAATTGACCAGATATTGGATGATTCAGGAACAATTCACGGATTTCATCAAGTCGCTCTGGTATCTCCTTTTCTTTGGCTTCGCAGACGGCCTCGATGGTTCCATGTTCTTTGATTAATTTCAGTCCAGTTTTTGGACCGATGCCACGTATTCCTGGATGGAAATCAGTTCCAACCATGATGCCTAAATCCACCAATTGCTCATGTGTGATGTCATGTTCTTCCAGAAGATCAGACAATACAATTCTCTCCGCTGTCACCACCCGTCCAAATTTTTTGGTACCATGACTGGTTAAATTTCGAACCATCACTGGGCTCCCGTATAGCAGAACATCCCAATCTTGACTGGCAACACCAGCGACTTGCCCTTGGCGACACCAGACACTGGCTGCTCCTTCGGCTTCCATTGGCGCTTCAATCCAAGCAACCCCCAATAGATCAAGCATTTGTTGGGTTTCTTGCACCATCTCAGGTGTGTAGGATACAACTTGAGCCCCGAGTTTATCGGCGGCTTTCCAATCCTCTGCTTCAATGGCAGCTTCCCATTTTTCTTTGGCATTGACTCGTCGTTCCTTCCGTCCAGCCAGCGTTTCAAATTTGAGTTCATGAGGTCTTCCATCAAACACGAATACGGGATCGATTCCGGCTTCAATTAAGGCCGCACTTCGATCGAGAAATCCCATCAAGTGAGACACAGGTCTTCCGCTGCTATCTCGCAGGTAAGTCCCGTCCTTGCCTTCTCCTCGCGCGCGTAGACTGGTGATGAATTGGTAAGCGGTGAGAAATGCATCAACAGCTACACGTTGTCCCGCAAGATCACTCAATTGAATGGACACAGGTGAAGCAAGGTCTCGAAGATTACAGCCCATTCAAGCCGCCTCAGAATTCTTCAAGATCATCGAGAGCATCTTCAAAGTCTTCATCAGGCTCTTCTTCACCCTCATCGTCATATTGTCGGTTTTCCCTAAATGACATCCAAAATCCAATGCCGCCCATGAGAATTCCCAGAGCAGTCATAATATGAGCATAGACCCCCCATGACGAATCTTCACCAATGATTTCACACAGGACATGTTGGATAGCATATCGATCGGAATTTTCTCCGTTAATTGTAACTGTAACTTTCTTCGTTTCCCAGTTCGCTCCAGTATCTGGATCCACACAGTCCATGCAAGCATGCAATGGGACCAATGAACTCTGTCCGGTTGCCGGATCAGTTGAATTGACAATCATCGAATTGACCAGAACGGCTTGTCCTGGGCGCAAATCAATGTGGAAGAGCGAGAAGTACAATTGCACGTACTCCTTTCCACGTTGAGGAACTTCGGGGTCTTCAAAGAGAGATGCATACTCTTCATATCCCAATCCTGAGATTTTCTCACCACGATCTGAAGTGATGTATACGTCATCATATTCGACATAGATGGAGAATTCGTAGTCTTCGACAAACGTGTCGCCAAGGAATGTCCCAGCCCTTTCATCTAATTTCACCAATTCTTCGATGCTCCATACATCTGGATCATCGGGATTGATTTTTCCCATTTGGAGAGGCCCTGCGATGATGGGAGCGACCATCATCGAAACCAACAAACCTAGTCCAGTGAATAAAATCGACAATTCCTTCATGGGGATTGGAGGGATGAACATGAATCCTGCAACGAAAACAGCAATACCCAGAGCACCCCAAAACACCAGTCCTAGAAACGAGACTGAATTAGAACTCTCAAGATTATAGCCAGAGGCTTGTGCATAGGGTGAAACGTATTCTGACCCGTCAAGACCGGGCACAACAGGTTCGTATGGAGGTAGAACTGGAATGTCCATCCAGGATTCTCCATTCCCAAGATACAGAATGTATCCATCATTGAAATTAATACTCTGAGGCTTTTGGAACGAGACCCGCAAACCAAAGGTTTCGTCAGCTTTGATTTCTTCTTGATTGATGAAGAATTCGAACTGGTAATTGTCATCTTCATCTGGTTGGTTAATCGTTTGTTGTGCCAAATCTTTGTTTCCCAGCCGAAGTACGATTGTGACTTCTTTGGTACACTGACCTTGCTCAAGATCGCAAATGATGAGCAGGTGAATATTTCCAGTAATGGGGACTGTGTTGTCTATTTCCAAAGGCTCAGCCACGGGGTTAGAACCA
>JASLKT010000076.1 GCA_030747395.1 Candidatus Thalassarchaeaceae archaeon
CTATCCCTTTTTGCAGCCGCAGTGCAACACCCCACCGAATCCACATTGACCTTTGATGAGGTTGAATCGACAAGCGGTGGTGTTCGCCATCTCTACACATTTGCAGATGGTTCCTCTGAAGCGATTGCCCTGTACCAATCCGGTACTCCTGCCCGGAATATCCAGGTCTCAATCCCAAGAGGTGCAGAAGTTACAGGTGCAGAAGTGACCATTTCAGGAGCATCTGCAACAGGATGGAATAGCATCACAGATACATCTCGAAGCGACTGGTCTGAAGGTACTCCGATCGCCATTGACACTCGTGGTGAATCGGTCACTTTAGCGATGAAAGATGGGATCAATTGGTTCGAATCCCATGACATGGAATCTGAACCAGCGTCTTCCAATGCATGGTATGACAATTCGACATATTCCATCCGTCAACCCCATACCACCAATGTCAGCGAGACACGATTTAGTTCGCAACTATCATTGCCCTCTGGGACAATGGCGACCTACAATGGTGCAGCGTTTGTTTACAGAGACATGATTTTTGCATCCACATGGGATTCAAACACTCTCAAGAACACGGTCAAAGTGTTGTACACAAACAACGGGACGCAAATGACAACAGGACCGAACAATCAGGCGCTAAGGCCTGATTTGGACATCGGAACTTGTTCCATCCCATCTTTGGCCAGTTCGTGGCAAACCTATGGGTGGAGGGACTGGGCCGTTACCGATGATGAGAGGGCATTTGGAATCCTCTCTGCTTACCGTGGTCAGAATTCCGTTCAATATCATCGCATTGTAGAGTGGGACATTCGCCACCCACTCGCTTGGAAATGCATCTCATCATACGATGTCAGTAGTGGGGGATATGGTGACTACACCGCGATTTCATACGATCGCACACGAGATAGTATCTGGGTCAATCACGGAGTTCGTAAGTCAGTCATTCAATACGAATTTGATGGCAATGGTGGGTATGAGCGAAACAGTACAGATTTCTACACTTATTTCATGTCGAATGGACAGGTGAGAGGGATGTCCGTCCATGGCGATTTGTTTTGGTTCCGGACCTATCAATCATGGAGTTCTGACAACCTTGAGTGCTTTGCAATCACCGGTACTCCTGGTAGTGTTTTGACCAAGCAAACAGGATCAACATCGATTTCTGCAAATGGATACGGGCTTGATTATGATGGACAGAGGTTGAATACACTGGATCACTATTCCTGGACCCAAGGACAACGTTTCCGTGAATTTGGAAGTGGAATCACTTATCTGATTACAGCTCAACCTGGTACATCCACTTGGGTCAGTGAATCGTTTGAGGTCGATGATGAAGTGGTTGCAGCGAATATGGAAGTCTCTTGGACAACCAGTGCTGCAGGTGATCGAGTCGAATATTGGATTAGTGCAGACGGTGGAACTCATTGGGTTTCGGTCACAAACAATGAAACGGTTCATTTTGATTACCCTGGCACTGAGTTGAAGTGGAAAGTTCAGTTGGTAGGCACTACTGCAGTTTCATGGTGGGTGTCAGTTGATTACGCATCCGAATATGAAACAGCAGGAGAATGGGAGTCTCCGATTTTGTCTACGGGAACTCAAGTGGGCCGGATGCGTGCTACTTGGACCGCTACTGAACCCACGGGCACCGCTGCTGCAGTGATGGTTTCGAATGATGAAGGGCAGAATTGGGTGTTTGCTGAAAACAACGTTGAGATTGATTGGGGGACAAGCGTTGGAAACAAGCTCATCTACAAAATCGCCCTTAACACAAGTTCCTCTTCAGAGACACCATCGATGGATGAACTCACTCTACATTATGAGGAAGGATATCCAAGTGCGGTTCGGATTGACGTCGGTGATGACGGAACGGATGAATATACGGGTTCAGGTGGTCTACAAGATCCGATAACGGTCAGTGGTCAATCTTTGGTCGATGCACTGAATGATGAGATTCCACAAAACGGGGAAGGTACAGTCAACATTACTTTCACCATTAAGGCAGCCAGCCCAGGTCGAGTCCGTCTATCCGATTTGGATATCACCTATCGATTCCGGACACGTGTGATTGACACATCAATCGACGGGGGTATGCTGGTCCCAGATGGGGTGGATCGAATTCTTGTCACACAGATTGCAATTGGGGACGACGCCACCAACCTCCAACAGGTCGATTTGACACTCCAGTCTAGCCACGGAGCAGATCCAGTACTGCGTTGGCAAGCTGGTGACTCCTGCGCAGAGGAAATTGATGTCGATGGAATTGTACACTTTGATGCTGGGAATTGTACTTCGGTGACCAACGCTGCTGATATTGTCAGCATCCGGATGCCGATTCGCTCAGAATGGAATTGGGATGATGAGTCCTCCACAGAAGTCAACATCAGTGTCATCGATGATCTCGGTTTGGCTGTCAATAATTACGAGTCCGAGAATTTGAATCTCCGTGTCGAGAATGACATTCAACTTCTTGATTTAACCGCTGTCGATGAATCTGGCCGTCAATTGTTACCCTATGATTGGATGCGGGGTGGTACCAATCTAACATTCAGTGGGACGATTGCCTTTGAAGGAACGACACTGTCTCCACAAGCGGGCCAATTCAATCTTGAATTGGCAGGCCAGAATCTAGGGCAAGATGGCCAACCTATGTCCAATGGTTCACAGGTTTTCATGACGGAGGCAAACCCCGCACATGGCCAATATTACATGGTGTTTGAGACTCCAATCCAATCCAGTCAAGGAGGTATGTTATTCCAGATATCAGCCGTTGGCTTGCCAAATGGTTCAAACTATGTCAACCCAAATTTCAACACCATGAGAATCGTTCTTGATGGTAATAGTCCATTGGTCATGGGTGCTACACCAGACGATGGAATCGAAGTACATGCGGGTACACAATCAATCAGCATCACTGTAGAAGATTCGGTAGATCCACCTACTGAGATTACATTGCATTATTGGATAGAGGCCCAAGATGACCTGAATTACAATCGCCTCCCCGATGCAGATGAATATCGCACCACCATCTTGCGTTCTCCAGAGAACTTGCCAGGGGGCCTCAATATATTCAATGGCATTATTGATGATAGTTCAAACCAGCATGGCGAAAAAGTTTCGTTCTATGTGAGTGGAGTAGATCAGCAGCAGAACGTGCTTGCTAGAGGTGGTGGTCCTGTCTGTCCAGATGTCCCGACCCCCTGTGGTATTGGTTCTTTGATTACCCCTGACTGGGATGCCGATTTGGTTACCTATTCAATCCGGGAAGAATTTTCACCGGTCATCGAAACCATCAATTCAACAATTCTAGGCCATGATGGTGAATCTCCTCTTCATCCCGGAACTGAATATGTTGCACGGTTGTTAATCGGTGATGGGAATGGCTGGCAAGATATTCAATCAGTCCACCTTTCATTGATTGAGGATTTTAGTGACGAACGCGCCTCTATTTGGGCAAATTTCACACGACCTGACGAAGGGCATACAATGCACCTTGAATCAGGTAGTACAGCGGTAGCGGTATCCAACCTTTACAGTTCATCATCGACTGAACCCACCAACAGCAGTATCCTCTACCTTGATATTCGCTTCCAGTTGACTTGGTGGTTCCCAGAGGAATTTGACACCAATGGCGCCACCACCTTTGTACCGATTGTCAAAGTCATTGATTGGCCCTGTGATTTGAACACCGATGTACCTTGCCACGAGGATTCTGGTGGATTGGGTTACGATGAGTGGAGTCTCGACAACGATTTGCGATTTGACATGGTCCCTGGTCACTTTACGGCGACCGATTTGGCTACCGGGCGAAATCTGTTCCGGCCTGGTGAATCTCCAGAATTGATTGCTGCTGGACAGGTTGTACGGATAGGTGGCCGAATTCTGTTCAGTGAAGATT
>JASLKT010000077.1 GCA_030747395.1 Candidatus Thalassarchaeaceae archaeon
ATGCTCTGGGCTACACGCGCGCTACAAAGGCCAGGACAATGGGTCTGCCACTTCGAGAGAAGGCGCTATCCCGAAACCTGGTCGTAGTTCGGATCGTGGGCTGTAATTCGCCCACGTGAAGCTGGATTTCGTAGTAATCGCGTCTCAAAATGGCGCGGTGAATATGCCCCTGCTCCTTGCACACACCGCCCGTCAAACCATCTTAGTTTGGGGTGGGTGAGGCTGCCTTTTAATGGGGTATTCGAGCCTGCCTTAGACAAGGAGGGTTAAGTCGTAACAAGGTATCTGTAGGGGAACCTGCAGATGGATCACCTCCTTTGAAACCTCGTAGAAAACCGGGGGGTCGGATGCCGAAAGGCGTCCGGCTTCCCACCTTTTTTTTTTGAGCCAAGTTTATTTGATTCTAGACAACGCCGCAAATCATGCCCGTTGATTCACCCTCAATATTGCCTACAGATATTGATTCATTTGTTGAAGAAGTCCTCCCGGTATTCGCTGCAATAGTCGGAATTGTGATTTACTCTACATTTGTATTCAAATTCTATCGTTTCCTCGCATCTAAAGACCTCATTGATGTGGATTTTTCACAGTACTCCGAGGGATTTACAGGTTTCCTCAAGAGATTCGTGGATGGTATCTTGGTTATCATCCAATACATTCTTTTCACACCATTTTTGATTTCGTTTTGGACGTTGATATTGGCCGTGATTTTGACACTGCTTTCGGGCGGCGATGATCTGTATTGGAATGTGTTGGTTGCGACCTCAATGGTCGGCTCAGTTCGCGTAATCAGTTACTTTAGCGAAGATTTATCTCGAGATGTGGCGAAAATGCTGCCATTCGCTGTGTTGGGTGTCTTCCTCGTCGATTCGGGTTCATTCAATTGGAGTGCAGTTTCTGCGCTTTGGGACCAGTTGGATGAATTTGCATTCTCCTTTGGAAGCAGCATGGTCTTGGTTGCGATTCTTGAAACATTGTTGAGAATTCTTGACACACTTCGTCAAATTATTTCCCCACCTGACCCATCCGACGAATTTTTGTCCAATATTGAATGAGCGGTATCGCTATCGCTGATGTCCTGATGGAGACGGCATGGATGCTCTGGATGCCCTGTTGGTCGAGCCGACCATTTGGGCTCTAGTCAGTGCAGCCTTGTTACTAGGATTGGGTGAGGGCATCAAGCCAGGCCCATTGAACACGTTGGTCATCACCGAGACACTACAGCATGATTGGAGATCAGGTACCAAGGTTGCTCTATCCCCTCTCATCACCGATGCACCCATCATCATCATCTCAGCATGGATGTGGTCGCAAGCCACGTCTCTATCGGGTGTCGAAGCCATTCTGTATCTCGCTGGAGCCACTTTCTTGACTTGGTTGGGGATCGATGGTATGCGCAGCGCTTCACCCACCTTCGATGAAATCGAATCACCTCAAGAAGAACATTCACTCCGACGTGGCGTGATTACGAATCTCCTCAATCCCAACCCGTGGATGTTTTGGACGCTTGCCGGTGCTCCATTCATGGTTGCCGCGTGGAATCAATCACCATGGATGCCATTCGCGTTCGTCATCCCCTTCCTTTCAGTACTGATTGGCGTCAAGATTCTCATCGCTGTCACCTTCCACCGTTCCAAGGAATGGATGAGTGACGGGGGGTTGCTGTGGGCCATTCGCATCAGTAGCCTCGCTTTGCTCGCCTTGGCAGCCCTCTTCGCACTACAGGGAGCCTCAACTCTTTGATGCAGTCAGACCTGTGGAAGTCGTTATGAAAAACATCGCGTAGCAAGACACATGCTGTGGTGGGCGTGGCTCCTCATCGCCCTCGCAGTATACTGTTTGATTACCGCCATACTGTGCTTGAGATTCCCTGAGACTCACATTGATTGGAATCAGGTCAATCTAGAGGAGTTGACATTTCCAACCGATTTCTCATGGGGTGTGGCCACCGCTTCTCATCAAATTGAAGGCCACAATCAGAACAATTGGTCAAAATTTGAATCTGAACGAGGCATTGAGGTTAGTGGTGCTGCTTGTAATCACTGGAACCGATGGGAAACCGATTTCGATTTGGTAGAGTCATTGGGTGTGGGGCATTATCGATTTTCAATCGAATGGAGTCGAATCCAACCACAAGAAGGTGAGTGGAATGAAGATGCCCTCCAACAATATTCGAAGATGATTGACAATCTCCTCGCAAGAGGAATTGAGCCAATGGTCACTTTGCATCATTTCTCACACCCCATCTGGTTTGAAGAGAAGGGTGGTTTCCTCAATCAATCGAATATTCACTTCTGGGCGGATTACTGTGAACGCGTATTCACTGCATTGAGCGACCGTGTCACAAATTGGTGTACTGTGAACGAGCCAGAGGTATTCTCAATCATGGGATATCACATGAAACTATTTCCACCAGGCAAGGGTTCGATTCGAAAGACCATCCGAGTCATGAAGAATGTAGTGATGGCGCACGTTACAGTGTATCATTCTCTGAAGGCGCTTCGACCTGAAGCTCGAATCGGGTTGGCGAAAAATATCACCATTTTTGATCCTCTGCATCGTTGGAATCTATTGCATTGGCTCACGACCTTCATTCTCAATTACATCTGGAACGGTGCCATCATTTCTGCATTCACCAAAGGCAGGATGTTCGGCCGTCGGATTCCAAAGGCCAAGGGTTCTCTCGATTACATTGGACTGAATTACTACACACATGCTCTGGTCAGCCCATTCATCCCTCAGACCATTGAGGTCGATCTACCCAAGCGCCCTCACGAAATCATGACTGAGTTCGGTTATCCGATGTATGCAGAAGGTTTGCAGAGATCCGTAGAATTACTCAAACCCCTCAAAGTGCCGATTGAAATCACAGAGAATGGAGTTGCAGACAGTGAGGATTCCTTGAGACCTGAACATCTGAAGAGGCATCTTTGGGTCATCTCTGAGATGCTCAAGCAAGGTTTCGACATTCGTTCGTACTACCATTGGTCATTGATGGACAATTTCGAATGGGCTGAAGGGTATTCCCTGAGGTTCGGATTGTATCATGTGGACTACGAGACCCAAGTTCGCACCTTGCGAAAGAGTGGCGAAATATATCGAAAAATAATCAACTAAGAAACCATCCTGAATTTGATATGTAGCCACTTTACTGTAACCTTGATAACCGAGATTGTGGGCCGCCAAATTATGGAAGAAAACAGTATACCTGAAGGCATCGATTCAATCAAAGATCTTTGGAATAAGTTACCAACAATAATGAAAATTTTAGTCGTAATTGGAGACCTGGCAGGTCTCGGCTTCCTCATTTATTACTTCGCATTTTGATTCATTCTTGGTAGGCATAGCGCTCTTCATCCCAAGGATCTCCACGCTTGTGGTATCCATTGCGCTCCCAGAATCCACGTGCATCCTTGCTGAGCAGTTCGATTCCATCCACCCACTTGGGTGATTTCCAGGCATACAAGTGATGACAGACAAAGCGTAGCGGTCCACCATGGTCTGGTGTGAGGGATTCTCCATCATGGTGCGTTGCAAACAGGTTGTCAGGCTTTAGGAAGTCCTCAATCAGTAGGTTGGTGGTATAACCACAGGTACAATGG
>JASLKT010000078.1 GCA_030747395.1 Candidatus Thalassarchaeaceae archaeon
CTGACCATATGTTGGACCGTGGTTCCAGCGACCTGTAAACAGTGTAGAGCCCCACTGGAATCAAAGGCGCAGTATTCGGTTGGCAAACTGTTTCCATCCAGTGTGGTTGCCTTCCACCAGTTTAGACTCGTGTCGACATAGGCATCATCACCATTGACGAAGTAATTGGGGAAATACAGGCCGCCTGAAGGCACGGGGAAGGAACGCATTTCCTTGTGGGGCTTGGTGAAATCCCATTCGACCCCAAGGTCGGCATCGACGAAGTTGAGGTCAACTTCCATCGTGTCAGGGTTGCTGTCTCGGTCAGGGAATCCGAAGTAATCGTAGTTCAGGCCATCCGTTGAGATTTGCCCTCCGACGTTTTGGACTTGGTGCCAGAAGTTGGAGATGACCAAACTTGCCCACTCCCCACTTCCATAGATTCCACCGTTGATGGGCCCAATCACTTCAACTTGCCAAGAGCGGTCATAAAACGGCTCAGGCGTCCGATTGAAACACCATTGCCACTCTTCAGATTCAGCATCATAGAGGAAGGCATAGAATTGGTCTCCACCACTTGCACTGGGGTAAGGGAACCAACCCATGGAAATCAAATCACCATTGGTGGCTTGGACGATACTCCCTTCGCCCAGTCCTTCTTGGCCTGGTGCGTTGGGTTTGGGTTCTAGGCAACCAATCTGTGAGAATACACTTGGAACATATTCTTCCCAAGTGTGACCACGATCGGTACTCCAAGTTGGATATTCTCCTCCAAAGTTGAGAATCCACCCCTCCTTGGTGGTGGCCAAATAGTGCTCGCAACAGTTGCCCCCTTCCTCGTTTCCAAACACAGCCCAATCCAATTCAGTGGTCTGATTGATGCCGATATCGATGGTGGTGAAGTTGCGTGCATCCTCATGTGGTGTTGAATCAATGAGGGAAAACGAATCGAAGATGGGGTCGCGCATCGGTTCGGATTGCTTCTCATCTCCACCCATGCATCCAGCCAGCATCTGGCTGATGACGATGAGCGCGATGATGGCAGTGCGGCCCGGACGCTTCATGCTCATGCGTGCGCGCGCGTGTATTTCTCCCCTTCGCGGGAATGGGTTTGTCTTATGTGGCGGGTTTGACTGGCTGAATCTATGGGCTCACGCCGTCTTCCAGTTCTACTCTGTTCGCTATTCCTACTCAGCATGGCCCCATTGATGCCAGTGAGTGCAGATGATGCACCCGCATGGCCAGATCATGTGGTGATTAGCGAAGTCTTGGCGAGTGCCAGTAGTGCCAGTTACAATGGTACCGATTGGAATGGTGATGGTTACATTGGTTCTTCGTCTGACCAATTCATTGAACTCTGGAATCCAACTGACCAAACAGTGAATATTTCCGATTGGGTATTGGACGACGTCATTGGTGGCGGCAGCCCTGCATGTTCGATTGGCTGGAATACCGAATTGGCTCCCGGTGCCCGTTTGGCCTTCTTCCGAGATTACACTGAAATCGAATTGGATTACTGGGATGGCGACACGGTCAACCTGATGGATGACCAAGGCAACCTCGTTCACAGCATGTCCTATGCGCCCGAAGATTCGTGGTGGGATGTGCCCTACACACTACTGGAGAACGGCTCCTACTGGAAGGACTTTGATGGCCCTTCACCGGGTGCTGATGAGCCCGCGAATTGGACCGGGCCGAGTGCGGGTGGGAACTGTTACACCGTATCTGACACACCTCAATCAACAGAATACATTCTCACCGGGCGCATTGTGACCATGACGGGTGAAGGCGCAGTCTTTGACGGCGGTGTACTCGTTCAATCCGGAAAGATTGCCTCGGTTTGGTCTGGTCCAACAATTCCTTCAGCCCTTGCAGGCATTCAGGTCGTTGAGACGGATGGCACCATCTATCCTGGTCTCATTGATCTCCACAATCACATGCACTACAACCACATCCCATTGTGGGATTTCAATGTCCACCTTTCAGAATCACAGCGCTCCGAAGAAGGTGGCTACACCAATCGATACCAATGGGGAAACAACTGGGACTACGGCCCGAGCATCACATGGATGAAGGGCAATGTACAATCGAGCAGTCGTTGGGATATGACCACTCAACAGATGAAATTTGCAGAAGTTCAAGCCGTGGCAGGTGGTGTCACAGCAGTGCAAGGATCACCAAGCAGTGGAACCGATGCGTGGGATAGCATGCTCTCACGAAATGTCGAGTTGTACAACTTCGGTCAAGATGGTATGAGTACATGCGCTGTTTGTGGGGCAGCTGATGACGACTATTCGGGCAGTCATCTGATTTCGCAAAACCAGTCGGGTTCACTGAATGCTTGGTTTGTCCACCTCTCTGAAGGAGTGGACTCTTCTAGCAAAGCAGAGTTTGATTCACTGTATGAAAAGGGCCTCATCATGGATGAAACCGTTGTCATTCACGGCACTGCACTCGATGCGAGCCAATTCGAAAAGATGGCAGAGAAGGGTGCAGGGTTGGTTTGGTCGCCAATTTCCAATCTCCTACTGTATGGCGACACCACTGATGTTGTTGCCGCTGACAATGCCGGTGTGAAAATCTCATTGGCGCCTGATTGGGGCCCAAGTGGTTCCAAATCCAATCTGCACGAATTGAAGACTGCAGACTTGTGGAACCGCGACGTACTAAACGGTCATTTCAGCGATTATGAACTGGCTCAGATGGTCACCAGCAACGCAGCAGAGATTAGCAATTGGCAGGAATTCGTTGGACAAATTCAAGTTGGAATGTATGCCGACTTGGTCGTTCTAGATACATTCCACGAGAATCCATACCGCAATCTCATCGAAGCCATCGATCGCGATGTCCGTCTAACCATTGTTCAAGGTAAGGCAGTGTTCGGCGATGTCGATTTGATGACATCCCTCCAAGGTGAGGATTGGGAATACATCAATGGGAGTGGATTTTCCAAGGGCGTCGATGTGACCTCGGTCTCTGTTGAGGATGGCAGCCAAACTTGGGAGAGCATTGAATCTGGATTGGCCATGGCCATGCGCAACGAAGTTGGTGATATCCGTGAGCACTGGGGCGAAGTCTCCGATTTGAACACTGATGAAGAAGTTCAAGCGCACCTCGATTCATCCTTTGATGGCGACTACAATGACGGCGTATCACACCTGAAGAACCTCACACTGGACCCCGTTTTCACGATGAATGACGATCGATACTTCGATGTCATCAACCGTTCCACACATGCAAACTTCCACGTGGACCTGTCCAAGCTCTACGATTACTATGATGTGACATACGATGATGAATCCAATCGTCCATTCATTGAGGATTCAGACTACACACCTGAACCTGTAGTCTGTACTCAGGATTTGTGCTGGGATGGTTCAAGCCGGGACCCAGTGGATTGCTCTTGCCCTGAGGAACCTGAACCCTCACCAGAGCCTGAACCTGAATCAACAACGAATCTCAAAGTGACTCCTGGGGATTACAGATTCACTGGACAAAATTCGTCAATCAAAGCAACTGCAAATCAAATCATCATCACCATGGATGGAGCAGACGAACA
>JASLKT010000079.1 GCA_030747395.1 Candidatus Thalassarchaeaceae archaeon
CTGCAGTATGAGGCCCTAGAAGGTGTCAGTCGCCATCCATTGGAGGCGGCACGAGCAATGGGCCTTCCAAGATGGCAAGTTGCCCGTTATTTCGCACTTCCTGAGGCAAGCAATGCAATCTTAAGTCAAATATTGTTCATGTTTGAGTACAACATCCGTCATGGTTCAGTGATTGGTCTAGTTGGAGCTGGAGGCATCGGCTGGTATCTGAACAACTATCTCGGTGTATTCTCACGATATGATCGTGCACTTGCGCTCATCATCGTGATTTATGTTGCAGTTGTAATCATTGATCAAATCTCATTGGGTATTCGCCATCGATTCATGGATAGCGAAACCCATGCACCTAGGGCACGTTGGCGTGAAATCATACCATTTTTTACCAAACGTGAGGTGTAGAGTTGAACAATTGGAAGAAGGTAATCGGTGCGATCATTTGTGCTGTAATTCTCGGATCAGGATATTGGTATTATTTGGTATCTACATACGAATCCGATTTGGGAACAAACAACACCTTTGTCGTAGAAGATGTAGAAACCAATCTGTCAAATGGAACTCATGACCGTTTATTGTCATTAGAATTTGATAGTGGGGGCGACCATCTCGATTGGGCGTTTACAACAGTAACACTTTCCGAAGGGACCAATGAATATGATTGCACAGTGGGTGGTCTATCTTCAGTATCCCAAGAAAGTGGGGCAGTCCAAACAAAACTGAATGCTGATGGGCAAACATTCACTCTCATGGTTGATGCTACGTCAGAATCAACCTTCACGAAAATTTCACTAAGCAATATGACTGAAACAGACTCGCCTGGTTTCTCCCTTCGGTTTTCCAAAACCGACATATTTCTGGGTGATTCGATGTCTTGGTTGGTTGTAGAAAATACTGATTTTAGTCAATTAACTGAAATTCCTGCAGAAAATTTCAGCAATGAAACATCCGAGCGCTTAGAGTGGTATGAATACGATTTATCTACGCATAGAGTCAATCCATTCAATCAAGTATACCTCATCAATGACGGCTCGTCCATATACAAAATGCAATTTCTGAATTACTACAATCAAGAGGACGAGTCACGCCATGTCACTCTCATCGCATCTTGGTTGGGAGGTGAATCCATTCCTGCGATTAGCGATCCAAATTTGGTACAAACATCACCTTGCATTATAATCGATGATGATTCGATTTGGTCACCATCCGAAGCCATTCACATAGAGGAAAATGGATATTCAATATGTGATTCGAATTGTCAACTAAACATCACAGTGACTTTTGAAAATATCAAAGTCAAAGGTACAGAAATGATCCATTTGGTTTGACCAATCAGCGTTCTGCACTGATTCGAATCGCCCCATCTTCGTAGTGGACGTAGATGTTGTGAGGAACTTTGCTGGTCAGGGCTGCGAGGGCATCGTTGACCTCATCAACACTGACTTTGAACGCCTTGGCCGCCCGCGCTGCCTTCCATGGCACCTCTTCAAAATCGGATTGGCGAATCCACTCGAATAGACGAGTCTCAAATTCGGTCAAGTCCTCAAAGGCCATGCAACGCCCAATCGGTCAAGGGACTTGAGGCTTTCACACGAGAGATTCGGCCATCGAGCGGACACATTCGTCTGCAGTAATGGTCCCGTCAAGCAATGCGCACAGTGAATCGATGAAGGGTACTTCACAGCCAATCACTGCGGCTCTCTCAGCAAACATTCGTGCGGCTCTCACACCTTCAGCCACCATGTGCATCTCTCCGAGAGCTTCCTCGAGTGTTTTTCCAGTGCCCAATTTTTCACCAAGGGTTCGATTGCGTGAACGCGGACTGGCACTTGTAACATACAAGTCGCCCAAGCCTGCCGGTCCAAAGCCGGTCTCAGGTTGAGCCCCCATCATCGGAAGCAATCGTTGTCCTTCTGCGAATCCAACCGTAATCAGTGCGGCCTTGAGATTGTCTCCACCGATACTGTCGCGCAATCCATCGACCACGCCACAAGAAAGGGCAACGGTATTCTTGAACGCGCCCCACAATTCACAACCCACAGCATCTTTGCTGGGAACCAGAATAATCGAATCTGTTGAGAGCCGATCTGCAATCCTCCCTGCAACCGAAATGTCATGTCCAGCGACCATTGCGGTGGTAATCACTCCACGAGCGACTTCTGGGGCGATGGTTGGTCCGGTCAATACGACGACGGAATTGGAGAGTCCCGCCGCAGAAATCTTTGCTTCAATCGCTTCTGAAATGAGCCCCGAACCACCTTCCTCTGGTGGTGCAAGACCCTTGGCTAAATCGAGAATCACATGTGAAGGTCGCAAGTGTGGAATTACATCATTTATCACTGAAAGAATCACACCACTGGGCAGTGCCAGAACGATCAATTCACTGGCTTCAATTGCCGCGCCAATATCCATGGTGACATCAATGTCCAATTGCATCCCTGGGAGATATTTCGTATTCTCTCCAGTTTCCATGATTGAGGCGTAGACTTCTTCCTCAACAGTCCAACCTGTAACACGATGCGAATCGTTGGCCCAACTCAGTGCGAGGGCCGTGCCCCAATTGCCGAGACCGAGAACTGCAATTTTGGACATGAATCGGGTTGCCCATAGCCGGAGCATTTGACCGTTGCCTATTCTACGGCCTCTATCGCTACATTCTAAGAGATGAGTCGAGGAGCGGAGGTTAAGCAGGGGTTGCCAAGCTTGGTCAACGGCGCTGGGTTTAGGTCCCAGTCCTCAGTGGTTCGCAGGTTCAAATCCTGCCCCCTGCACCATCCGAATTGTATCATTTAATGAGCACTTTACTAACAAAAAAATTTGATGCAAAGGGTAGCGTTCCGAAGGACGCACTGAAAGCCCTTTGAAATTGTAAATCGTTTCAATGGGTATTCGGATATAACCTTGTGACACATAAAATATAATTTTCATTAGATCAAAAACCACCCAATTATGGCCATGAACAAGCATGCAGAAACGCCAGCTATGATGATGATTAAATCATTAAGATGCTCACGTTTTTTCTTGTCAACAACAGATTTTTGTTGCATTAGAAATGTATTCTGACAAATCCGGCAATAGTATCCGTTACCACGACATGCATCACAAATTCCCGAACCACAAGAAGTGCATTTGTAAATTGTAATCATGCCTGTTGTTGCACAAGATGGGCATGAGACCCTATCACTTTGCACTGTATTGGTGATATATGTTGTACTCTCACTGTAATCACGCCCTGCAACGTTGCCCTGAACCACAGAATCCTGAATACCTTTCATACTCTGTCAGCCCATACATCGTGGATTACTAATTAATCGTTTTCAGACGGGGGCCCTTACGAAACCCGTCCTTTCAATGGGTACCGACTGAAACGCCCCTGTTTCAGAGGGGGACCCTTTGAAATGGCTCGATTTTCATCCTTGCTTTTCCATTGTGATTAGGAGATGTGACGTGTAACCGTATCCCCAGCCTGCGCCT
>JASLKT010000007.1 GCA_030747395.1 Candidatus Thalassarchaeaceae archaeon
TGGTGATGGATTCATCAAGGAATAGGCCGACAATGTCGTCCTTTCCATCATCGTTGATGTCTGTAACTTCCATTCCGTAGAGGTTTGGAGATACTGAGATTGGTGCCGAGCGAGTCCAATCTTGGACGCGCTCACCACATTCGCCCCAAATCACCGTCATGTTCCCCAAGGGGGGAGTCGCACTACCGGCAACCCAAACATTCTGGCGGAAGAAGATAAGGTCGTTGGCACCATCATCATCGATGTCACCAATTCCAACATCGTTGGCGTTTGCCATATCAAACCAGTGTGCGCGGCGAGATGTGTTGGCTGAGACCCACAAATCTTCTCGATCTGAAAAGTCGCCATCCTCGTTGTAGAGGACGGAAATCAGCATTCCCATTTCGCTGGCAGATACGATATCGGCATCGCCATCACAATCCAAGTCTCCCGATGCAATCGATACCGGATTTCTCTGTGCGGGGTACGTTTCAACGTGACTTGCACTGACTGCAGGGACCATTGCTACGAATAGCGACCCCAACATCAAGATGACAAGTCCTAGACCGCGCACGCGTGCTTTGTTCAAATTATTCTCATGAGCTAACATGTTGACCACTCTACCTGCCCGTCATGACGACTCTATTCAATAGTTACTCTCGCGTGCGCGCTACCTGCGCACGAGAAATATGGCGCAGTATCACGATTATTGAACAAACAAACAGTTCAACACAATTATTGCCAAATGACGCTGAAATTGGACCCGCAATAAGGGTCAATCTGCCTCTAACCAACGCGGACTTGGACCATACCCAAATCGGTCCCCGCCATGTACTTTGACGAGTTTGCCAAGACGCCACATTCCCTCAAGCCATAGTTCGAGTTCAGTTCCAGACCGGTCAAGTTGTTCACAAGCGGCACTATCGATGACTGAAATTGGCAAGGCGGTCACTCCAAATTTCCGTACCGCAATTCGCATCAGACGTTGTAACCACGCTTCAGCGATTGGATCGGTAGAAACCTGTGACATAATCGGTTCGGGTTCATCCATTTCACTGATGATTTCTGACAATTCTTCTGCTGAAGGAGAGCGCGGATGCTCAATGCCCAATTTCTCCATTTCCGCATCTAAATCCATCTCACCAATGACTCGGCGTACTGTGGGGATTCGGCTTGGATCGGGTGGTGGGCCCGGTAGTTCAACGACCTCATCAGATTGTAGCAAAATGGGATCTTCGCCATCCGATTCATCGAGTTCGTCGTCACTGTTACCATCCTGCTCTCGATGGACGCGGCCCGTTGTCGCCATTGGTTGAACCCAACCGACATCCGTTAAACCTAGGTCCTCACGTAGTGAATGCACCCATTCTGCATCACCTTGGATGAGTACATCTACATCCTCCTCGGGGACGCGAAATCGGAATCGAACCGGGCCCTTGAGTGTGGACATCGGAACCACTTGGTTCTGACCGGTCTTTGAACCACACGGCCCGTAGGGCCGTAGAAAATTGAGTTCAGGACTGAGACAAATTACGCAGAACAGTTTGCAAAATGCCACCATTGCGATAATATTCAACCTCAACAGGGGTGTCCAAACGAACCGTTGCACCAAAGATGACTTGGGTGCCATCGCTCTTTGTTGCAGTGACAACAATTGAACTCATAGGTACAAGGTCTGCACTCGCTGGAATGTCGAATGTTTCAGTTCCGTCTAAGCCTAGAGATTCCGAATTCTCTCCTTCCGGGAAAGTGAGGGGGAGAACACCCATGCCCACAAGATTGGATCGATGAATTCGTTCAAAAGATGTGGCAATAACTGCCTTGACGCCAAGCAAGAGAGTGCCTTTGGCGGCCCAATCACGGCTGCTACCCGTACCGTATTGTTCTCCAGCGAGAACGATGAGTGGTGTGCCGGCTTCTTGGTATTTCATCGATGCCTCGTAAATGGATTCAACAACACCTGTGGGGAAATGTGTCGTGAGTCCGCCTTCCGTCCCAGGTGCAATTCGATTTCGAATTCGGACATTGGCAAATGTACCTCGCATCATCACCTCATGATTGCCTCGACGGCTGCCAAACGAATTGAAATCCCGAGGAGATACGCCATTGTCAACCAGATATTTGCCAGCAGGCCCAGTGTGAGGGAATGCGCCAGCGGGGCTGATGTGGTCCGTAGTGACTGAGTCACCTAAATTCAGCAGAACATGGGCACCTTCAATTGATGAAATTGGTTCAGGTGTGGGTTGTATACCTTCAAAGAATGAAGGTAAGCGGACATAGGTGCTTTCTGGTGCCCATGGATAGAGGTCACTCGCTTCGCTTGGAATCGCATCCCAACGCGGCTCACTCATTACCGTTGAATAACGTTCATTGAACATCTCTGGAGTAATGGCGGCACCCATGACTTCACGGATCTCAGAATCGGTTGGCCAGATGTCCGCAAGCATCACTGGTTGACCCTCTGAATCTGTGCCAATTGGATCTTGTTCAAAGTCGATATCCAGTGTTCCAGCAATCGCATACGCCACCACGAGAGGTGGGCTGGCCAGATAATTCGCCTTCACCTTTTGATGAACACGGCCCTCAAAATTTCGATTGCCAGAAATTACCGAACCTACGACGAGGTTTCCGTCATCAATTGCAGCTTCGATTTCAGGTTCTAATGGGCCTGAATTACCAATGCAAGTCGTGCATCCATAACCGACATTGTGGAAACCCAATTCATTGAGAAATTGAGTCAATCCTGCAGCATCGTAATATTCAGTGACAACCCGACTGCCGGGTGCCAAACTAGGCTTGCTCCACGGAGCAACTTTGAGCCCCTTTTGAACGGCATTTCTTGCTAGAATTCCCGCGCCCAGCATCACGGATGGATTCGATGTATTGGTGCATGATGTAATGGCTGAAATGACGATGTCTCCGTGTTTGAGATTGTAGGTCTTGCCATCCGAACCAACCACCTCGACTTGATGCCCACCATGGGATGAATCAATGCCATGCCCCGAGTGACCAACAGGAGCCGTCAAACTGTCGTGCCAATGCGATTTCATCGCTGATAAATCAACGCGATCTTGGGGGCGCTTCGGACCCGCCATTGCTGGTTCGACATCGCCCAAATCAAGAGTAAGATTTGAAGTGAATTCAGGGGTTTCTGAGTCAGGCGTATAGAACATCCCTTGAGCGCTCAAATAACGCTTGACATTTTCGACATGTTCAGGATCTCTCCCTGACAATCGCATGTATTCCAACGCGGTCTCATCGACAGGGAAGAATCCGCATGTAGCGCCATATTCTGGTGCCATATTGGCGATGGTTGCACGGTCGGGTAAAGTCAGAGATGTAAGACCCGCCCCATGGAACTCGACAAATTTGCTGACCACTCCATGCGCGCGTAGCATTTCGACGATACGGAGAGTCATGTCTGTGGCCGTGACACCCGGCCTCAATGTTCCGGTTAATTCGAATCCGACGACCTCGGGCAAGAGCATGTAAATTGGTTGACCGAGCATCACTGCCTCGGCTTCAATTCCACCCACGCCCCATCCAAGAACCCCCAGTCCGTTGATCATCGTCGTGTGGCTATCGGTACCGACCAAAGAGTCGGGCATCCACATGCCGTTTTCTCCACGAGCAACACTGGCAATCCACTCAAGATTGACTTGGTGGACAATTCCACGACCAGGTGGAACAGCACGGAAATTATCGAGGCTTTGTTGGCCCCATTTGAGGAATTGATATCTCTCCATATTGCGTTGATATTCAATCTCCAAATTGCGTTCTCTCGCATCTGGGAAAAGACCGGAAACATCGACCTGAACTGAATGGTCAATCACCAAATCAACGGGAACCTGCGGATTGACCTTCTTCGGATCTCCACCCAACGCCACCATGGCATCTCGTAAGGCGGCGATATCGACGACTGCGGGCACGCCAGTGAAGTCCTGTAGAATCACGCGAGAGGGCATGAAAGGAATCTCTGCAGGTATTTGGGTTGGGGACCAAGCCGCAATTCGTTTCACATCTTCTTCGGTCACCAGAAAGCCATCGCACTTGCGTAAGGCGGCCTCGAGTAGAACACGGATTGTGCAGGGCAATTTGTTGAGTTGACAGAGGTCTGCAGATTCAAGTGAATGTAGACTGGCAAAGTGCCCCATATCACCGTTCGACATCTCAAATGTCGCCGCGGCAGAGAAGGGGTCTTCACTCGCCATGACACGACGACCGGTCGGTTATCCTTGAACGTCACTCTCAAATTGGGTCACTGTAGATAACCGATTCAAGAGATGATTACACTTTCCAAAACGATTGCATTCATCGGCAAATCATTCTGGCCAGTCGCAACTTCACTCATTTGAGTCACAAATCCACATCCAGACGTGATCGTCCCAAAGACGGTGTGAACGCCATCCAGCCAATCAGGTTCACTATCCTCTGGAATGAGGAAGAATTGACTTCCACCTGTGTTTTCAGCAGATGTTTTTGCCATCGAAATGACGCATGAATCATGAAGGAGTCCATTGTCTGCTTCATCGGGAACGGTGTAATCAGTCTCTGAAGAACAATCCACCACGGAAGATTGACCATTGCAGTAACCGTAGAATTCGGTAGCATATCCACCGGTTCCATCAGAGTTCTCGAAATCGCCACCTTGAATCATAAAATCATCTATCACACGATGGAAAATCGTACCATCATACAGGCCGCGTTCTGCCAATTTAACGAAATTGTCCACATGAAGTGGTGCGGCATCCCGATTCAACTCAATCGTGACATTTACAGATTCTCGGCTTGCACCACTGGATGATTGGAAAGAGATGGTCATATGCGCAATGTCGTTTGTTTCGCCTGAGAGATGTTCGGGAATGACCTTGAGACCCACCAACACCAAACCAATGGCCACTACGATGCTAACAATTCCAAGGAATGTTGGTGCACCATCGTCAATGAACATCGACATGCCACCGGCGCGAATGCCTAGGCCATCCATCTCTGATCGAAGACTGTTGAGGCTGCGACGAGCTTTCTTGTCATTGGGATTTGATTTGAGGGCACTCTCGTAGTGTCCGACCGCTTCTTTGAACAATCT
Source organism: Candidatus Thalassarchaeaceae archaeon (assembly GCA_030747395.1). Classification (GTDB taxonomy): domain Archaea; phylum Thermoplasmatota; class Poseidoniia; order Poseidoniales; family Thalassarchaeaceae; genus MGIIb-P. The sequence goes on from JASLKT010000007.1 coordinate 5,066, forward strand.
CTTGTCATTGTTCGATAATCGTGCCAGCATGACTTTGGCTTCACCAGCAAGTCTCCATGTTTTCGATTCACCCGCATCCGCATCTGCTTTGCGCAAAACCTCTAGGGCTCCGATTGGGTTTTCCAGTTTCATTTGCTTCTCAGCTTCGAGCCATCCTTGCTCAATCTTCTTGGACACCATGCGCCCGCCGAGTCGGGCCTCCTTCAAAACCGCAGCGGAAGGTGGGAATATGCCAAAACATACCTCTTGAACGGTGAAAATAACATCTCATTCGATGCACTGCATGGTGATTAAATCAATGTTGAAAGAAGCCGATGACGCAGCAATGCCTATTATCGGCACGACTCGGGGGCCACTTAACGCGCAAGGGGGGCTACGCCCCCCCCGCACCCAAGGAGACAATGTCACCGATGGAACGGATTGTCAACGACTTCCAACTGAATATCGCCACAGCAAATGGAACGGGTTCGCAGTCTGCGAACTTGATTCTACTGCACACTATGTTCAATATGGGCGTCCCAGTCAGTGGCAAGAATCTATTCCCAAGCAATATCTCAGGATTGCCCACTTGGTATATTCTCAGGGTGAGTGACCATGGTTACCAGGCCCCTAGCGATCGAACCCACATTCAAATCGTTATGAACAAAGCGACATGGGATGATGATGTTGCAAACTGCCTACCTGATACACTCATTCTGTACAACACAGATGCCAAGATGACTGTCGAACGCGAAGATTGCACAACCATTGGTGTGCCGATGACTAAAATGGCACGAGGATTGAACCCTAAATTGGCCAAAATGATGTCCAATATGGTGTATGTCGGCCTTCTCGCTGAAATTCTCGGCCTTGATGATGCCGCCCTCGATGCGGCTTTAGCACAACAATTCAAGGGCAAGGCACGGGCAATTGAACTCAACTTAGAAGCGGTAGACCTTGGTCGAAATTTCATCAAAGAGAATGTCAATACCGATGAAATTCCATTCCGAATTGAAGGTAGAGAGGTCGACGATGACTTGTTTTTGATGGAAGGCAACGAGGCCGTTGCTCTCGGAAGTCATTACGGAGGAGTTGGTTTACTTTCATGGTACCCAATCACACCGAGCAGTGGACTTGCAGAATCACTCATCGCTTACATCCCTGAACTTCGTGTCGATGAAAATGGCGACCACATGTGTGCTGTGGTTCAGGCTGAAGATGAATTGGCAGCCGCTGGTATGATCATCGGTGGTGGATGGTCGGGTATTCGTGCAATGACTGCCACAAGTGGACCCGGTATTTCCCTAATGTCTGAATTCATTGGACTGGCTTATTTCGCTGAAGTTCCTTGCGTCATTTGGGATGTAAATCGTACAGGACCATCCACGGGTTTGCCTACGCGAACACAGCAGGGCGATTTGGCGATGCTCTACGAGGCTAGCCATGGAGACACAACACATCCAGTTCTCATCCCCGGTACGATGGAAGAGTGCTTTGAATATGGCTGGAAAGCCTTTGATATCGCCGAGAGATTGCAAACTCTTGTCTTCGGTTTTAGTGACCTCGATTTGGGAATGAACCGTTGGCCTTGCAAAGGATTTGAATATCCAGATACACCCATGGATCGTGGAAAGGTCTTGCGTACACAGGCTGAAATCGATGCGGTTGAGAATTACGGTCGATACAGGGATGTTGACGGAGATGGCATTCCTTACCGTACACTCCCCGGTTCAGGCCTAGACCCGATTCTTTATCGTGGAACTGGGCACGATGAGGATGGAATTTATTCCGAAAAACCTGAGGTCTATCAAGCACTTATGATGCGCCTCAAGAGAAAGATGGACAATGCCCGAACATGGCTACCTCAACCCGTTCTTCGAGAAGAAGTTGAGAAAGAAGTGGGTATCATCTATTACGGTTCCATGGAAAATTCAATCCAAGAGATTGATGATATTCTAGAAGATGAAATCGGTCGTAAGGTGAGCCAATGCCGTGTTCGTTCCCTACCCTTGTCACCTGTTGTTGAGCAATTCATCCGCGATCATGAAACAGTGATTGTGCTTGAAATCAATCGTGATGGACAACTCTACGGGATTCTCCGCCGGGAATTGCCAAACGATCTAATCCCTAGAGTTCACAGCGCTGCTTATTCGGATGGAATGCCACCGCGAGCACGTCTCTATTCTGAATTGATTAAAGGTGTATTGAAGGAGGTGGGTGAATGACCATCAAATTGAATGTAATCGATTTGCCTAAAGAGGACTATGCTGGTGGAAAATCAACACTGTGCCCCGGTTGTGGCCATGACCAAATCAGCAGTGTCATCATCAATTCAGCTTGGGAAAATGGACTCCAACCAGAGAAAATCGCCAAAATGAGTGGGATTGGATGCTCCTCAAAGACACCTGCATATTTCCTTGGTAAATCTCACGGGTTCAACACCGTCCATGGTAGGATGCCATCGGTTACAACAGGGGCAGCAATGGGCAATCGTGATTTGACATTCATCGCTGTATCTGGTGATGGCGATTCAGCCAGCATTGGTATTGGCCAATTCATCCACGCGGTTCGACGAAATTTGGATATGGTCTACGTTCTGGAAAACAATGGAGTATACGGTTTGACCAAGGGCCAATACAGTGCAACTGCGGTCAAAGGTAGCAAGAAGAAGAAAGGGGCAATCAACCAGCACCAACCCATCGATCTATGCAAACTGGCAGTGAATCTCGGATGTACATTCGTTGCCCGTTCATTCAGTGGCTCAAAGAAGCAACTAACCGCTCTAATGAAGGCAGCCATGAGCCACAAAGGATTCGCACTGGTCGATGTCATCTCACCATGTGTGACATTCAACAATAACGATGAGAGCCTGCGCTCCTACACCTACGTCAAGGACAACGATGTTGAGTTGCACGCCTACGATTACATTCCAACTTACTCACCCATTGAAGGGGTTGAGGTTCCAGAAGGTGAATTCCATGACATCACATTGTTTGACGGCAGCACACTACGACTGGAAACCATTGGTTCAGATCATGACCCGACGGATGCTGTCGCTGCTTTGGGCGCACTTCACAAGGCCGAACTAGAAAATAAACACGTGACTGGTTTACTTTACTTCGACCCGACCAAAGCAACCGCAGCTGAAGATCAGTGTCTGGTAGAAACTCCACTCTCTGAAGTCGATGACGAGGTTATGCGACCAAATTCAGCCAGTCTTGACACACTGAATGCCCGATTCCGTGGCAAGGCTTGAGACAGCGAGACCTCTGCGCGTAATGTGCGCGCCACAGCTTTACTCCTCGTCCTGTTGATGCTTGTGCCATTGGCACACGCGCAGAATCTAGGGGAAACGTTGCAGGAATGTCCGGGTACAATGACCGGTAGCACACAGCCGCAGCAAATTCACTTACAGATGACTGATGATGCCACTATCATGAATGTCATGTGGGCTACTGAAGGTCGCGCAACGGGGGAGGTGGAATGGAATGGGCAAACATCTCCGAGTACGGATTATTGTTACAATCACGACATGGCTTTTCACATGGCCTCTATGACTGGAATCGAACCCGGTGAAGATGTGACTTATCGAGTCAGCAGTGGTGGTGATTGGTCCGACGAATTCACCTTTACTCCAATCGATACATCCGCAGACAATTTTGAGTGGATTGCAATTGCTGACCATGGTGATTCCAGCGAAGGAATGGATGTCAGTGAAGCGATTATCGCCGATACTACAGCTCAGATGGTAACCATTTCGGGTGATATTGCATACGCAGATGGTGAACAATCAGCTTGGGATGGTTGGTTCAACTTTCAGCAAGACAGTATGACAAGAATCCCTTGGGTGACAGCGGTTGGAAATCATGAGAATGAGCCGGGTTACGAATTCGCCCCATACGAACATCGCTTCGATTCGGATGGGCAAGCGGAGTCTGAGATTTTCTGGTATAGTCGTGATTTTCCCGGTGTTCACATGGTTTTCATGTCAACAGAACACGACTATTCTGCAGGTAGCGTACAATTTTCGTGGCTAGAACAGGATTTGTCTACGGTTGATCGAGATGTCACTCCGTTTGTGATAGTGTATGGGCACAAACCGATGTATTCCAGTAACAGTTACCACGGTTCGGAAGTTGAACTGCGAAGCGCTCTTGAAGCCCTATACGTCAATCATGAAGTTGATTTGGTCATCGCAGGTCACGACCACTTCTATGAAAGAACGTGGCCTGTAGCGGGAGAAACTGTGGTGAACAATGGCAAGGATGGGCGTTTTGCCAGAGGATACGCCCCCATCCATCTTGTCATCGGAATCGCCGGACGCTCTGCATACGAGGAGTTGGATGAACCGCAACCGGGGTGGAGTGCCTATCGAGAGAACAGTTCCTATGGATGGACGCGATTGGTGTATGATGGGGATGCGAGAGAAATTTCATTCACACATTACCGAATTGATGGAACGATTGGGGACCAATTCATCTTGCAAGAAGCACCACTTCCACATGAATCGGGAGATGGATTCCTAGGAGTTCCGGGCTTTGGAACCCTGTTGCCAATTGTGGCTATGTTTGGTGCTGCCGTGCGTCGGTTGCGTTGAAATACGGGTGGCTAATCGCAGGTTTGCTTAGGCCCCTGGTGTAGCGGTCCATCATGTGGGGTTCTGGATCCCACGACCCTGGTTCGAATCCGGGGGGGCCTACTTCCGCTGTAATTTGATGAGTTCACTCATCCGATTCGTGTTGAATCCAAAGGCGAGATTCTTGGTCACGTTTGTACCAAGTACCACTGCCAGCCGGTTCTTCCAACCATTCCTCACCCTCATTCCAAACCCCATCCAAGTAAGAATCTGGACCTGTGACCAAATCGAATACTGACTCATCTGGTATAACTGGAGAATGAACCTCAGACGGCCTTTCCCTACGCGTCAAGCTGATGGCGAGAATCGATAGTAGCGCAACCAAAAGAATGGCTGCAAGGGCCACTCCGCCCTGCATCATCACAGAATCAGTTTGACCTTCAGTTTCTTTGCCAATGAATGAATCACAGCCATCTGGAATGTTGTCCATGTCCTCATCGATGTTGTCGTCGTGCCCATTACAAGCGTCGGCGAAGTCAGCACGACCATCACCATCTGTATCGATCAATGAATCGCAACCATCTGCAATGCCATCCAGATCCATATCGATTAAATCATCAAAACCTGGGCAGAGATCATCGACATCTGCCACATCATCATAATCACTGTCTACGAGAACATCACAGGCATCGGGATAGCCATCTGCATCGATATCGATGGTGTCATCATGACCGATGCAGCGATCATCCGCATCAGAGACGCCATCGCCGTCGGTATCGATTACGTCATCACAGCCATCGGGAATACCATCTACATCCACATCTATTGTGTCATCAGAATCAGGGCATTTGTCATCGGCGTCTGAGACACCATCACCATCCGCATCACGCTGACTGTCGCTACAACCGTCTGTGTAAACGGATTCACCTTGTGGCGTATCTGGACAATAATCTGAGTTATCCATGATTCCATCGTTGTCTGAATCAGTGGTACTACCAACTTCTCTCTGCTCTTCACTGCATCCATCAGTGAAAATATCGACACCAGATGGTGTGCCCTGACAAAGGTCATCATCGTCGTAAACCCCATCTCCATCTGTATCGAAAATCAAGTGCAGTAAATCGTTCATGGCTGTTGCAATTCGAATATCCCATCTCGCAGCATGCTCGCGTAAACCAGCCTCGTTGAAATGAATTGTATCATACCGCCATTCAGTACCATTGAGATCATCTGTATGCGGTCCAGCAAACGTTAGTGGATCTGCCTCAATGACCGCATTTTGGCCACCGACAACCCAACCCATCTTGACAGGGTCTCCATTGGGGACAAAACCAACTCGCGCAACAGCCCAAGCGATGTCATAGCCGGCATGGGCTCGACTACCAAGAACGACCTCGCCCAGCATTTCGGCATAATCCTCTATGGTCGTGCCACCTGCATTGCTTTCCCCTTGATGCCAAAGGATGGCACGCGCTCCACTTGGTTGAACGGCATCAAGTGCTTCCGTGATTCTAGGGAAAAGGTCGTTTGCATCCGGGACCCAACGGTCGACCTTGGTGCCACCATAACCCACAGATAGGAAACCGATTGGAACATCATATCGGTCGGTAAGCAAATCTCCGAGTGCAGGCCAAGGTGAACCACTATTGCCGGTGGCAGCAGGTTGTGGATCATGTCCAAATCGCCATCCATTGGAACTCCAAGTACTGACACGTGGGTCAGTCGGAGTCAATGGGAAGTCGCCATGATTCGCAGAATTGGATTGTCCTGCAACGATGAAAACTTCACCAACACCAACAGGTTCGATGGTTAGGAGGTCGACTTGCTGTCCTGCATTCATGAAACGGAAATCAAGGCTGTGCCACCCCGTGGGAACATCAAGTGTACCGTAGAAATTTGAGCTGAGAGGAACTGCAACCTGTGTCCAATCAGAGGGTGTTCCATTGTCTAAAGAGGTATAGCGACCTTCAATCAAATCAACGACGTGCTCGGTTGAACCACGAACAGGGAATGTACCCATACTGTATTCGTTCCTCTGTACGATTTGATGAGAATCTGGAGATTCCAAGTTGACCATGAGGCCGGTAGGCGTCGGCCCAGGGTGAACCATTACAGTCAGCGTTTTGACTTCATATTCACCACAATTTTGAGAAAATGTCCAATCTGGATTCCCTTCTGAATCAGGATTGTTGCCAATGCCGAGATCATCGCCTGAACCCGCGCTAGCGTAGCCCCAAGCACTGTATGAAAACAAGGTCTCTCCGGACTCATAGTCATGGATTTGCATGCTCCCATAACCTGCGCTGCCCTCAGCACTTTGGATGTCGCCAAAATCATACACAGAACCATCCGCATTGGGTACGGCGTTGCCATTACTAGTGCCGTAATTTGTGCCCCAGAATTCAATCACACCAGTGTCAATCGACCCCATGCCGGTGAGGTTTGGATGATTCGATTCAATCTGTACTTCGTCTAGGAGTTGCTTGAATTCGACGCCTGAGGAAAATGTAGGCACACCCAATTCATTGGCATACATGGTGGGGCTCGGAAATGAGATAAACACCCAAATTCGGTCTTCGCCAGGTTTCTTCAACTCGAGGTGGTAAGCAACTCGATCGAATGTGAAATTGATGGTTTCAGCATCATTGATTGAATAGGGAATTGCATCATTGTTGAACTTCCCATCATCAGGGATATTCAGTTGATACACCGTTGTGTAATTGGCAGATTCTGAAACATCGTTTCCAACGGATGTGCGAATCGACATGTCGTGTGGGATGGAATGGAAATTTCCAAATCCTACCCATGGAACTGCAAGCAGTAAGAGGGTCAGGAGAAGAGCCGTCTTACGCGCGCGCATGGTTACGGGGAGACGTGTTTCTCTATAATCGGTTACGACTCAAAGCGTGTGTAATTTCTTTCATATTCGGTAGCACTATTTTGATCCCATTCTACCAACTCTTTTGCCATTATTTTTTTGTATAAAAATGGCGTAATTAATACTAGATATAGCATGGATAAATATCCATAAGGCAATAGTGGTGCATCTTTATGAGTTGGATTTAGTTCCCAAAAATTCAAACTTGCAGATCTATGATGGTCAGAATGTCTTGTTACATTACACAAATAGATGCTACTGAGTAAATGATTGGAATTCCATGAATGCCTCATACCTACAGGTTTCCCCTTTTCCCTTACTAGGCCATAATGTTCAATATAATTAATGGATTCCAACAATATCTTTGCTATTAATGCACATAAAAGGAAACATAACATCCCAATTAGGCCACCAAAAATAAACGCTAATACTGTAAGAAATAGGCTCCTTGAATATCCAATTATCATTCTATTATGGATACTCAATAGACTTTGATTTCTCCTTTTCAATCGACCTGCTTCAAGTTTCCAACCACTGATTTGTTCTTCAAAACTGGCTCTAATGATAAACAGATAGATATTTTCACCTCTTTTCGCTGAGGCCGGATCTTCATCTAAGCACACGTCTTTATGATGCCCATAAACATGTTCGATTGCAAAAGTACAATCCCAAGAAAAAGCAAGCATCCAATTTCCGATGAACATGTCAATTTTACTCTGCTTTCTATGAGTTAACTCATGACCCGGTACCGTACCAAGTATTCCGATAAGTAGCGTATTTTGGATAATTATAGAGATTTTATCCACTAGGGTAAAAGAACCTATTAGTTGGATAATATCAATATTAAACGTAGAATACAATCCTTCAATATACCAATTCGGAGAATTATTACCAAAAATGGACACGACAAAAAATGTCAAGCAAAATAATATTGGTAAATTGATGTAAATTGAAAAATTCAATATGGCTGGATATGAAAAATGTTGAATCTCCTTGTCTCTAGGTAAAACATGATCCCCAATAATCAGAAATAATGACCAAGCGATGATAAAATAGGTCGGGTAATTCTGTCCCTGCAAAACAAATATGATGAACAAAATACCTGTTAGAGCAGGAATATAATGTTTGAAATATTTCAGCATTTTTCATCCCACTATTCTTCTTTCACATGTCTTCACTGATTAGGATAGAATGTCACTCAAGCAATCCCTGTCAATTGCCTTGCGAATGCAGCGAGCAATTCGCTGCCCGGTAGAAAGTCCTGGCTCGTTGATATCCGAGTAAGGTGAACCGCCGACCGCGACATTGGAACCGGCAACAATTCGAGCGCTGACTTCAAAGACACGGAATTCGAGTTTGTCAGTGACAATGGTCTCAAGGCAGAAGGGTCCAATCATTCCGCGTGCGTCATCCTCTAATTCAAGCGAGGCCGCAACTGCACCTTCGCCCAAGCGGAAAGCTTCGGGAAGCAAAGATTCGCGGAGAACGGCAGGCGTATTTCCTGTGACGACGAAAGATGGCTCTAAGCCCATATCTCGAATGTCACGCAGACTTCCCAATTTGTAGAACTCATCGACATTCGCCTCGTCTCGACGGTCTATGCTCATCAACTCCAATCTGCCACAGTTCTGGCCTTCACGACTGCCCATGCCTTCGACTTGATAGCCATCTTTAGCAATCGGGTCGAAAAAGAACTGGAAATAGTAACGTGTCCCAAGAACGTACTCTTGGATGGTGAATTCTTCTTCTAAGTCGACGTTTCGTCGGAAGTCACGGAAGTTGCGCGCAATGAAGTAACCACGTCCCCCTTTGGCACCTGCATACTTGACAATCACAGGGCCATCGATATCGTGTGGATCTTCAATCACTTTGGGCATGGTGCAGCCACCGGATTCAAGCCATTGGCGCTGCAATTCTCGACTGCCCTCCCACTTCAGAATCTGACGATTGCCGAAAGTGGGTACTTCAAGTGCGATGAAATTGGTTGGACTGAGGTATTCAACCAATGATCCATGTGGGATAATGATGACATTGCGCTTGCGCAATTCTTCCGCTTTGTCTAGAAGTTCCAGATAATTGTCCAAAATCATCCATTCATCGGGTTCTGCCCCTGGAAATGCCTTGTACATCTTTTGGCGGTCTTTGCCAACACAAATACCGAGGGTCCGGAATCCTTCTAGACGGGCTCCATGAAGAATCTGAAGCGATGAGTGCGAGGCGATTACACCAATCGTAATCTCGGCAGGATTGTACTCCGCGAGCCAGTCAGGCAGGTGCGGGTGTGTGGTCGCCATTAGGGACGGCTCCGATGCCCGGTAATTATCGGTTGCGGAAATAGCACCCACTCTTGAGGGGTGATGGGTGCAATAATTCGCATGGTTCATATAGGTGAAGATACAACCTAAGACCTCGTGATTCTGTTGTCTTAGCGAACCTGATCTGCACCAAATTGGTCACAGGAGCGAAAGCGCTAGATGGATATTACAAAAGAGAACAAGAACACGAAGCAAGCAAGAGAAATTCAGAAAATGGTCATGGAACTAATACAACTTTGGATACCAACACTTGAGGATGAACTGCACGGACAGAAGAGCGCACTTAGAAGTCGAGCAATGAAACTGATGGGGCTTTGGATTACAAGATTGGAATACGAAAATGCGGAAGACCTTCTGAGAAAAGAAATTCAAGAGTGGGAATACGAGAACAACGAATTGAATTATGGTGAGGACAAATACAATTGGGAATTCAGAGAAGAGCATGTTTGAGGGTGTCAAAACCCCCTGTGAAACCTAACGGTGGAGGGGGGGCAAGACATTCAAGTGCCGCCTTGTAACAAGTCGACCCATGGAACACACACTGGCAATGCAAATCGTCGGGGTCGTCATGATCCTCGTCGGGATAATGAAGAATTGGGATCCTGTTGGATTCAACAAGAACCTCTTTGGAGAGGTGGATGGCGTAGAAGGTGGGCCTGCTGCATCAATGAGGATGCTCATCGGAGGAGCCTTTGCCGGACTTGGGGGATTGAATCTCTACTGCAGCTTCACGATTAATGAACACGCAAGCGAGGGTGATTTTATCCTCATCGGCAACGTAATTGCTCTGGTGGTAATATTGAGCACTCTTCTGGGAGCCAAATTCAGGGGCTTTTTGGAAGAGATACCCGTGCCCCCGCTGGTAATTTTTCCGACACTGATCGCAATTTGCCTGTACGCTGCGACATACTAACTACATTAATGAGAGAAATTGAAGCACTGTCAAGATTTTCCATCGGGTGCTGAAATGGAATTCAATGTTGAAGAGGAGGGGCTTCTTCTTCCTACATTGGCATTGATGTATCCTGATTCAACAAAGTCAAAATTGCGGAAAATGCTGACTGAAGGTAGAGTATTGGTCAATGAGATACCTGTTTACAAAGCCAAAGAGATTCTTGTGAAAGGTGACAAAATTGCAATCATTAATCGTTCGGAAGCAATGAAGAAATCACCCCCACCTGAACCGAAAAAGCAATTTTCAAGGTTGAAAATTCTATTTGAAGACGACTATATTTTGGTTGTTGAAAAACCAGCTGGCTTGCTTTCTGTCGCCACAGATAAACTTGAGAAAGACACACTACACAGTCGCTGTGTCGATTATGTAAAACGTCAATCTGCACGAGCCTGGTCGCATATTGTGCATCGATTAGATCGCGATACTTCTGGTGTAATGGTATTCGCAAAAGATCGTGAAATCAAAGAACATTTGCAAACTCAATTCGCTCAAAGGGATGTAGAACGAATGTACCATGCTCTTGTGGAGGGGGTGCCTGAATCTTCTGAAGGAACGGATTCATCTTGGCTTGTGGAAGATAAAAATCTTCACGTGAAGCGTGTTAAATCAACATTCAAGGGGTCCAAACAATCGATTACACATTGGCGAGTTGAAGATCAAGATGAGTTTGTATCTTTGATTGAAATCAAAATAGAAACTGGGCGTCGTCATCAAATAAGGATGGCAATGCAAGTTCTCGGTTGTCCAATTGTCGGCGATCTCGTGCATGGGGCTACAACAAATCCCCTCAATAGAATCTGCTTGCATGCAACTGCACTCGGTTTTTTGCACCCATCAACCAATGAGTTTGTGCGCTATGAAACAAATGTGCCCTTCGTAAATCAGGTCAAAATTGATTTTGAAACCTGAACGGTGGAGGGGGCAAGACATTCAAGCGTCAGGGCGATGCGAAACAACATGGGCGGAGGATATTCAGGCGCTGGAGGCGGTTCTAATCGGACATATGGAGGCTATCTAGGCCTACATGAATTGCTCTCCTTGCAACGGGAAGATGAAGGGGTCAGCAACGATGAGATGCATTTCATTGTCACACACCAAACCTTCGAACTTTGGTTCAAACAGGTCATTCGAGAACTCAGAGAAATTCGAGATATTCTCGCTACGGAACATGTTCCAGAGGCTGAAGTGCCAAAAGCCGTGGAACATCTGGGTCGCGTGACTGAAATCTTCCGCCTTCTGGCCAATCAATGGAAGGTGATGGAAACACTCACTCCACAAGGATTCCTTGCATTCCGGGATGGTTTGGGTACTGCTAGCGGATTTGAATCGTATCAAATGCGCGAAATGGAAATTCTCCTCGGCTTGGAACAGGTTGGCCGTGTTTCTGATATGGATCCATTGGGTCATTTCCGAAAACTCGCTACTCGCAGTGAAGCAGATGCGGCTGCTTTGGCTCGTTTGGAAGCTACTTTAGAAGAAACAACACTGGAATCCGCATTGACCACTTGGTTATCACGAACGCCCATCATGGGCTCATTCTATGGTTCAAATAAAGACGATGAAATCGTCGAATCATATGTCGATGCCCATCTCGCTGCTTACGCGAGTATAGGAGATGCAGCAAGTGCGCGAATGGAAGCACAGGGTGTAGACAATATCGAAGCCGTCAAGGCTCGCTTTGCTGCAGCAAGCCAAGGTGCACGTGATTTCCTCAAACCCGATGGTGATGTGAATCGAGCACGCGCTGGATTGCTTTTCATCGAGTCATACCGAGAACTCCCGTTACTCGCTTGGCCCAGAGTACTCATCGATGCCGTGGTTGAACTAGAGGAGAGCATGGTTCTTTTCCGAACATACCATGCACGAATGGTTGAGCGAATCATTGGACGACGTGTTGGTACAGGTGGTTCTTCAGGTGTCGATTACCTCGATGCTACGACCAAATATCGAATTTTTGGAGATCTCTGGGGTGTCCGAACAATCCTCTTGAAACCAGAGCTTCGACCTTCATTGAAAAATGGAGATATCTATGGATTCGCAGGCGATGGAACAGATTGATACACATCAGCAGGAGACGGTGGAATATGGTAGAGGTTGTCATCTGCGCTGTAGCGCGCACACCTGTCGGTCGCTATCGGGGTGCATTGGCCAACCAAACAGCAGTCGAACTAGGAATTCATGCTGTCAGAGGTTTACTTGAACGGGTCAACATTGACCCAACCAGTGGAATCATCGACGATGTTCTATTCGGTCAGGTTTTGCAAGCCGGTGCGGGACAAGCACCTGCAAGACAGGTTGCATTGGGTGCTGGGATGCCCGTCAGTACACCTGCGACGACCATCAACAAAGTCTGTGGGTCATCACTGAAAGCGGTCATGATGGCAGCCAATAGCATTCGAGCCGGAGAATACAACGTGATTGTAGCTGGTGGGATGGAATCGATGACCAACGCCCCATATTTCGGACAAAAAATTTCGAAGACTGAATTTGGTGAGATGAAACCTACAATGATTCACGATGGCCTATGGGATGTTTACAATGATGAACACATGGGCAATACTGGAGAAACAGTATCAGAAGAATTTGACATTTCTAGGGGCACTTCAGATGCCTTTGCTTCACGTTCGCATGATCGCGCACTTGCCGCTTGGGAACAAGGGTGGATGGACTTCGAAGTCATCAGTACACCTGGAATCCAACGAGATGAGGGCATTTCACCAGGTGGGAATCTTAGTGAAATGAGAGCGGTATTCCAAGAAGATGGGAGAATTACTGCAGGCAATGCATCGCAACTTTCAGATGGTGCTGCTGCTGTTCTAATCGCCAGTCAGGAAGCAGCCAATGCAAACGGATGGCCAGTGCTTGGAACCGTAATCGATTATTGCACATCAGGGGTTGAGCCGGCAAGAGTGATGGCTGCACCGATTCCTGCAATCGAACTATTGCTCAATCGAAATGGATTGACGATGAATGATTTGTCTTTTGTTGAGCACAACGAGGCGTTTGCAGCGGCTTCATGTGCGATTGCAAAGGCATGCAACATTCCCGATGAGAAACTCAACCCACACGGCGGGGCCGTTGCGATTGGACATCCGTTGGGGGCAACCGGTGCCCGTTGTCTGATGACACTCATCAATGCACTTCGTCGCACCGGCGGCGGGAAGGGGATTGTGACCCTGTGCCTCGGTGGTGGCAATGCTGTTGCCATGCTTGTTGGTGCCTAATCAACGGAAATTATGACCAATCATCTGTGGCAAGCCAGTGGGAGCCGGCCGCATTGGAGGGGGAGGGGGCGTTTTTCGCCGCCCCGTAAACAAGACAATGATGGCGAGTAAAGCAACGGTTGAACCAAGACCGATGATTATTTTCGTATCAGGATTAATCGAAAAACCACCACTTGTCGAAGTGTTTGCACCATCATCTGATTCGTCTGGATTGGGTGTTGGTTCTGGCTCAGGTTCTGGTTCGGGTTCTGGTTCGGGTTCTGGTGGATGCCAAACCATGTATTTCACCGACCACGTATGTGTGATGACCTCGTAGCCATCGGAAATTGAAACAATCACGGAATACGTTGGTGTCGTTCCATTGTAAGAACAAATCTCAGCAACATATCCAGATGTGATTGACTCACAATAGAATGGCCCTATTTCAAGCCAAGAATTGTTAGATAGATCCACAGTCCAATTTTCTTGAATGATTAGTTTCCAACTCGTTTGGATTTCTAAAACCGAATTTTCTGAGATATTCACAAACGTCTGTAGGAAAAGGAAGTCTGAAGTCGCATTCAGTGTGAATTCGGTTAGGGTGGGCAATACTGAAATTTGACCTGCACGATTGACCATTTCATCAATCAAATCATTGCAATTTTGATCTAATCCGTCCCAAATTTCAGTTGCATTCGGGTGAATATTCGAATTATTATCTTCGCAATCCTCGTACCACCGGAATCCATCCCCATCTGAATCTGGGTCGGGGATGAGTGGATTGGTGAATGTGACATTTAGTTCGATACCGTCGTCAAGTCCATCGTCATCCGTGTCGTTGTCAAGAGGGTCAGTGAGGTGTATATTGTATTCATCCAAATCGAACAAGCCATCGGAATCAGAATCGAGGCCAGCATAATCTTCGTCAATTAAGTCATCACAATCATTGTCAATTCCATCAAGTAGCTCAGGCATGGATGGATTCATCCAGGGATCTGATTCATTGCAATCTTGGAACCAATACCAACCATCTGCGTCCGCATCGGCATCGGGAATCAGAGGGTTTGTCCCATGAATTAAGATCTCATCACCGTCTGAAAGGTTGTCACCGTCAGTATCTGAATTGGTCCAGTTGGTGCCATAGATATGGTACTCAGGGTAATCGGTGATGCCATCGTTGTCAGAATCTGTAACATTGAAACCTTCATCCCAAGCACCGTTACAATTGTCATCAATCCCATTGAGTAATTCAGACATCCCTGGGTGAATTTGCGGATTGGAATCATTGCAATCTTGGAACCAATACCAAGCATCTGTGTCCCCATCCACATCGAATACCAATGGATTACTCCCAAAGAACAGAATCTCTTGTGCGTCCGTCAAACCGTCTCCATCTGTGTCATTGGACAGTGGATTGGTCCCATACAAATTGACTTCTGCACCATCGAGTAATGTGTCATTATCACTGTCTGGGTCGAGTGGGTCTGTGTTGTTGATCATTACTTCTTCATAATCACTCAAGTCATCATTATCTGTGTCGATATCATAGGGGTCTGTTCCGTATACATCTGTCTCATTATCATTGGTCAAACCATCTCCATCCGAATCCAATATGGCTGGAATACCATGAATGACGAGTTCCCAATCATTCCAAGTTCCTGTATCTCCATTGCCATCATCCTCTACTTTGAGGGTCCAATTTCCAGCAGATGATTCATCCCAATTGTGCACAGTTGAAAACATCCAATCTCGATAATTATTGTTCGAATCACTTTGTTTCTGTGCCAATGTACTCTCTGTACCGGATGGAGATGTTAGTGTGATAATCAAATCACCTCGATAGACGTGATCAATATCAACGTAAACCTCGACGTGTTCAATGCGCAGTCCATCGTTGATGGTGACTGTATCTTCTAGACCCTGTGGGTCATTATCTGGTATGCCTGTATTGATTGTGCGGGTATTGGTGGTAACGTTGATTGCAGGATCTACAATGGTCCAATTTTCAGCCATTGCAACTGCAAGACCAGCGTCCACAGCACCAAATCCGTACTTGTGAGATACATCATGACCGACACCATTTACATTCCACGAACTGTCGCTGGGGTCATTTTTTCGGGCGCTGTTTACCAATATATGTTGCACATCGCGCCAAGTCAAATTCGCATTGGCCTCAAGCATTAGGGCGATGACACCACTGGCCAGTGGGGTTGCGGATGATGTGCCACCGAAATTATCGGTGTAATCGTTGCTGGTGTAGCCAGATGAACCTTCAATATCGGTGGTTGTGATGCCTTCACCGTCTCCATCGCTGTGTGCTGCAACGAGGATGTTGGCACCAGGTTCTGCATACCATGACTGGTCTCCAGCATGGGTAATCGCAGTGACTGCGATGGTTTGTCGTGCATTGGCGTATCCATCCTTGTTGGAATCGTCATCGGAGTCCAATCCATTACCGGCTGCCCATGTGATGATATTTCCAAGGCCTCCGCGGCCATTGGCAACATCATCTTCGAAGGCTGCTATGGTGAGGGGGCCGGGTGCTTCGAGTGTGCTTCCATCATCACTGGGCCCCCAAGAATTACTGTAGATGTCAATAATTTGATTTTCATGTGTCAACGCATCGGCTTCTGTAGAATCAGGGGTCCCACAAGCAATCAGTAACAAACCAGCAAGATTGGCATCTGGCGCAGCACCAGATACACCGACGCTGTTATTCCCAGTTGCAGCAGCAACTCCGCCAGCCGCAGTACCGTGAGCATTCCAATTGGAAGGTGATGGGTTTCCATCATCTCCACAAAAATCGTAATCGTTGGTTGAATCGTAATTGGTCGTCAAATCGGGATGATTGTGATCAAGCCCATCATCGACAATACCGATGGTCACACCTGTGCCTTGGTAGGATGCCCATGCCCCGGTGAGATTTGCATCTTCACCCGAAAGCCCACCGCTGGTTTGACCTGTGTTTTCCAAGTGCCATTGATCGCCGAATTTTGGGTCATTTGGCACCCATCTCGGTTCCTGTTGGCGTTCAATTTCAGGGCATGCAATTTCAATTCGGTTGGAATTGAGCCACAAATTAATCTCGGAGGGATTGGCATCCACCAACCACGCATTTTCCAGAAGGGGGGCTTGCTTACCTATCGGATACGGACTGACTACCAACCAAGTGCCATCGTGAGGAGTCAGTTCAGAGCAACGAGAAAATGCAGATTGAACTGCAATTGAATACTCGGAAAGCTGGTTTGTTTCTTCGTAAACCTCTGCTGCAGAAACAATTGGTGACAAACTTGCGAAAATCATCACAATTGTCAGTCCAAGCCACTTCATGGCCCATAGGGCCATGACTAGGTTATTGAAACCATGTTTGAACCGTTCAATTGGAGAGGAAATCTTGAACGGCCAATTCTACTTCGGAATCAGGCATTAAACGGCGTTGACTCTTGGCGACTTCAAACAAATGTGCCACCAATTCATCACTCACTTCATGTCCGTGTTGTTCAAGCCACCAAACGATGTTTGAGCGGCCACTCATGTGGCCAATCCGAATGATTTGTTGCAGACCATAATCTTGTGCAGGTACTCCAGAATAAACTCGATCTGCAAGCCAATGATCACCTTTCTTCATGGCCTTGATGACAGCACTTGCATGAACTCCTGTTCCTGTTTCAAAGGCGTCTTCTCCAAACACGGGATAATTTCGTGGCAAGGCCACTTCCACGTAGTCATGTGCTTTCTGCATGTATTCATTGAGTAGAGTCAAATCATTTTCAATGACGCCCATTAAACTCAGATTGACAAGGGTTTGATCCAACGGAGCGTTGCCCGCGCGTTCACCAACACCCAATGCGGTTCCATGGATGACATCTGCACCAGCTTCAGCCGCCGCCAAATTGTTGGCCACACCGAGACCACGATCTTGATGGCCGTGCCAATTGACTTCAATATCGCGACGTTTGACGCCCGCGTCTGGAATGACCTCTTCTTGGATGTAGGTGAGCAGTTGCTTGACTCCATTGGGTGTCACGTGACCACAAGTATCGCAGACACAGATTCGATCTGCACCCAATTCGATGGCCCGAGTGTACACTTCCTTGATTTCCTCTGGCTTTGAACGAGTCGTGTCCTCTGTGACAAACATCACGGGGATATCATTGTCAACTGCAAATGAAACCGCTTTCTCCGCAGTGCTAAGAATTCGCTCCATTGTCCAATTTTCAGCAAATTGACGGATTGGACTTGTACCTAAGAAAGCACTTGCCTGAATTTTCATTTCGTGCTTGGCTTGTAAATCGACAAGGGGTTCAATATCTGAAACAACTGTCCTAACCGCACAACCGGGTCGAATGCTGTAGTCATTCTCTACGATGTGTGATAACATAGCATCGATGTGATTGACATGGAATGGTCCGGCCCCAGGTAGGCCAAGATCGACCTTCTGGATTCCGAGACGTTCCATGTAGGACAACAATTCGATTTTCTCTTCAATCGTAGGATTTCGTGCACTTGGGCTCTGCAAACCATCTCGCAATGTTTCATCATCAAACCAAATTTCATGGGGATGATTTGCGGCATTTCGGTTGAATTCATAATCGACTACGTTCCAGTCATAAATCAGGTCGCTTTCCTGCATTGGCTGTCCCTCTCGCACCACGTGCACCACCCGAAGGGGTGGTGGGGTGTATCAATCCGACGCCAATGAGTCTACGAAATAGACAATTTGCGGTTTTTCTTTGACAGAATTTTAAACATGACTAAAACGAGGAATAAAATTGTCAACTCAGGACTGAATAATACGCAAACTAACGAGATGAACATCAACGCCAAGTAATACAATGAAATGAAAAACGAACGAGCTGCGGAAGGTATTCTGCCTTCGGCATCACGCGGTTCATGTATGTCAATCGAAATCACTGATTGGTTGTACCAAATACCGAGCACCAATACGATGAGTGTGTAAACGTAAGCGGCGAGTTCTCCCACCTCTGCTGGATTCAACCAAGGCATCGCAGCAATTCCAATGAGAATGAGGGCATAAACGCGCATCTCAATCAAGGTCCGGTGCGGACCATGAACCCAAGGCATCATTGGAATTCCCGCTTCTTTGTACTGATCACTGCGATACAATGCAAGTGCCCAGAAGTGAGGTGGGGTCCAGATGAAGATCAATGAGAACATGAGCCATGGAAGGGCACTTCCCAAATCAAATGGATTCGAAATCGATGCTGCATCACCCATGGCTGCGGCCCAGCCAACCAATGGAGGAGTGGCGCCAGCAATTCCGCCAATAACGATATTTTGAACACTGCTACGCTTCAACCATAGTGTGTAAATAAAAACGTAAAACAAGATGCTGAAGGCGGCCCAAAATGCTGCAACTTCATTCGCAAATTCGATGAGCCAAAGGGTTCCTGATAAAGATAGAAACATTGCCCAAAGGAAACCTGCTTTTGGAGATATGGCGCCCCGAGCAATGGCCCGGTTCTCTGTTCGCTTCATTTGAGGATCAATATCTCGATCCAAGATATTGTTGAACGTGTGAGCGCCTCCTGCGGTTAGATATCCACCGATGAAAACAACACCCATTGTTTCGAGTGTGTTGAAATAATCAAAATCAATTCTCCCTGCTGCATTCCACACGATCAAATCATGAATGAGAATAGTACACATTGCTGTCACTTGCAGCAATGCCAAGACACCGGGTTTCATGAGGCGAAACCAATCGGACAAGTTGGCTGTTGCCACGTCCGTCGTTGACTCCATAGAGGCATGCAAACAGACACCATCTATCAATGACGCCCTTACAGGGCGTCCCAAGAATACAATCAATCATCGTGTGGATCGACGTCGATGGGGATTAATTCGCGCTCATATTCTAGAAGAGCAATCTTGAGTGGGTCTAGAACGAAGCGAACACTCGCTTCTTCGACACCGTAGAGTGATACCAATTCTTCACGGAACTCTTCTCGCAATTTTTGTTCGGTCACATAGAGTGGAGCACCCATGCTGATTTGCAGTGCTCGAGCACCAATAATTCGGGCCTTTTCAAAACGGGTGTGTTCTCGTGCTGGTTTTACCATGTGAATCACTAACAGCGGTTCGCTGCGACCTCGCGACCTACCCGGGTGTCATAAGACCATCGGGAGCCCCGTAGGGGCTACAATTTCATTCATCCTCAGCCGATGTTGGCGATATTGTCGCGTTCCTTGCCAGTAATGCAGCAAATCCGATACAAAGGAAAGAAAGTGAACCTAGCAGTAAGTGAAGCAGAGAAAGAATCTCGATAAAAGCTCCATCCCAAGTGAGGATATATGCACCACCGAGAAGGAGATTTAGAACGTAGAGGCCGATGCCAGAATGCATCAATTTACGTATGGTTCCACGCTCCATTCCACGAAGGTTCCAAATCAACCAACAACCAACCAATATCACGGCTAAGCGATGACCAAATTGGATATTTTCAACGACGGATGCGAAGATGTTGCCACCACACAATGGCCAAGCAGAAAATGTACCGACTCCACAAGAAAGATTCTGCCCCCCTGTTGATGAAACAAAAGCCCCGAGAATGAGAACGACCAGAGTGGACAAAGACAGGTCATACAATCGAGGACGCAACCGATTGGCATTCTTTGGATCTAACTCCATCCATTGAGGGAGTTCTCCCTCGGTATCCATCCAGCGAACCCATGCCCACAATAGAGACAAAGCAAGAGCCATTGCAAGGGTGAGGTGAGCGGCAACAGACCAAGGTATGTTGTCATACAGAACCGTAATCATACCCATCGCACCTTGAGCGATGACGAGAATCAAAGCGATTGTAGATGCCTTGAATACTCCTGGCATTGATTCTTTACGTTTGAAGGAGAAATACCATTGGAGTATACAGAGGGGGCCAAGGATTATTCCTGTGACAAAACGATGAATCCACTCAAGGAAAATTTCCCAAGTATCGTATTGGATTTGATCTTCATTGGTTTTAATTTCTTCAGGGTTTTCAGCCCACCAATCTGCTTGTTCATCATGTGATACATCAAATCCCCATGTTCCAAAGCACTGAGGCCAATCAGGACAAGAAACACCTGCATCATGAATGCGGACGGCACCACCTAGCGCCACTGCGACAATGGTAATCGCGAAGAGTGCAAGAGGTAGGTGATGAAGGCGGCGCCAACCACGAGAATCTGACACACAATCACCTCGTTTACAATATCATCGAATTCAATCAGCATCCTCTTCTTCTGATGCCTCAACATGCTCTTGTTCGGACACATTAGGCCAATTTCGTTGCCATTCTGCATCGACGGCGCCACCTGACCATTCGCCCTCAATCATGATCTCTTCAACCTCAAAGTCTTCTCGCCAAATCGGTTCTCCTGAAGAACCAGAAACGATGAGGCGATTTGTGTTCTTGTCCAAACCTTTGCGAATGAGTTTCACACCACGAGTTACAGGTAACAAATGGCCAACAGGAGTCCCAGGTGTTACAATTGGATTGTTGGCTGTGCAGATGAAAATTCCCCGGGATGGTGCGAGAATATCTACACTTTCTGATGGCCGTTGAGGATCGACAATTTTACCGATAACTTCACCGGCATCGACAAACGATCCCCGGCCTACAAAGAGGTCGACCAAACCACCTTCATCAGCACGAACCCAAGTTGAACCACTGGCGAGCAATCTGAATTTTGGCCGGGCTGCATTGCCTGGAATAACATGCAAACTTCGGAGAACGTTTAACACTCCATGAATTGCGATTTGAACCGCTTCGTGGTCAGTGAGATTGGCCCCCCCTCCTTCGTAGGTCAAAGAACCGATGTTGAGTTCTGCTGCAGCCCTGCGCATCGAACCCTTGGGACCCTTGGAATCCAAAATGACCTCGATTCCAAATGCACGAGCAACTCGATTGCTGGGTGGATGCGCAAGATTGGCTCGAACTTGTGGCAGATTATCACGGCCACGGGCCGCAGTATGCAAATCGAGGAGAAAATCAGAACCATTGATGAGTTCTTTGAGAACTCGATGGGCAACTCTTCCAGTGGTCGAACCCATTTCTGAACCAGGGAATTCACGATTCAAATCACGACCATCGGGAAAATATCTCATTTGACGGGCGAAACCAGGGGGATTCAGAACCGGCGCCAAGCGAACGGTTCCCGCCATCATCTCGGGATCCAATGGTCGACCAGCTCCAGTAAACACATTCTGTGAGAGTAAACTTGCGGCAACTTGGCCCACCATTTCGTCTCCATGAACTCCACCGGTAATCGTAATCGTTGGACCGGGTCGGGAACCGTGAATGATGGTGACGGGGATGGGCCACGAATCACCCAATTTGACATCCAGCAGTGGAAATTCAATTTGTCGAATCGAACCGGGTTTGATTCTCTTGCCGAAGAATCGGTGCTGTTTCGAACCAGAGAGGCGATCCCATTCGGGTCTAGACGGTTCGTGTGCATCGAGCGCCTTCTCGATTTCCCGACGTCGTTTCGCGGGAATCTGATTGCTGACCTTCAGCGTCTTGGTGCGCTTTGATCGCGATTGCTTCTTTTTTTTGGCCTTTTCAGGCATGGGACCATCCCCTCCTCTCAAGCGGTTGTAGTGGTTCGTGCAGACTACCCCTCTTTGAAGGAACCGTGCAAAGGACTCCGTAGGAGTCAATTGTCGCAGTCAACCCTCAAAGACGGTCGATTGCCTGCTGATACCATGGAAGGTGAAAGCGTGCAGGAGCAACACGCACCGAACAGCATCTGCTTTGGATGTGGTCCCGCAAATGACGATGGATTGAAAATTCGCTCTTTTCCAATTGAAAATGGTTTGAAAATGACGTTCAATACGTCAGAAGCACACCAAGCATTTCCGGGCATGATTAACGGTGGAATCATTGGCACTTTGTTAGACTGTCATGGGAATTGGACAGCAGCGATGGCCATCATGGCCAATCGTGGCGAGGAGATGCCGCCATGTACGGTAACGGCTCGCTATACAGTCAAATTACGACGGCCGACACCGCATGGCGTTCCATTGGAAATCACCAGCCAAGTAGAATCGTTGGATGGTGATCGGGCAGAAATCAGCATGACATTGACTGCAGATGGCGAAGTTTGTGCCCGGGGTGATGGTTTGTTCGTAGCCGTCAAAGAAGGCCATCCTGCGTGGCATCGGTGGCATTGAGAGCGGGGTCATGGTAGAATGAACCATCTTCTTGCTGCCACCACCAACGGCCTTCAGGATCAACGTATGCCATATGGCCAGTTGACTGATTGTACTCACCCCCTCCAATAAGATGAGTATGATCGGGAACATGGTAGGTTTCCAGTTGCTCTTGCGCAGAATCTTTGATTTCCGAACTGGTGGGTTCTCCAGAGTTCTCAATAGATTCATCTTCTTCCTCTTCTTCTTCAATTTCACTAACCGCCCTCAATCTGATGGCCAAGATAGCAGCCAAGACGGAAAGGACGATGATGGCTACAACTACGAGGAAAGCAAGTAGCGTGCTAATTCCACCGCCTGAACTCGGTGACGATCCTCTTTCATTTCCTGATTCATCAGCAGTTTCAATTTCTTCAGCGGGGATGTCAATTTCGAGACTTGAAATTGTGTATAATTCTGCACCATCTGTGATGCGGATGTATAGATTGGTATTGTTCCAATCATCCCACAAAATTAATCCCCCATCTGGATAGGAAACCCATGAAAAATTGTCACTGGACCATTCAACGGCAGATGGCCCACTACCCTCTCCATCATCGATATTCAAATTGACAACCAATTTGGATATAGGGGCGCGCTTGGCTTCGATTTGCTCTATTGAAACCACAGGCGCATGCCGGTCAACACGGATCCATGTGGCATTGGCGGGTCCAACGTTGCCAGCCTCATCGATGGCGCGGACTTCAAATGAATATCGCCCGTCCACCAACATGGAAAGGTTGACTGATGCCTGATTATCGAATACAGGAGCCCACAAACCATCAGCCCATCGAACCTCATAGTGTGATGTTCCTGAAAGTTCGTCTTCCACAGAGGGCCACTGAATGATGATCTCATCCAAATGTGTCCAACCTTCTGCCGGATAAATCTGGGGTGCAGGTGGGGGGGTCAAATCAGTCTCTGCACTGGCATCTGCTGTTACAAATCTCAATTGATAAGGGCCCCCAGGTACTGCTGGATCCCATGTTACGCGAATATGATACAACAAAGGGATACTCTCTGAATCATCATTAATTGCAGAAATTGTGACCCAACGAATCTCATCATCTACCGCACCTTGTCCTAGTGAAGTCGTTCCATTTAGAACTGCAACCTCAAGGTGAGCACCTTCGGCGCTAAGGGCTATCGATGTTTGATTGCCTGCATCAATGATAATCGCATACCAATCTTTCACATCAAGGCCTACAAGACACCCATCCAGTGTGAGATTAGGATTAGAACCTAAATGATGAGCTGATGAACGAGTAGTTGCAGCATCGGATTCAAATTCACCATCCGTTTGAGGATTATCACAACCAGGTAATGTTTCACCTGCTGGTGGAGGACTGCTGGAATCAATCGTTAGAGTAGAGTTGGATAGGCGAATATTATTGTTCTCATCATCCTCATAGTGCTCGTCACTTGCATCGATCACGAGAATTACCCACCACACACCTTCAACATCACCGGCCAGGTTCACAATCTGGGAATCTGCCAAGGTAGAGCCACTCATGAGAGATGGGACTCGAGATTGCGAAAGTCGAACATCGCCGCTACCAAGTAAACGATCCTCTGAAAGCCAAATTTCAACATCGAAACCTAAGGGCTCCTGCCCGAGATTCTCAGCACCCCATTGAATCGTGACGGTCTGCCCGGGTTCAGCAGATAGGGGCGGATTCACCCATGATGCTAGAATATCTCTAGCAGGTGCTGAAATGGAAAATGAAACGCTGGCAGCAGCATTGTTGGTTTCGTCATCTTCATCGATTTCAGAACCCGTATCTGCAATGACAACCCAATGAAAATGACCTACGTGTTGACCGGGGATGATCACTTCACGTGTGACTTGAATTGTAGATGCGCTGCTCAATGGACTAATGCGGAAACTGTCTACTTGTGTGTCATCAGTGCCTGCTTGTGCGTCTAGAGATAGTACCAAACGTACATCGAAAGATGCGGCATCTGAACCACCTGAATTGCTGATATTGATGTACACAGTTGTCGATTGACCACTTACTGCATTCTCTGAAATGCTGATGGAATCAATGACCAAATCGGCCTTCTCAACACAAAATTGACCACTGGAGGGGATGGCATTGTTGTTCTCATCCATTTCGACAATCGAGTCATTCGGGTCTACAATGAGACCCCAGTACCAACAACCATCACCAAGATTGGATGGAATTCCTAGATTGATATTTCCAGACCAAGAACCACCTTGTGTGATTGAATTTATTGCATCTGAACCGATGAAGACATCATTGCCCCCTCCAGTGATGGATGAATCGCTGGATAGGTAAATGCTGTAATCAATATTGGTTGCATCGCCCATGCCTACATTCGCGATTTGGACTGAGACTTGCGCTGTACCACCCCTAACTCCAGTTGTAGGCCCTGAAACTGATGTCGGTTCAAGATCAGGCCCACAATCTATGACGGTTAGTTGAGCACTACTTGATGCGACGATGTTGTTATTCTCATCTGTCTCGGAAATATAGTCTCCATAGTCAACGTATAGGCCTACGTAGTATGTCCCAGGGGTGATGCTAGCTGGTAGAGTCGCAAGCATACTAGTGTGAGTATACGATGGCACGTTGGCCGTCCCACTAGCGTAACCAAGAGAGGTCCCTGTGTAGATTGCTGAAACCGAATTTCCCGTCGAAACAAGGGCCTCGTAATAATGTGCACCAGCATTGTCAGTACCTAAATTGGTAGCACTCAATGTAATGTAAATATCAGCGCCTTCACAGACTTGCCGATAACCCGAATCCACTGAGATTGATGTTGCTTCCAAATCATAATCTGGAATTGTAATATAGATGGAATTCCCAACTTCTACATTGTTGGTTTCATCTCCTTCGGTGACCCGGGCCGTGGTATCTACAATGATGCCGAAGTAGTAGGTTCCCTGTGGGAGGTTACTCGGAAGGGACGGACTGTATGTTCCACTTCGATAAGAACCGCCAGAAATGCTGTTAGCTTGTTGTGTCGAGCCTAGTTGTGTATCACTTGTCGTAATGGTTGAATCTGTTGAGATGTACATTTCCCAATAGAACCAACCCGATGCATCATCGCCATCATTATCAATTCTCCAAGAGATGCTAACCTGTTGGCCACCTTGGCCTGAATTGGGCCCAGATGGCGTGCTTGGAACCAAATCAGCAGGTTCCTCTATATCGATTCTAGAACTAGAGGAAACAATGTTGTTGGTCTCATCTAATTCATTTACTCCATCCCGATTATCTGCAATCATTCCGAGATAGTGGTACCCCGAACTCATACCCGTTGGGATGGCAACACTGTATTCGTAACCTGAACGATACGAACCTGCGCTGATAGAACTTACACTGAACTCATCCACAAATGTATCAGAGGTTGTGATTGTAGAATCCGTGGACAGATATAATTTCCAATAGAATGAACCGGTGTAATCTGTTCCGAGATTTTCAATCCTGTATTGAACAGTAATGCTCTCCCCCATGACTGCTGAAGAGGAGGAGGTACTGACTGATGTGGCTTCGATATCTGGTAAATCATCCTGCAGTGTAATTTGATTACAAGTTCGCGCATTGTTTAATTCACTAGCCTCATCAACATCCGAATCAACATCGAGTACATACCCCCAATAGTAAGTCCCTGCATTGATGTTGGAAGGGATACGAGTACTACTAGAAAGTGAATCTGTACGATAACTACCTGAAGACAAACTAGACGAGTATTGATCTGTTCCGACCTGTGTATCACTGGTTGTAATCGTTGAATCGGTGGAAAGATACATCGCCCAATAAAATGTTCCAGATGATTGCCCATGGCTGCTAGAAACGTCGTTCTCATACTGAATTGAAATGGAAGAATCAAGGTAATCACCAATTGTACCTGTCGCTGGTGTCGAACAAGACGAAGACGTGGTTCGGGGTACGAGATCAGGCAGTTCGTAGACGTGAATTCTACCTGAATCGTAATCATCATTGTTACTTTCATCAGATTCGCTGACTTGTCCGTTGATATCAACAATCATGCCGACATAGTAGTAACCACCCGTGATGCTTGAAGGAATCGAAACCGTCTTTGTTGATGAACGAGTACTGCCAGCTGTAATGCTTGATTGAGTCCAATAATCCAATTGTATATCATTGGTTGTAATTGTCGTATCGGTTGACAAATACAATCCCCATCTGAAAGAACCTGAAGATGAATCTCCATCGTTCTTAATTCGTGTACTGATGCTCTTGGAATCACCAGCATCTGCCGTGCTCCATGATGCTGAGAGATAGTCTACAATTAAGTCCGGCCCACTACGACCACCCGTCTCAATAGGCTTGTTAGATTCAGATAGTAAAGCCACATCTGTGGCCGGAACCAAAGCCAATAACATTGACACTAACGCCGAAATGACGGCGATTCGAAGAAGGGTTCCACTGGACACCATGGGTGGTTGGCGTAACGGGTACTAGTCGAATATGTTGTGGTGGGCCTATAAGGCCCAATTTCTCGGTCATATTGATGAACGGCGGAGAAAAGGATGGAACATGGACAGTGAGAAGATGTTGGAAAGGATGGCAGGCTTTGTCGTCCACACGATGCATCAAATTCCTCAACTTGGCTTACTTCCAGTGGATGAATTACAAGGAATTCCCCTCGGCAGACTTCGTAGAGATGCGACAAGACTTCATGCAGTTTGTAGATACCAAAAAGGGGTGAGGAAATCAGAAATTTCCGGGCCAAGCGATGTCAGATGTGTCGATGTTCATCCAGCAGCATTGACTGATGATTGGCAACGTTATGCTACCTTCTTACTCTACCACGAATTTTTGCATGCACTCGGATTCGCTGGCCACGACAAAACATTTCGGAATCTTGAGGCTTTATGGCCAGATGAAGAAGCAAGAAACATGGGCAAATCATTTTCAAATTACCTCCGGAAAAGATCTTCGAAATGGTTGTGGACTTGCCCGCAGTGCTCCAAGGAACATCCTCGTACCCGTCGAGGAATGGGTAGATTTCGCTGCCGGGAATGTAGAGCGGTTTTGATTGATGTGAAAGCCGAAGCGAATGGGCCGAAGGGCTAAGCAGGTTCCCCTCTGCCTAGAGTCATGAATTGCAGAGTGGCCCTCATCACTCTGACACTTTTCTTCATCTCGATGGTTC
Organism: Candidatus Thalassarchaeaceae archaeon; assembly: GCA_030747395.1. Classification (GTDB taxonomy): domain Archaea; phylum Thermoplasmatota; class Poseidoniia; order Poseidoniales; family Thalassarchaeaceae; genus MGIIb-P. Next base: position 33,312 of record JASLKT010000007.1, read on the forward strand.
CGATTGCTAGCGCTGATTTGTCAACAGAAAATCAAACTCTGAATCTCGTTTGTTCAAATGATGATTGTTCATTGTCAACAGATGCCGTTGGAGATGCAATGTTGAGTGAGGAAGAGAGAGATGCAAATCTAGCCCAACCAGTCACGGTCACTCTTGAATTCCCAATGAGACCAGACCAGACAAGTGTGAGTCTATTGCCAAGTGTTCTAGAATCCATGATTTTTGATTTTAGAATACAAGAGGATAGTGTCGGCATGGTGCGTCCTGATTTGTACATTGAACTCATATTGGGTTCTTCGACAAATTCGTGGACAATCCCTGCACCGGGTCCAAGTTCAACACCTGGGAATCAAGATCCATACATGCTGGAAAATGAAGAATTGGATATCACAAATGGCCGAATCCTATCTCCTCAGGATCAAGTTCTATTGCGAATTTCATTTGACATCAATCAACCCGTTACATGGGAATTGCATCTGTCAGGAGATTCCAACATTGTCTTGCCCATCGAATGGAGTATCGATGCAGATGCGGCAAATGTCGATGAACCAACCAGCCTTACTGAACCACGTTCGATTACACTCGTGGGTTCGACCACATTCGGCGGCTTGATGGGAAGTGATGTCGATTGCTATCACTTTGACGTTGATGAACAATTGAGTACGCTCACAGTAACGGTTTCATGGGAGGCAACCCCGCTCGAGGTTGAACAAGCACATGTCGTTCCGGAATTTTGGGATGACCAAGGGCATTCAGAGGATGCACCTGAAATTCGTACGCGATATGAAGGCGATATTGTCGTCAACGAATATCGATGGGGTGAACCCAAGGGTGGCGATCACACGCTTTGTTGGACGGGAACAGAAAATCACTACCAATCCTACAGATTCATCGGTTCGCAATCGATTTTGGGTGTAGGCAGTACAACACCTGAGGAATTCTCTGGAGAAGCCACTTGGGATTCAGGAACTTCGCAAGTTGGCCAGCTGGATAAATCGAGTCAAACCTCTGGAGCAGGCATTTTCACAATGGGTGTTGCTGGAATTGGAATCTTTGTTGCAATCATAGGATATCTGATGCCTTTGTCATCTCCTTGGTTACCTCGATTCATGCTTCCAATGGCCATCATATTGCTGTTGTTTGGAGGAATCATTTCTCCTGCTGTCTCCATATCAAACGAATCACCCAATCCAGGTGAGATGACTTTCGATGAACTTCTTGAACAGCGTTTAGAACGTGTTTATCAGGGTGTAATCAATGACGATGAAGGTGAATTCGGCCCACAGTGGTATGGTGGATTCCTGGGTGTAGCAGCCGGAGAAAGATTGCAATTAATGTTGACAATAGAATCGACTCACCCGCTCGGTGATGGAAGATGGCAAATTCAAGCTGCTGAACTTGATGGCATTGATTTGGATCGATGGGTATTTGGAAAATTGAATGACGGTCGGCTTTCAGAAGAAAATGAAGTACGCTTTATTCTCCGTTCGGGTCGACTTCTCGCCCTAGACTTATTGCTCTTGGAAGCGCTTCTTATCGTCGATGAAGAACCAAGAGGGGATGTGCTGCACATCGACTGGCAAATGGTCTCTGACCCCGGCATGGGTTCGTTCAGTTCACCGGCATGGGTCAGCCGCCCGGACACGATGACTGCAAAGGAATGGAATGATGTAACTGAAGCAGTCAAACCAGAACTGCTGTCCGTCTCATTTTGTGATTGTGGAATTGATGCAATGGAACTTTCAATTCGTTCCAATGAAGTCTATGCAAATGACCTCATTTCCCCCGGTGGAATCGAATCATCAAACGGACTAATCTCCCATGATTTCTGGGTCACAGTACTCGGCCTAGTGGTATTGGTTTGTGCTGGGTTTGTAGAGAAAGAACGCCGAGAAAAAGGAATGGCACTCGCAGAAGAAGTGCTGAATCCGTGGTAATCATTCTTCTTCGATGTGAACTTCAAGATCGTCAGGAATTCCATCACCATCTGTGTCATCTTCTTCATCAGGAATTGAACCAAGCATATCATCGAGCATGGCGCGTTCTTCGGTGTCGAGGTTATGATCTCGAAGTGCCTCGACGATTCGGGCCAATTGTTCGTCGCTTAGTCCGAGTGGACGAGCGGCTCCGACGATGAGATCCAGTTCGGCCTCGGAGACATGATCATCCTCCAACGCAGATTCGATTGCCGCTCGTGTAGCCATTCGAGCCGCGCTTCTCTCAGGAATTTGAAGGACACGCGCAAGGGCACTCAATTCGGCCATTTCATCTTCGGTAAGAATCCCATCTTCAAACGCCAAATGATAGGCATCATAGAGGAGTTGTTGATACTTGTCAGGATGTAGGAGAACGTCGCGGATTAAGCCGTAATCGATTGTGTCACTATTTTCATCCATATCTAGACGGACAATCGAAGAACGCACCTCTTTCAGAAGCATGTCTTTGATTCCATGACCTAGAAGAATGAAACCCATTGAGACGACTGCAGCACCAAGCCACTGCATCACTCCCGTCTCAAAGAGACCACCTGGATTGAACAATTGGTGTAGGCCCATTGTCACCATTGCAGCACCGAGTGCAACCTCAAACCAGTCGTTGATGTCCGGTTCATCATCAAAGAGAGCAAGCCGGGAGATTAACTCATTTTCGACGTCGGCAGCGGTTGCCATCACACCCTCTTGATGTGCGAGAGCACTTCACACTTCCGCGACGTGACACCCGTATCCTTTTGGGCGGTGAACGATGGTCATCTGTCATGGTCGACGATGTGCGAGAACTCGACCTCCCTCCTAATGTGGTGAAACTACTCACCGATGTATGGGGAATTACCCAACTTCACCCCCCACAGGCTGAAGCTGTTCCAATCGCACTTTCGGGGGAAAATCTGCTTTTGGCCATCCCTACTGCGAGTGGAAAAAGTCTGGTCGCATATCTGGCCATTCTCCAGAAACTTCTGGTCGATCAGCCTGGTAGTCGCGCGTTCTATCTGGTTCCTCTGAAGGCTCTCGCCGCAGAAAAAGTCGATGAATTACGTGAGGCGGGAGATGCCCTCGGACTTGCGGTTGGAATGGCAGTTGGTGATCGCTCAGGGGAAACTGTTTCTCTAGATGAGGCCGATATTATTGTTGCAACCAGTGAAAAATTCGATTCATTGATGCGAAATCGCAACGACTTTCTCAATCAGGTCAGTATTGTGGTTGCCGATGAAGTACACCTCATCCATGATCGAAGTCGTGGACCTACGATGGAAGTCAACTTGGCACGGGTCAAACACGAACGACCCGAGGCACAAATTCTGGCATTATCGGCAACCGTAGGAAATGCAGAAGAAATGGCAGATTGGTTGGATGCAAAAACCGTCCAATCCGATTGGCGCCCTGTGACTCTTCGGTATGGAACCGTCTGTGATGGTTTGGTGGAGCCTCGATTACAGGTGGGGCCTGAACAGGAAAGATTGGAACTCCCTCCTCCGTTTGAACTTCCCGACGAAGGAGATGTATTGCGAAATGTCCTGCTCTCAACCATTGAGGATTCAGGACAAATTCTGATTTTTAGAGGAACTCGACGCTATGCAGAGGGCAGTGCAACTAAACTCGGCGATTGGATGTTCAAACGAATGCAATCTTGGTTGAAATCTCCGGAAAATGTGCCTGAGCATATTGATGTTGAAGCCCGCTTGGCTGCGCTAGCCGAAGTGGCTAGAGAGATCGAAGGTAGCGAAGAATCGACAATGATGGGGGATCGATTGGCAGATGCACTTCGAGGAGGCGTTGCTTTCCACCATGCTGGATTGACCTCAAGTCAAAGACGCATCATCGAAACCGCATTCAAAGAACGAATATTGTTTGCAATTTGTGCCACACCAACACTTGCTGCAGGTGTCAACTTACCCGCACGCCGTGTCGTTGTTCGAGATTTGACACGCTGGGAAGATGGTCTAAGTCGCCCATTGCCCCGAATGGAAGTTCACCAAATGCTGGGCAGAGCAGGACGGCCACGATACGATAACGTCGGTGATGCATGGTTGATTTCTAGGCATCTAGAACATGCGGATGAAATCGCTCATCTCTACTTTGAGCAAGATCCAGAGGCGGTCGAATCAAAATTGGCAGCAGAACCCGCCATGCGAGTGCATGTGCTTGCAGCAATTGCCACAGGAGGGCAACGTGACAGAGATGCAATAGGACGATTCTTCCAGCAAACATTCCTTGGACATGGTGTTGAGAACGATTGGTTACAAGGCCGAATTGATGAAATCATCTCTTGGTTGGCAACACATCGATTCATCGAACGTACTGGTGAAGATGTTACCGTTCTGGAACGCCTGGCTGAAACGGAACCGGTGGAATCAGAAGAAGAGTGGAATGATGATTTGCCCATGTGGGCACAGAGTTCACAATCTGTTGAAGGTGTTGAAATCTCGGAATTTGTCGAACCCAAACCAAGGCCAAAGCGACCCGCAGTAATCGGATTCCAAAAGGCTGGTGAACTTTCAAGCTCCACGCCAGAAGAAGTCGTCCCCGACTCTCCTGCAATGACTTACACAGCTACGGCGTTTGGTGAACGGGTCAGCCGACTATACCTGGACCCGTTGTCAGGACTCATACTACGAGAAGGGATTCGACAAGCAAGAAAAATTCTGTGCAGAGTCATTGAAGACCGATCAATTTCCCCATGGGCTTTGCTGCATTTAATCGCCAGTACACCTGATTTCCCTCCACTTTGGCCAACCGGGAAACAAATGCAAATGATGACTCAGAAGGTAAATGCAATGTCGGACCAAATTCTTCTCGATGGTCATGAACTCAATACACTGGGATACATGCCAGAAGCAGAAAGTCTTGCCAAGAGTGCTTGGACACTGAGTCAATGGATCGATGAAAATTCCCTGCGGGAAATTGAAAAAGAATTGGGGGTCGCTCCCGGTGACCTTCGAGTTCGGGTCGATCATGCTGATTGGTTGATGAATGCAACCCGGCAAATTTGCGCGAACGATGATGATGTGGAAAATTCGTTGGAAAAAGCGAATGTCGATTTGTTAGAAATGCTTGATGTAATGCGCAAACGAGTTTCAAATGGCTGTAAAGAAGAACTTCTCGCGATGATTTCAATCAGAGGTGTAGGTCGTGTGCGAGCAAGGACATTGGCCAATCACGGTTACAGAACGCCACTCGAAATCTGTGGGATTACAAAAAAATCTGCACAAAAACTTGCAGATGAAAGAGGGTGGAGCCCTCAATTGGTACAGAACATCATGCAAGCCGCAGACAGAGCCATCCAAACGCGCAGTCGAAGGCCGACCGATTCATGAGGGAGTGGCGATTCCCTCAACCCGTGTCACGCACCCCTTACCCTTGCTGGGGATTGACATTTGGCAATCCTGTTACAGATGCTGAGCAATTGGTGGCATCTTTTCTGGAATGGCGTAGTGATGAACGGTGGCTTCTGCTAGGTGGGCCGGCCGCAGTCAGTGAAAATCAATTGTGGACGGCTTGGTTGGGCCTAGCATCACGCCATGCCAATTCCACAATGCGCGCAAAGGCTCTCGATGCTGAATTCATTCGATTAATCGCTGGGACACATCAAATTCGGATTGGTTTCCAGCGTGCTGGATTGTCCGATGGGGATCAAACCGCTTGGTTGATTCACCTTCCTGAATTTTCGGATGGGACAATTGGCGAAATGAAATGGCCCGAACTCAATCGGGTAGCACTGGATCAAGAGGCGGCTCGATTGATGTGTGTGTTAAATGCCAAATTATTGCCTCATGCACCCATCCCCCATGAAGAAAGTGTGCAACGCCTTGAATTGGAAATTGAAGAGGCACGGAAGTCCGATATAGATTCTATTCATCGTTCTGCCCTGGCTCATATCGCACTCGCTGATTACAATTGAATGAAAGGTGACAGAGAAGAAGTAACGAAACCCCTTATGGCTTCGTCGTCCCGCCACGATTCATGGCAAAGCATCATGCTTGGCGCAAATGCGAAGACTGTGGAATTCAATGCACACCGATGAATTTCGTCGATGTGAATAGTGAACGGATTTGCTTGGCCTGTTGGACTGCACGTGTCAACCCTGATCACCCTGAGATGGAGGCCATCATTGAGAAGGTCGAAGCAGAGGTTGAAGTATGGCGATGTCAAAAGCAGACTCGGGACGAAAATGGATTGCCTGACGGGCCAAAATCGGTTCGTTCACAAGGAAACAGAACAAACAATCCCTGAGGTGAAATTATGGCTTCTTTCGAGGGGCTCGACGCAACAAATTGGTCTGAAATCGGGCCGTATTATCAAGAGTTCCTGAATCGAGAAATTGATTCGGCTGAAAATCTTGAAGAGTGGTTGCTTGAATTGGGTCGATTCGATGCATACGTTGGTGAAACCGGTTCAATGCTGTATGTCAACATGACCTGTGATACCGAAAATGAAGAAATCAAACAGGCCTATCTCGACTTTGTTGAAAATGTAGAACCTGAATTGGCGAAGATGGGAGATTCACTAAATCGAAAATTAGCCGAAAGCCCCTATGCAAGCCAACTCGATTCAGAAGAATACAATGTTTTACTTCGTGACACAAGAATGGATTTAGCATTGTTCAAGGAAGAAAATATTCCTCTAGGCACTGAACTCACAAAATTGGGTCAACGCTACAACGAAATCTGCGGTGCAATGACTGTGGAATTTGATGGTGAGGAACGGACAATGCAGCAAATGGGAAAATTCCTCCAAGTCAATGAACGAGATGTTAGAGAAAGTGCATACAGAACGGTCGGAGAAAGGCGATTTCAAAATGCTGATGAAATTGATAATCTATATGAAAAAATGATTGCACTGCGGCAACAAGTTGCAGAAAATTCAGGATACGAAAATTATCGCGATTACATCTTTGATGCAAAGCATCGTTTTGATTATTCACCAGCCGATTGTGAAGCGTTTCACGATGCTGTTGAAGCGATTTGCGTCCCTCTGATGAGGGATGTCGATGATGAAAGAAGAGAAAATCTCGGCCTTGATACTCTAAGAATGTGGGATTTGGGGCACGATGTGCATGGCAGGGAGCCATTGAAACCATTTACAGAGGTAGAAGAGATGGTTGCAGGAACGAGTCGAATGTTCCATCGACTATCGCCAGAATTGGGTGATTTCTTTGATAGTTTACGAGATGGTACGAGCCTCGATCTGGATAGTCGTAAAGGCAAAGCTCCAGGGGGATATCAATTGCAACGAGATCACAGTCGAAAACCATTCATTTTCATGAATGCAACTGGATTACAACGGGACCTTGAGACGATGGTACACGAAGCAGGACACGCCTTCCATTCAATCTACGCTGATGACTTACCATTGGTGGATTATCGCAGCGCACCATTGGAATTTTGCGAAGTCGCATCAATGTCAATGGAATTGCTAACCCATGATTTCCTTGATGAATTCTACACCAAAGAAGATGCTCAACGAGCTGTGAGGGAACACCTCGAAGGGATTGTATCAATTCTAGCGTGGATTGCCACAATCGATGCCTTCCAGCACTGGATCTACACAAATCCCGAACATTCACGAACTGAGAGGCACGAAAAGTGGCTCGAATTGGGAGAGCGGTTTGGTTCCATATTGGATTGGTCAGGCTTTGAAGACTGGCGAAGAGTAGGATGGCAAAAACAACTTCATCTATTCTCCTATCCCTTCTATTACATCGAATATGGTATCGCCCAATTGGGTGCGTTGCAAATGTGGCTACAGTACACAGAGAATCCTGAGAAGGCACTTACGAACTATGCAACAGCGATGAGATTAGGTGGGTCTCGGCCACTTCCGAATCTATTCGAGGCTGGAGGGATGAGCTTTGATCTCGGTCGTTCAACAGTCGAAGAGCTCGTTGATGCGGTCAGAGACAAATTGTCTAAACTCCCGGCATGAGTGTAGCATCGACGACACCGGTAGGAAATGGGATAGGATTCCGATGCCGTCGAGGCCACAAGACCTACGCTTAATCACGCAGACCTTCTGCTGTGACGAAGAACTTCGCTTCGCCTTCCGGCAGATTAGGTGAATCGATTAGGCGTGCGATTCGTGAGCCTGCTTTCGATTTTCTGAGGTATATTCGGAAAGTTGAAGCATGTCCAACAACGTGTCCACCCACTGGCTTGGTCGGATCGCCCCACATGGCATCAGGTTTCGACATGACCTGGTTGGTTACAAGAACCATCGCGTTATTGACATCTGCAAGCTTCTTGAGTTCTTTCAGGTGTCGATTGAGTTTCTGCTGACGATCGGCCAACATACCTCGGCCAAGGAACTCAGCACGGAAATGTGCTATCAGTGAATCAACAATAATCAATTTGACATCGATACTCTTTGAGGCTCTTTGGATTTCATCAACCAGTAACATCTGGTGCGCTGAATTGTACGCACGTGCAACATGTATGCGCTCGAGAGCGACATCAGGATCCATGCCAACTCCTCGTGCCATTTGTGCGATCCTCTCAGGTCGGAAGGTATCTTCTGTGTCAATATAGAATACTTCACCACCGAGTCCACCTTGCTCCTTGGGCAATAGGCAATTGACTGCGAGTTGGTGTCCAACCTGAGTTTTCCC
>JASLKT010000080.1 GCA_030747395.1 Candidatus Thalassarchaeaceae archaeon
CATTCAGGTGTCGCCCATCAACTTCGATTTTACCAATGGTTATGGTATGAAACTCGTCAACATCCAAGTAAACCAAAGAATCGCGTTGACGAAGGAGTCGTTACAGTGGCAAACTCATGGCACCTTGCAGATGGATTTGTTCATGAAGCAGAACTGATTGAAGATTTAGAAGCAGAATCGATTCGATTACTGGCCATTCAAAGCGAAATGGCATCGACATCGTTGAGTGACTTGCATCTAGATTCTAATCAACCTTCAACTGAAGGTAGATTGGACTGTGAAATCTGTCATGGCTTGCAGACATGTGATTACCCTAGGGGTGGACAGGAACAACCACTCCATTCACTCATCCCCAATGTCGAAATCAAACTAGCTGGCCCCCCTTACTCGACCATCGCTGAACTGCCAAGCCGTGTAACCGTCAAAGGCACATTGCATGGACATTGGGGGCCAATGCCGAATCACTATGGCGATCAAGTGGTCGGAGCCGCAATCACAGCCGGGGGGAAAACAGCAGTAATCGAGGAGATGGGAGTCAACCAATTCCCCCAATTACACCAACACCAAGGAAATGTAGTCATTGTCAATGCTGCACCAGGGCAGTGGAGGGGGATGATTCGACTTTACCTAGATGCTGATAGTCAAATTCTTACAGAAGATCAAGCGAAAAATTTGGAAATTGATCGTATTGGATTGATACCCACTCGAGCAAATATTTCGGGTATGGTCATCAGCCGTGGCAGCAATAGTGGAACCAACGCCAAAGGCAAGGGATGGTCGATGTCAACCGCTCACATATGGGATGGAACCGCGTTGACGGAGGTCGTTGCTTTTGGGCGAGGGAGGAGCGAAACATTCGACAATCTCAGAGTCGGCGATTTGATTCGACTAATGGCTGCGGAAATTGGTTGGCGCGAAGGGACTCCGCAACTACGAATCGATCCGCGCAATACACGAATGACTGTTGAAAGTACACCGCCCGATACGCCTGTTGAAGAAAATTGAATTGAATCACGCCGCATGGTTCAAAGACGTCGAACGATAGGAAAGGAATCGTGCCCGTTCAAATTATCGATGATGACGCGCTGTTGGTCAGCAAATTCAAGCGACTTTCAGCGACAAGCCTCATTCAGTATCGAGGCTGCCCCCGGTCATGGTATCATCAGAGAATTGAATTTCTCCGTGGACCACAGGTACCTGCAATGATGAGGGGACATATTGTCGAAAATACAGTTTGTCGTATCCTTCGAGAAAGTCCGGTTTTGGTGGCTGAAAATGCCGATTGGCAAATTCTAGAAACACCCTTGGATTCCGATAATCGACCTGATCGATACAATCCCGAACGGTATTTGGCACCCGATATTGAAGCGAAAAAAGGTGTGGAGGATTTGGATTCCCTACGCAAGTGGGCACGCGCAAGAACAGAAATCCATTTCCCAAAGGTGCGGGAAAGCCATGTGGCTGATTTTGAGGACCACCCCATGTCAATTGGGGGTGCAGAGGACTTCGATGATGAACAAATGATCTCGATGATTAATGCAACACTGGATTTCCATCTAGAAGAAGTTCAAAGATGCCGTGCAGAAAATGGAGGGCCAAATCTATCCCAATTTAGAGCAGGTGTTCGCCCACAATGGCCTGCTCCAGATGGATATCCCCACAACTGGTCTCTGCCACACCCTTCCGTTGGAGATGGTGATTGTACCCTCATGGAAGCTTGGGAAATCGCCCGACCTTGGTTTGTTGACCCTGATGCTGGTACATTCAGCCTAGGTTCGATTCACCCTGAACATTGGTTTGCTGGAGAGTATGATTTTGTCTATGATTGGGACGGGAGCATCTCAATTGTAGATCTGAAAGCAGCAATGGGGGACAATGATCGTTCAGCAGGATATGTGCTGCAACTCGAAATCTATGCATGGTTATGGTGGGAAACACATGGACGGAAAACTCGTGTTGAAAACTTGAGGTTGTGGTATGCGGGAGTCCCTGCTGTCAAAACAATCAGCGCTCCCGATGAAAATCGTTTGCTAGAATTGGAAAAACAGCTCCGAACAAGTTACGAGGATTTATTCCTCAATCGTAGCATCAATATCGAAGATTATCCTGCTGAACCATCACCAGTACAAATATTCGAAGCAGGTGGGGTCCACATTGGTATCGATGAAAACCCATTGGCCAGATGCCATTCTTGTGATCATCGAAGTATCTGCCCGAACGGGGACGACCGCCAAGATTTACCCTCGATGGAAAATTTGCAACATGCGGGAAGGGAATGGCCAATTACTAGAGCAACTGATTTGAGAACCCGTGTCGATATTTGCGGAGAGGTGACTGGTTTGTTATCACCACAGAGTGATGATGATGGCAATATTCAGATCAATTTCAATCTACAACAGGGCATTGATCGTGTCGAAGTCAAGAATTGCTTTTTCCCGAAACCGAAACGAATCACTCGGCGAATTGCCAACGGCGCCTATGTCCGAATTAAAGGAGGGAGACCCACTGAATGGAATCTGAATCCAAGTGTTGAACTAGATGATTTGTCAGAAATTGAAATCATCAATGTAGAAGATGCTGATGGGGAAGACATTGTCGACTTGGTAACAGCAGGTAGCGTAGTGGGCCGCGTAATGACAATTCGGGATACCACTTGGCACAAGAATCGAACCAGTTCTGGGAAACCAAAATGGAGATTAACGATTCAGGATGCAACGGGTCCAATCAGCATCGTCGCCTATTCTTTTGCCATACCAACCGGTGCTAGATCCGTTCGTCCAGGAGACGATATCGCAATACTAAATGGCGTATACTCTCAATTCTTTGATCAACCCGAAATCAAATTCAAAAAAAATACTCAACTGGTAATTCTCAAACGCCGGGGAGATTAACCACCGCTTGAAACAATAATCAGTTCAATTTCGAGATCGCCATTGATGGTGGATGTATGTGGTACAATTTGTTCATCGACGACGGTGAGTACTGTTGAAGGTGGGATGTCCATTTTTTCCAAGACAAGTGCAATGCTAATGGGTTCTTCAAACGTCATCACAGTACGTTCACCCTCATGGGTAACAACAACCTCCATGGCCTTCGCTGAGGCTGTCTACTCAAGAGGTTGATGGCGCCGAGAGAGAGATTTGAACTCCCGCGTCACGAGGACAGTGGATTTCGAATCCACCGCGAT
>JASLKT010000081.1 GCA_030747395.1 Candidatus Thalassarchaeaceae archaeon
ACTGCCCTCTTGATCCTGAGACCAAAGCCTTCCTCGACGATTCTCGTCTTCGAGGTATTCTACCCACATTACAGCGCTTGGCGAGTTCGCGCGTAATCATACTCGCTCATCAAAGTCGACCCGGAAAAATCGATTTTACCAATATGTATGCTCATTCTGATTTGCTGAGCCGATTATTGGGTCGCTCAATCACTTTCGTTCCAGATGTATGTGGGGAAATTGCACAGGAAGCCATTCGCCATATGGTCTCGGGTGACATGTTATTTCTCAACAATGTCCGGGGTCATGAAGATGAAATGGGGATGAAAAAAGCAACATTTGAGGAATTGCATGAATCTGAAATCGTCCAGAATCTTGCTCCTTTAGTCGATGCCTACGTGAATGACGCATTTGCTGCCTCACATCGTAACAGCCCATCCTTGTCCGGATTTAGCAAAGCATTGCCTTGCTTTGCAGGGGAATTGATGGCCAAGGAAGTGAAGGCGTTGAAAATGGCCACAGAATCCCCACCCAAACCCTACACTGCAGTGCTTGGCGGTGTGAAGTGTGACGATACTCTAGAAATTGCTCATAATCTATGCGAACGAGGCGTTGCAGATACCATTGTACTCGTGGGTGCAGTTGGGAATTTGATGCTGTGGGCCGATGGACACAATATTGGTGAGGGCAACGAGGCTTTCCTGCGTAAGGAACTTGGAGATGCCTTCGATTCGACAATGACGATGGCCAACTCATTGCTAGTTGACTACAATGAACGCTTACTCTTGCCTGTTGATGTTGCAGCCGAAGTAAATGGAAATCGGGTGGATTTATCCATTGACGAATTACCACCTTCAGGACCACTCTTTGACATTGGGTTGTCAACTTGTATGAAAATTCGCGAACACATTGTGGATGCAGGATGCGTTCTTTGGAATGGCCCTGCTGGATTCTTTGAGAAAGATCCATTCGCCTTTGGCACCATTGAAATTCTCAATCAGTGCTGTGAATCCAATGGTTTTGTCATCGTTGGAGGTGGCCATACGAGTACGCTTGTGAACGAAAAGAAGGTTGTGGATTTGGTTGACCACAACAGTACTGGAGGCGGCGCTTGCCTCAACATGCTCGCTGGGAGACGCATGCCCGTCATCGAAGCACTGGAAGCCAGCGCAGAGCATTTTGGTGACCGTTTGGATGAACTCAATCTTGCTTGAGTTCATCCGATTCTCTTATGGTAGAATGTCAGGTGGCCGGCTCACTGCCATTGTAGCTTAGCTGGTAGAGCACTTGATTCGTAATCAAGAGGCCGTGAGTTCGAATCTCACCAATGGCTCCATTCGCTTGAAAGACCCCAATGGGTTCCGATGGGCATGGATGTCGGCGAAGCAGCGGGCAATCCGATGATTCGTAATGCACTGGGGGATTCCTTCCCAGCATCTCCTGAAGTGACAATTCGTCTTTGTCGTGAGGCTGGCGTCGATGAATACAGCCATGTTCTACACCTTGGAGCCGGTGTTGGAACGGTTTGCCAAATGCTGGTTGAGGCATTTGGCTGCAAGGCAACTGGCGTGGTCGTCATTGAACCCTTGCTCCAACATTGCATATACGAAGATGAGCGGGTGAATTATGTGCATTCCAAAATGTCAGAACCGCCGTTTGAGCCAGGGACATTCACTCATGTTCTCATCGAATGCCGATGTGTGATTGAGCGTGATTTGGAAGCAGCACTAGTCGCTGCAAAGCAGATGCTTGCCCCCGGTGGCCAATTGATTGTCAATGAACCCGTACTCTCAAAATCGATATTGCCGAAAATGATTGGACGAATGGTCGGTGAAACACGAATCAATGAGGTCGTTCAACAACGCACAGCATTGGATCTTGGAATTGAAATTTCCACAGCCGGTTTCGATGTTATCGATAGTCGAAGTGAACCTGAAGTCATCGAACGATTACTGATGAAATTGAACCAAATTTCGATGCTATTGAAAATGGCTCTCCGTTTCTCCTCATTTAATCCGCAATCCGATGCGTTCCCCTTCTCTAAGAAGGACCTTCTCAAGGCCTTTGATGAATTCAAGAAGGCCCTCGACGATGAGACATTTGGTTGGCATTCATGGCGTGCGACCCCAAATTGACCGCAAAGGTTGACCTCCGAATAGTCAACACGCACCACATGAGTTGGGTGTTCGATGCTGGCAAAATCGGATTGACGGCCCTCATCATTTTCGCTGTGGTTCAGGTCAGTGAGCGTAACACCTTGCTCGCCGCAGTCCTTGCATCCATACCCATAGTCAGTGTTTTAGCGATGATGTGGATGAATCATGAGGGGCAGTCAGCCGAAGAGATTTCTGGCTTTGCCAAGGACATCGTCTGGC
>JASLKT010000082.1 GCA_030747395.1 Candidatus Thalassarchaeaceae archaeon
GAGGAGCCTTTGCCGGACTTGGAGGATTGAATGTCTACTGCAGTTTCATGATTGATGAACTCGCAAGCGAGGGTGATTTTATTCTCATCGGCAACGTAATTGCTCTGGTGGTAATTTTGTGCACTCTTCTAGGAGCTAAATTCAGGGGCTTTTTGGAAGAGATACCTGTGCCCCCGCTGGTAATTTTCCCCACACTAATTGCAATATGTCTGTACGCTGCTACGTACTAGCTACACAAATGTGTGAAATTGATGCACAGGTCTAGATTTACCATCAGGTGCTGAAATGGAATTAATTGTAGAAGAGGAAATCTTTCTGCTCTCTGCACTAGAATTAATGTATCCTGAATCAACGAAATCCAAATTGCGAAAAATGCTGACTGAAGGTCGGGTCTTGGTCAATGGAGAACCTGTTTACAAAGCCAAAGAATCACTCGTCAAGGGAAATGTTGTGACGATTATCAACCGTTCGGAGGCAATGAAGAAATCACCACCTCCAGAACCAAAGAAGCAAATTTCGAAACTGAAAATTATTTTTGAGGATGAGTTTATTTTGGTTGTAGAGAAACCTGCGGGCCTACTTTCTGTAGCCACTGACAAACTTGAGAAAGATACGTTGCACAGTCGTTGCGTCGATTACGTGAAACGGCAATCAGAGCGAGCGTGGTCACATATCGTACACAGACTTGATCGAGATACCTCGGGAGTCATGGTATTTGCAAAAAACAGCGACATCAAAGAAATCTTGCAAACTCAATTCGCTCAAAGGGAGGTGCAACGAATGTATCATGCCCTTGTAGAAGGGGCGCCTGAGCATTCAGAAGGAACTGATTCATCTTGGCTTGTAGAGGATAAACATCTGCATGTAAAGCGTGTTAAATCAACCTTCAAAGGTTCGAAGCAATCGATTACCCATTGGAAAATCGAAGATCAGGATGAGGTCGTATCATTGATTGAAATCAAAATTGAAACCGGACGGCGTCATCAAATACGGATGGCGATGCAAAGTCTGGGCTGTCCAATTGTGGGTGACACTATACATGGAGCGGAAACAAATCCACTCAATCGAATTTGTTTGCATGCTACTTCACTCGGATTTACACATCCATACACGGAGGATTTTGTTCAATATGAATCGAATGTTCCTTTCGCAAACCGCTTCAAAATCGATTCTAAACCTGAACGGTGAGGGGGGCAAGACATTCAAGCGTCAGGCCGATGCGAAACAACATGGGCGGAGGATATTCGGGTGCTGGAGACGGCTCCAATCGGACATATGGTGGCTATCTCGGCCTGCATGAGTTGCTCTCATTGCAACGCGAAGATGAAGGTGTTAGCAACGATGAGATGCATTTCATTGTGACACACCAAACCTTCGAACTTTGGTTCAAGCAGGTAATCCGAGAGTTGAGAGAAATTCGTGACATTCTAGCGAATGAGCATGTTCCTGAATCCCAGGTCCCGAAAGCTGTCGAACATCTCGGACGTGTGACTGAGATTTTCCGTCTTTTGGCCAATCAGTGGAAGGTGATGGAAACACTGACTCCCCAAGGATTCCTTGCCTTCCGAGATGGTTTGGGTACAGCCAGTGGATTTGAATCGTATCAAATGCGAGAGATGGAAA
>JASLKT010000083.1 GCA_030747395.1 Candidatus Thalassarchaeaceae archaeon
TTTCCTCATCGTCAGAATTCAACTGGACTTGGGATGGGTCAACTGTGGCTTCAAGGCCATCGGAACGACAGCTAGAGGAATCATCCATTTCAATGGAAATCGTTTCTTGGGTTTGGCCCGTATTCTTGACTGTGACTTCCCATTCAACCTCAGCAGCGCCATTGTTGTAATTCTTGGTTGCTTGACTGGTTGAAAGTTCGACACCTTGAGCGGCATTTCCTGAACCTTCGCCCAGAGTGGTGGTAACAGTAACATCCGCTTGAGCTGGTGCACCCGGTGTCCCGGGTTCTGCAGGGGATGCTGTTGCTGTCACTGTTGTATCACATTCTTCTGCAGTCTGATCACTGGAATCTTCAGTTACGTTGACTGTCAGCGTCACCTGTTCTGCAGAATTGGGAGTGATGGTGCCCGAGACCTGTTCAATCGTACTGGTGTAACCCTGACATCCACCCGCTTCTTGACTGGTTGCCAATTGGACGGTAATATCCTCATCACCCGTATTTCGAACTGTAATCGTGTACTCTGCTGGCTCGCCTGGAGAAGCCTCCCTAGAGGACGAATCCGATTGAACCGTTACAGATGCTTCAGCTGCTGCATATGGACTCAAAATAACGAGCAAAAGCAATGCAACAAGGCAAAGGGAGCGCCCGCGCGCGGGTGTGCGCATGAGGTGGCGACTGGCCGACCCCCTCAAAAGGGCGTCTGCTTGATGGTTCAGGAACTCACCTCCACGACAAAGGTCTCAACATTGGCCCCACAATTGCGACATTTGACCAATGAAGAGGCGCTACAGGCATATCCGGCTTCGTGGTATCGCGCGCCACATGAGGGGCATGCACGCCTAGAACCAACAATTGGATTTTGACAACCCCAACAAACGATTTCTTGTACTGTTTTCTGCTTGGCTTGTGGCTTTACTTGCGGTAAAAATGCTGCAGCCGGAGGTGGAGCCATATTCGATTTTGGTGCACTGCCTTGATCTCGTAATCTAACGATGAGAACGCCTGCAGCGATGAGTCCTACTACAATGAAAATTAGCAAACCAATAATGGCGATTGTTGTCCCGCTACCGCCCTCCGATTTCTTCGTTGGATCTGCGGCAACATCCATTGATATCGAATACGTAGAACCTGGGATGTTGGATTCTTCAAAACTCAAGCCAATGGTGCCCTCACCCGATGAATCCGGGGTCACTTGGAGGCGAATACTCTGTGATTCCTGAATCGCCAAATTCACAACTGCAGAATCCACAAATTCGACCTTCCAACCCTTTGGCGCATCAATGATTACACGTTCTTGAACAACCGTGTTACCGATATTTGAAATTTCAAGATGTAACAATGATGAGGAGTCCTCTATCGATTCATCCATTGAATGCGTGGTCCAATCAACCGCAGGATTGGATGCAACTGTAATCACGGCACCCGCTGAACGTTCGATACCGTCAGCATCGATGGTCAAACCGATTTCAGGTTGCCATCCAGCCATTGCAAACTCAGGCGCTATAATGATGCAATTAATCTCGG
>JASLKT010000084.1 GCA_030747395.1 Candidatus Thalassarchaeaceae archaeon
ATACAAGCTCACGCTGACAAAACGGATACGAATCAAGATTTCAAGGCTAGAGCACAATCTGCAGCCGAAAAGAATGAAGATGAAGACAGTTGATGAAGCAGAGCAAACCTTTGCTTTCCCATTCTCTGTTCAATGGGTTCAGTGGTACTAGCAGATAGAGCAAACGGTATGCGCAGTGACTACCCTCTGATTAGGATAGGATGTCATTCAAACAATCCTTCTCAATCGCCTTTCGAATACATCGAGCTACGCGCTGACCAGTAGACAATCCTGGTTCGTTGATGTTTGAGTATGGCGACCCACCAACAGCGACGTTGGAACCAGCAACGATTCGAGCACTGACCTCAAACACACGGAATTCAAGTTTGTCAGTCACAATGGTCTCGAGGCAGAAAGGCCCAATCATTCCGCGGGCACCTTCTTCCAATTCAAGTGATGCAGCCACCGCACCCTCGCCCAATCTGAAGGCCTCAGGAAGCAATGATTCACGGAGAACAGCTGGTGTATTGCCGGTCACGACGAAAGAAGGTTCTAGGCCCATATCGCGAAGGTCGCGAAGACTACCCAATTTGTAGAATTCATCGACATTGGCTTCGTCTCGACGATCGATACTCATCAATTCAAGACGACCACAAGTCTGACCCTCTCGACTACCCATGCCTTCAACCTGATATCCATCATCAGCGATTGGATCGAAGAAGAACTGGAAGTAGTATCGTGTTCCTAGAACATACTCCTGTATGGTAAATTCCTCTTCCAAGTCTACGTTTCGTCGAAAGTCACGGAAATTACGTGCGATGAAATAACCGCGACCACCCTTGGCGCCAGCATACTTGACGATGACAGGCCCATCGATATCCTTTGGATCTTCAATCACTTTGGGCATCGTGCAGCCACCGGATTCAAGCCATTGACGCTGTAATTCTCGACTGCCTTCCCATTTCAGAATTTGGCGATTCCCAAACGTGGGTACCTCGAGAGCAATGAAATTGTCCGGGCGGAGATATTCGACCAGTGAGCCGTGCGGGATGATGATGACATTGCGCTTGCGCAACTCTTCGGCTTTGTCTAAGAGTTCTAGATAATTGTCCAGAATCATCCATTCATCCGGTTCGGCCCCAGGGAATGCCTTGTAC
>JASLKT010000085.1 GCA_030747395.1 Candidatus Thalassarchaeaceae archaeon
ACTGAATATTTGAAAACAATCAACATATTCCAAGTACCAAATGTTGCGGTTTAAAGGAATGCTGTTGACAAGTCAGTTTCAACACCAAGGGGTACAGTCAATCTTTCGATAAGTCCCTTGATTTTCTTGTGCCGCACCGGCTTGCGGCCTTTCAATTTCCAATCCTTCTTGGCCACATCACAAAGAGATGAGGGGCGCTCTTTGAACCCTCGCTTGTTAGCATTCTGTAGTATTCATATAGTTCGAACACATACTTCCCCATATGTGCGAGTTATTCTCCTTGAGTTGCAATCAAGAGGATCGAGCAACCCGCTCCCTGCCTATTTTTTCTGAATTATATTCAGAGCGAAACCCTGACGGTTGGGGAATCGGTTGGTTTGAAGGAAACACGGCACATCACAAGAGTGCGCCGGGTCGAGCAGATGCGGATTCAATGTACGAGAAAGCAATGGAAAAAGCACGTAGTAATACCATAATTGCCCATGTTCGGTATGCAACTGGAGACACTGAGTGTAGTGAGCGTAATTGCCACCCATTCAAGCATATTCACCGTGATCGAGGTTGGCTCTTTGCGCACAATGGTTTCTTGGAGAATGAATTTGAAATTCACCCCAATGCTCAGGGAGAAACTGACTCTGAAACCATTTTCCATGAAATTATCGACAAGGCCTCAGAGTATCAGCAAAATGGAACTTTCAAGGGGCAATATCCAGCGATAAAAGCCGGCATAAAGCATATTTTGAGCAAACATGGCGCCCGAAGTCGCCTCAATCTCATGATTAGTGATGGACGTACATTGTATATTTTTCATCACTATCAATGGTACGATGGACGACCCAAACCCATTTTCATGCTTCGTCGACAGAAGAGATATGGATCCGCAATATTGCTTTCCACACAACGTTTGACCGACGAAAATTGGGAACCAATCCCTCAGGATTGCTTACTCGCAATTTCAGGCGGAGAAATTTTGGTCATGTCTGACCCACTCATTAGAAGCAGTTGAATCACCTC
>JASLKT010000086.1 GCA_030747395.1 Candidatus Thalassarchaeaceae archaeon
GACGCAAGCAATCTGAGGCAACATTTGAAAACGCACAGTGGAGAAAAGTCGAACAAATGTAACCAATGCCTCTTCTCGGGCAGGCAATTTGAGACATTTGAAAACATGCAATGGCGAAAAGTCAAATAAATGCAACCAATGTGACTTTGCATGTTCTCAGGCGGGCAATTTGAAGAGACATTTGAAAATGCACAGCGGAGGAAAATAAAAAACAAATGCAACCAATGTGACAATGCATCCTTTCAGGCAGGCCATTTGAGGACACATTTGACAACACACAGTGGAGAAAAGCCAAACAAGTACAGTCAATGTGAATTTTGATCCTGTTTTACAAACGCTATGAAGACCTATTTCAAAATACACAGTGGAGAAAAGTCAAACAAATGCAACCAATGTGATTTTGTATCGCCTCGTGAGGGAGGAAATTTGTGGAGACATTTCAAAAACGCACACAGTGGAGAATAAAAAATACGAATATGCAAAATCTTACTCAAATCATGATGAGATTGTTGAGATTTTGTCCGTTGAGATAAATTCTGAAAACCACGATAAAAACGACGACGAAGATGATGATGATGATGATGATGATGATGAATACAACAATGCTGGCGACAGTGAATACTGACAATCACCTCATATGGGATTATAAAATCAAAGGGCTGGCTCGCCATCGCAACTCTAAAACCAACTTTCACTTTGCAGCTAGAGGAGGGCGGGGGGGAACCTAACACAATCCATAAATATATTCATCGTAAAAACTGACTATTTTCTGGATTTTTGCCTAAATCATGAAACTTGATAAAATTTATAAAATTTAGTTGGAATTCTGAAATTATGGAATTTGGTCAGGAATTTTGAAATTCGGCCAAAGTTCTGAAATTTGATCAAAATCAT
>JASLKT010000087.1 GCA_030747395.1 Candidatus Thalassarchaeaceae archaeon
AAGCCACAGCAGGGTTCACCTTACTCTCAATGACCTCAGCCACAGCCTGCTCCGTAGGGTCTGCCCACAATGGATTGGGATTGTCAAAGTGGAATCCTCCACCCATGAGGCTCTCCTTGAAGTCCAGAGTGGCCCCATCCATGTGCACAGCGCTCTTCGCTGCAATCGAGACGACGACATCATCCACTTCGCAAACGACATCGTCATCAGGTGCATCGCTCTGTGAAATCAATTGGAGATCATACTGGAATCCGTTGGCTCCACGACCAATAATGGCCACGCGTAGAACCAGTGTATCTGAATCCTCAGCCTGTGCAGCGAAGCCCGCAAGCTTCTCCTTGGCGAGGTCGGTAATGGTCAGCATGGGCTCCCCTTCTGTTTGATGCGTGACTGCCCGGCTCTTTGAATATGCGTATTCGTCCATTTTGAAACAAAAAAAGCCCCCCGAGGGCGCCGAAGCGCCCTCGAGGGACATGTGTGTCATTCTAGGGTGTGCTCAGTGACAGCGAACAGCCTCAGAGGCCGCCGGTAACACGGCGTCGTAGGAAGCCTGCACCGAGTAGTGCAATGGTGCCGAGTGTGGATCCAGCAGCCGCGTCTCCAATGTTGATGACCATGCCGCCATCTTCGTCTTCAATCAGTGGCTTGTCCATCACGTCGCCAAGCTTGTCCATCAGAGGCTTCTGCTGTGGCGTCTTCTCTAACTGACGCACATCGTCGATTCTCTCAGCATCCACTCGAATTGGACTGTGGCGTGGCTCCATGTCGGTGACAGGTGGTAGAGAATCCATCTCGTCCCTGTCAAATCCGTCGCGGCAATCCACCTGCTTCCACTTGCCGTGGAATACTCCACCGTCTCCAGCATCATTGAGTT
>JASLKT010000088.1 GCA_030747395.1 Candidatus Thalassarchaeaceae archaeon
TTTTCTGCATCTGGTCCAGGTATGGGGATACGTGGCAAATCTTCGGCCATTCAGAAACCTCCAACCTAAATTTGGCCGCTTGCTCGAGCATTGTCAATTTGTTCCTGAGTCCAACCACCCGCGATCAATTGCTCATCGGAAAATGCAGTTGATTCGACTTGTTGATTATGGCCACCTGCTATGAATTCCGCTGCTGCACGGTTCAACTCACTTTGCCGCAAATATCCATTCCCATCTGCATCATAATTTGCTGCAAACGAAAGGAATGCGGCGCCATCATGGATTCCATTGGCCGAAACAACATTTGAGAATACTGCATTGCTAAAATCAAGCGGGACATTGATTTCAGATGCAGGCATTGGGGGCGCTACGGTATTTGGCTCAGGCATATTTTCGAATCCTGGAGGCGGTACCATATTTGCAGGTGGAGGAATGTCTTCGAATCCAGGTGGTGCCTGGACGTTAATGGAGTCTGGTTCAACAATATCTGATTGTTCAAGCAATTCATTTTCATCATCTATTTGAGACTGCTTTTCACGACGATAAAGAACCAACATCGAGACGCCAAAACAAAGTGACAACACGGCGATGATGTAAAGGACAAATAGACCCTTGGAATCATTGATTTGTTGAGACAACGCTTCACCATCTCTAGCTGTATGTGGCTTTATCTCAAGCGGTTCAATCGTCACCCAATCGATATCGATATGTCGATCTCTTGCCACCAATTGATATCGATGGATTTCACTTTCTTCAACTTCTTGTGTTGGCAATTCTAAGACTGTGGACCAATTCCCCATTGAATCAATCTCAACAATGGCTTCAACATTTTCGACTTCGACCCATTGATCATTGGATATTTCC
>JASLKT010000089.1 GCA_030747395.1 Candidatus Thalassarchaeaceae archaeon
GATCGGAGTGACACAAAGAGATGGATGTTTGTGGAAAGAGACGCAGAAGGCGAGAAGACCGAAGAAACTCACATTCTTTCCCTCTCTGGCATTGATTCTGGGGAGATCGAGTCATTCATCGCCACTCTAGACAATTCCAGATTCAGTGTGAGCATTTCAGGGGGTTCATTGGATGCCGCCTCCAATATAGGAGTTGATCACCCAACCAACCTAGGTGACGGAAAACTGGATTGGATCCCTCAGGCTGCCAGAGACAAAGTCTGGGAACCCCTAGGCCTATCAGTAGGGTTCCAATTCTTACTCTTGGGTTGCGCTATGGGTACCCTATTGGGTGGTTCCCAAGGTCTCGCTAGGAGCCTTTTCGGACAGATGGTCCCAGAAACCAGAAGTGCTGAGTTCTTCGGCTTCTTCGGCTTCTTCGGCAAGGTTGCCGCTCTAATAGGGCCCTTGTTGTATGGATTCATGACGGTGTTATTCGATAGCAGAGTCGGGATTCTCAGCATCTCAGTACTCATCCTGATAGGTACCTTGTTGATGAGGAAGGTGGATGTAGAGCAAGGAAGGAAAGACGCTGCCGCAGAAGACGCTAGGAACCGAGGATTGGCCTGAGGCTAATCAGAACGGATCTCTTCCAGTGCCTCAATCACCGAGGCTTGGGTGATCCTGCCTCCCCTTTCCCTGAGCATGGATGCCACCTTTTCTACCTCTTCGCCCTCGGCCCCAGCGGTAACTGCCATGTTCCTGACATGCAGCTTCATGTGGCCTGCTTGGATCCCCACGGTGGCTAGGGCACGCAGTGCACCGAGGTTCTGAGCCAGTCCCGATGCCGCCATAACCTTCGCTAGCTCGTCCGCGCTCTCAA
>JASLKT010000008.1 GCA_030747395.1 Candidatus Thalassarchaeaceae archaeon
AGTTTGGATCCAAAACTTGCTCGAACCATGGTCAATCTCGCTTGTCCAGAAGGAGGACAACTCTTAGATCCATTTTGTGGAACAGGCGGCCTCATTATCGAGGGTATTCTTTGCGGTTTCACATGCAGTGGAAGTGATCTCGCTTGGCCAATGGTCGTCGGCACTCGCGAAAATGCTGCATGGGCTCAGCAACGCGGAGGCCAAGGAACTTTTGAGATTCGAAACGGTTCTGCTCTTGAGTTGTCTAATATTTGGGATGGACCCTTTGATGGATTTGCATTCGATCCACCATATGGTCGAAATGCATGGAAATCTGCAGATGGTTTTGAGTTGTTAGAAGGATCTCTCTCCGCTTGCAATTCGGTGGCGAATGAAAAAGCGAATTTGGTGACTCTGATTCCGTGGCCACCTTCAGCAATTTTTGAGCCCATAGATTCAGGGATATCGTTTGGTAAATCATGGCCCGAGATTTCAGAAGCATTTTCGACATCGGGTTGGGAAATCATCGAAACCACACCCATCCGAGTTCATCGAAGTTTGGCAAGGATGCTTATCCACGCAGTGAGGAAGTGAGCGGTGCAGGATTCGAACCCGCGTCGACGGGTCCGAAGCCCATCAGGATATCCAGACTACCCTAACCGCCCGTTCCGAACCGAGCCGGACCTCCTCCTTCAAATCGTCGGAGCGAAGAGGAGGCTTCAATGGGAACATGGCCGACCTCGCCTTGCCTTGAAAAGGGCTGCAGTTTTTGTTGTCGAAGCACGGAAATGCCACTCTCTTCCAGTGATATATTGCGAATTGCAACTACGACAGGGCAACATCCCAATCACTTCAGTAAAGAAGAAGAGGGCATTCGAATTCTTCTGAACAATCCAACAACAAAGGCCTGTGTTTTTCTGGACACAGATTCAGAAGACCCGCATGCACCCGGACTTTGCTCTATTTACGAGAATAGGCCGACAGGTTGTCGAACATACCCCTTGATACTCAACACAGATGATGAGGCGTTTCTCGACACATTGTGTCCTCATCGTGAGGACTTTCCCGAAGCACCACCCGAATTGTTAGAGATGTTGAGAAATCTCGACTCAGAACTTCAGGGCCAATCATGAGATGGCCATGGTAGATTTGGGCGCGACCAAAGGGCAACAGAATCCCCTCCCCAATTGGTTTGTTCAAGATGAATCAATCCTGAATCAGTGAGTTTCTTTTCATCGAGGCCACTGTTGGGCCCAATACCCAATGAGATTGGAGATTGAATGATGATGGCCCGATCCACGAGATTTTCGCCAAGGAAATGTTTCCAAACAATGGGTCCTCCTTCAATCAACAATTCCTGAACACCTCGGTCACCGAGATGATCGAGCAGGGTATTCAAATCAGCCCCACCATCGCCCGCAGGTAAAGCAACGCCTCTCGAATCCTGTTGAATGTGGACGAGTAAGGTATCTCCTCCATCGGTCAATACCTTTGAATCGAGAGGAATTCTCAGAGTCCTGTCGAGAACAATTCGTAGAGGTTGAGTACTTTGTTCAAGAGGCACACGCCGAATATTGAGTGTGGGGTCATCACGGATGATTGTGTTTACACCTACTAAAATCGCATCACATTGCCGCCTCAATCTGTGAACTGCATCAAGGCTTTCTTCAGAGGTAAAGCGGCCAGGCGAATCACCATCTACAATTCCGTTTACATCCATGGCTGCCTTGAGTGTAACCAATGGGCGCTTGTATTCACACCAGTGCATGAAAGCCTGCATTTGTGTTTGTGCTGAACTCTCGAGTAACCCTTCACGAACAGTAATCCCAGCATCCAATAGTATCCGAATCCCTTCGCCACGCACCGTTGGATTTGGGTCTCGAGTCGCAACGACAACTTCCCCCACCCCAGCCCAGAGCAAGGCTTGCGTACATGGTGGTGTTCTACCAAAGTGATTGCATGGTTCTAGCGTGACGTAAGCCGTGCAACCTTCTGTTGCTGCACTACGTGCTTCCGCATCGGCAATCGCTGCTTGTTCTGCATGCAAATCACCAAGATGATCATGCCATCCCTCTGCAATAATTTTCCCATCCCGGGTCAAAACACAGCCTACAGGCGGGTTAGGTGAAACTTGCGCCCGCCCCCTTTCAGCGAGTTCAATCGCCCGCTTCATGCAGGAAACATCAAACTCAGACCACTCTGTGTTCATGTCTGCCGGAGGGGGGGCAACATACCCATTATTTTCGGTCTCATAATTTCTAGGCTATTGACGGGGAAAACTCTTGATTGAGTGCCACCCTCGCAATGGTATGGTTCGTATTGCGTGTATTGTCAATCCGGCTGGCAGAGATGGCACCGTTCTGAAGAGATGGCCGAAGATTGCCGAGCAAATCAAAGAGGAAGGATTGGATTGTGAGATTCACTGGACAGAGCGAACCGGTCATGCTTCTGAGATCGCCTTCAGCCTTCGAGACCGAGATGATCTCGATCTCGTTGTCGCCGTTGGTGGTGATGGAACGATGAACGAAGTTGGTAGTGGATTGCGAGGGTCCTCGATGACCCTCGGAATCATACCCATGGGTAGTGGCAATGACTACGCACGTGCACATGGCATACGCAACACTCAGCAAGCGGTTTCAATCCTCAAGTCTGGTGTTGATCGGCGTGTGGGCGCCATGCGAATCGATGGGGCTCCAGCACCATCTCTACCGCATTACCCCTCGCCTGCTACAACCGAATGGGATGGCCAAGCCGATGAGGACTGTATGGTACGTCGTTGGGCTTTCCTTGAATCGGATGGCGGCACGACGAGTGATGTCTCTCGGCGGAAGACTCTCGGCCAAGGAAAGCACATTCGTGGGACGATGAAGTACACCTATCTTGGAATCAAGAGTATCTTTGGCTGGAAGAAACAAGATGGTTGGCTCAAAGTGGACGATACTGAATTTGGTCGTACAGACATGAGCGGATTGTTTACCACAATTATGACCCAGACTTTTGGTGGTGGTTATCGCATCGCCCCGGGTATGTGCGTTACACAGGATTCAATGTCCATAATTTTGGCTACAGGTCTTTCAAAATCACAGATGTTACGAATCATGGGCCCTCTCAAAAAGGGCACACATGTTGGCAAGTGGGGCATCACCCTCAATTCTGGAAAGAGACTTGAATTGCGCAATATCGACGAAAATAATCAACCTAGTAATCAACCTCATGATCCGCCAATGTGGGTTCAAGTTGATGGGGAACCATGTTTGATGACGCCCGCAATCATACAGTATGTATCTGATCAATTGACCGTCCGTGGCGGGCAAACGATTCCGAATGATTCGTCAGAATGAGAAATCGCTGAAATCCCCATCATCGTTGACTTCAGAATCGTTCCTTCTGACCGGTGTTTCTTCTTCCTCTTCGACAGGTTCAGGTTCGGCAGATTTTGTTTTGCGAGTTTTTCTGGTCGGTTTTGATTTGGGCTCGGGTTCAGGTTTCGGTGAAGAGGACAATCTCGAGGTGTGCGGTGTTGTGGCCACGTTCTTTCGGCCAACCGTAGATCGCTTGCCACTACCTCTAGCATTTCCAATGATGTTTCGCAGGCCCTTATCCTTCAGCTCTTGCTCAAACGCATGTTCTTCTTGCATATCCGAGATCATTTCTTCCATCGCCTCGGCTTCATCAGTGGATGTCACCGAACTGCCCGCGACAAAGTGTCCCGTATTGGTACCTGGGGAATCCTCTGCAAGGGCCGCTCCAATGTCGAACATGGGGGCATCAGCCGATTTTTTAGTAGGCTTTCCTGAATATTCGGATTCTTTGGATTTGGTGGACGCGGCCATTCTCGCTTCATGTCGTGCGGCTTCGTGTCGCGCAGATTTACCAGCTCTCATCTGTTGCTCCGATAGCATTGCCTGGGCTTGGGTATCAGCACCGAGAATAATCTGATTCCGCGAGAAAATGTAGAGTGCTCCCGATGCCACGATTGAGATGAGCAGCATGGTTGTATACAGTCCACGGCCAAAGAACGGGATGTCTCCTCCAATGTAGGCTTCGTTAGAATTGACAACTCTTTCATCACCATAGTTCATCGATGTGACGACAAAATGCCCAGCCCAACCATTGTTGGAGACTCGAATATTGCAATCAACTGTTGAATCACGTGGAGTTGAATCTCCTTGTCGAAGGTAACCATTCAGCCTAACTGCTTGATTGGTATCCATCTGTATTGCAGCATCAAACACATTTTCGTTTGCTGGGATGATGGCTAGTAGAATCCACCCTTGGTGCGGGAAATCTCTTGCTTTGCCACTACCAAGTGTCCCATCGACCATGGGGATTCCTTCAGCAGTAGTGGGTGATGCCCAATCTTCAGGTTTGACAATGCTAACAAAAATTGACCCGGGCTCAACCTCTCCAGCATCATCATATGGCATTTGTTTTACCATCCATGAAGTGATAGCGGGCGTTTGTACTTGTGGCTGATCAAAGACTTTTGTCTGAACCAACCATCCAGTTACAGTGAATGTTGAATTTTCACATCCATCTAAATCATATGATTCTCCATCGATTTGTCTAGAGGATGTATCGGACAATTTGTTTGTGACTGAAATAGAATGTGTGGTAATGCTTGTGCTACCATCTGAGTCAAAACTGGTGCTATATTCCCCATTTGAGGAACCCCATGTGACATTCGGCCCTCCAATACAGCCCGAAAATGAGGGCATCAGGAAGAGAAAAACGAGGAGCGGAACGAGGCGTCGCACGCATCGCTGAGGGCGCTCCCCATTGAAGACTGTTCGCACCCGTAGGGTGCGTTTTCAACTCAATGATTGTGTCCACTGTGTCCGTCGTCTGCTTCATTGACCCCAGTATCATGGTGCAGGAGTTGTGTTAGATCTTCCATGAAATATTCAGTTGACCAGTCTGAACCGGTGTAGACAAGCCGTTTCATTCCATTTTTGTCAATAATGTAAGTCACCGTATTGTGGCCCACTTCGTACATTTCTTCTTCCTCCATGTCCGCCCCATCATGGTCGTGAGAATCACCATCTTCACTCATATCCATGCCACTTCCTGGCGCAGGAAGCAATGAGAGATTTGCATTGGAGGCAGCCCAAGCAACATGATCCGTGTCTTGCATAATCATCACTTCATCGACGCCAACTTGACTCTCTTCCCAAGCCATAGTCGTGGCATTCCAAATGTGCAATGCCCAATACCATGACCAATCACTGGGTGCATCAATACCGTTGATGCCATGTATCTGGTTTCCATACTGCTCGTGAACGGATGAATTCAGAGAGATGTTGTTCATCATCAGCGTACTCTTTGTGAGATTCCACCCTGTGGCATTCTCTTCAGGTAACATATCGTGGTGACCATCGAGCAATGCAGTGCTATTGTCAGGGTAGAGTACAGCGACTTGATGAGACATATTCGAATGTTGGTTGTGATCGGAGTGATCAGAATTGATATGCGACGTATCGACAAACAAATTGTAGTTGGACCATACATGTGAAAGTTCACTGTGGTTTTCACTGGTAAGGTGAGTCCAATCATATCCGCGTTGAGTGGTCCACTCTAGCAAATGCTCTGGAGTATCTCGCGCAGGGTCGATGGTCATTGAAAGGATGACCAAATCATCTTCATCTGACATTCCTCCATTGACATAATGCAGATTTGCTTCAATTGCTAAACACACATCTGGGCACGCGGTGTATGTAAAGGCCAAAACCACGACTTTACCTTCGTAGTCGGATAGAGAAACAGCCAGTCCATTCTGGTCTGTTAAGGTAAAGTCAGGTGCAGGTGATGCTGGATCGTATTCCAGTCCATGAAATTCATATTCTTCATTTTCACTACCACCAATACATCCAGAAAGTGCTGTGATTAGTAGAATCATCACCATCAAGAAGGACCGACTTCGCATGATTTGATACCGTTGGATATGGTATATCACATTGATGCCGTACTAATTCGGTAGAGTTGGCGCGGACGGAGAGATTTGAACTCCCGCGGCGAATACCACCGGATTTCAAATCCGGCGCGATACCAGGCTATGCGACGTCCGCTGTGTGTGGGCCGAGACACTGCTCGGCTAAGTGTTTCACGCAACATCAGGTGTAGAATCCGGGCCGACACCATGCCGGCAGGGTATCTGCAGCATCAGGGTGAGTCAAACCGATGAATAACACCATGACGACGATGAAGAAGACTGGGAACAGCGCAGTAGCAGTCAGAACCCGACTATCCTCATCACCTTGCAGATGCATGAAAATAGCTGCAATTCCAACTCCCTTGACAATTCCAACGGCGACCAAGATGAAGACAACAGTACTCATGCTGACCGTGCCTTTCATTGAGAATGTGAGTGCAACAGCAACGACTTCAATCGCTGTAAAAATCATCAGTACCCAGAAGTTGAAACTGTAACGATCGAATCCGAAGATTGTGTGGTGTCCATCATGTCCATGTTCGCTCATTTTTCATGCCTCCGTTAATACAGGTAGAATGCGGGGAAGACCAACACCCAAACCAAGTCCACAAAGTGCCAATAGAGGCCGAAATATTCGATACTGACAGCATTCTGGGGTGTATATCCACCACGGAACGCCTTCAAAACCATGTAGGCCAATGCAACCATTCCACCGAATACGTGAACACCGTGTGTACCTGTGGTCACATAGAATGTAGAAGCCGCCATTCGTATATCGAAAATAGCATCCTGTCCTGGTTCACAAGCTCCATGATGATCTGCACCTCCGTGATGATCCCAAGAATGACAATACGTGTACGCTGACTCATGTATCGTGAAATGATCAGCACTCAATGATGGGGCGTGGAAGTAATACCAATCGCCTTCATGTCCAATCTCAAATCCAACGAACCACTCAATCAACTTGAATGTCAAGAAAAGAGATGCTAGGAAGAGAGTGATTGAGAGGTACTTCCCGACCTTGCTGTTGCGCTCAGCATCACTGAGGCTTGCATCCTTTGCCGTCTTCAATGCAAGTACGATTGTGTATGACGAAATAATCAGCGCGAAGGTGTTGATTGCACCCGGAATGAGAGTGTCTGGCATAAAGCCCAGAGCAGCATTCGCATGCTCTTGATGGTAACCACCTTCTGCGATGAAGTAGGATGCAGGGAGCCAGCATTGTTGTCCGGCTTCTAGCACAATAGTCGAGCCAGGTTCAATACTGCTCTGGAAGAGATCCTCACAGTTGTCAAAGCCAGTTCTGTATCGAATGTAGGTGCTGAAGAGACTGCTGAATACCATCATCTCAGACATGAGGAACATCCAAACTGCGACTTTGCGAATTTGGATATTACGGAAAGGTGCACCCACTGCCATTGCTTCATAGGAACCACTGTGGCTCCAATCCTGTCGCCAAAACACAGTGAGCCCAGCAGTGAAGATGGCCAATCCCGCAATCAGTAGGCCAATTTGCGATGAGTGAATCGCATATGTCCAGATATTGGCATCAGTGTCCCATGTTTGTGTGAATACTTTGGTAAAGCCGAGCAGGAAGATACTCGCACCAAAGGCAAGCATAATTGGGGCCCACGAATTGTGAGGTGCACCACCATGCCCGTGGTCCCAATCGTGAGGGCCCCAATGGCTGTGCTGGTGATCATGGTGATGGTCATCGTGTCCGCCGTAACTCATTCTTCTTCACCTCCATTATCTTCAGGAATCATCATCCACTGAATCACTCTTCCAAAGAATCCAGGTTCGCTATCATCATGAATTTCAGCGAACTTCAATTCAGGTAGGTTGCTTGGATCGTGGGATGGCGTGGGTGGTGGGCTGGAGACCAACCATTCCATGGACCAGCCACCCCATGGGTCGTTGGGTGCTTTTTTGCCTCGCAGGCCGCTACTAATCATGTTGTAAACCAAAATGAGGTTACTGGCAAAGAAAAGGAATGCTGCCACTGTAATCATCATGTTCCAATCTGCAGCCTCCGCTGGTAATGCAAAGTACTCATCTGTAGTGATGAAGTATGTGTGCTGCCTTCGAGGCATGCCTTGAATTCCAAGTCTGTGCATTGGCCAGAATACTAGATTGTAAGAGATGAATCCAGTCATGAAGTGGAGGATTCCAATCTTCTCATTCATCATCCGACCCGTAGCCTTGGGGAACCAGTAGTAGATTCCAGAGTAAAGTCCGAAGACAATTCCACCGACGAACACATAGTGGAAGTGGGCGACGACGAAATAAGTCTCATGCAAGTGTATATCCATGGCCACAGCAGGGAAGTACATTCCTGAGATTCCACCCAGAGTGAATGTCGCTAGGAAGCCTAGAGCCCACAATGTGTGTGTTCGGTAGACGAGGCTTCCACCGTGCATGGTTTGCAACCAATTGAAAATCTTGATTCCAGTTGGAACTGCGACCAACATCGTCGTCAACATTGTGACGAAGCGCAAGACTGGACTCATTCCAGAGGTAAACATGTGGTGGCCATAAACAATGAATCCAACAATTCCAATACCGGCCAGAGCGAAAACCATTGATTTGTAGCCGAAGATTGTGCGTCGTGCGCTGGTAGACAATACTTCAGAAATCACACCAAAGGCAGGAAGTACAACCACGTACACCTCAGGGTGTCCGAAATACCAGAACAAGTGACTCCAGAGTAGAGGATCACCTCCAGCAGACGCTTCGTAGAACACAGTGCCTATCGTTCGATCTAACAATACCTGTATCAGACCTATACCAAATGCCGGAATTGAGATGAAAAGCATCAGTGTTGCAATCAGCATTGACCATGAAAATAGTGGCATATGCATCCAACCCATGCCTGGTGCTCGCATGGTACAGAAAGTGGTCATGAAGTTGATTCCCGAAATGGTTGACGAAGCGACCAATAGTATCTGGCCCGCCACCCATAATGTCACACCTGAATGAGCGGTATTTGAGACAACATATGGAGCATAACCAGTCCAACCGGTATCAGCACCTTGGCCACTGAAGATGCCACTGAAGATGAGCAGTGCAGCTGCCGGGTTCAGCCAGAACGCCAGTGCATTCAATCGCGGTAGTGCCAAGTCTTGAGCACCGATTTGCAATGGAACAATCCAATTTGCAAAACCCGCAATCATCGGCATTGCTGCCAAGAAAATCATCGTTGTCCCATGCATGGTGAAGAATTGATTGTATTCGTCTTGGGTGAGGAAATCATTGCCCGGTGAGGCCAATTGAACTCTGAAGATGAGGGCAAACAATCCACCAACACCAAGGAAGAAAAGGCCGTTGACCATGTACAGTGTCCCCACCTTCTTGTGATCCGTACTTGTGATAAAATCACTAAACCAAGGCCAGAATCGTTCCCAAGCGAATGCATCAGGGTCTTGACGATAGAATACCCAAGCAACACATCCAAGGGTAATGACGACCATCAGAAGAATCGCACTGGCTAGAACGGTGAGACCACTTGCTTGTTCTACGGGTTGTGGGCCGACATCAGCCGTTAGACGCCCCCACAGATCTCCGCCGCTGGTTTCATCACCGTTGACGGAATTGGTGTGGAGAATGAATTTCGCACCACCGTCCATTGGTGCAGTCCATTCAACTTGCCAGAGTCTCTGGTCGTTGCCTTGTCCACTGTCAGCTTTGTCTGTTCCAGTGTGAGTAACACTTCCATCTGAGTTGGTTTGCACCATATCGTCAACAGGCGTTAAGATTCCAGCACTGACCCAAAGGTGAAATCCACCCAAAGCCGAAGGATTCGTGTTTTCCGCAAAGGAAGGACCACCAGTGAATGAAATGTTCAGTGTATACGTTGCTCCGGCTTCAAGTTCATCGGGGAGTCCCTCAAGGCTTGGCACAACTTCGCTACTTGCAGTCTGTCCGTGACAGGAACACCCAGCATCTTGTGCACCAGAAATCCCAGTGGGATATGATTGCGCACTCGGTGCAACAGCAACGGCGAGGAGTAGAATAGCGAGAATTGCAAGGGTGCGAGGGTTCTTCATTGAATTGAACATCATTTCACCTCACTCGTAGACCTCAACAACAGCGGTCATGTAACCGTGGTCCATTCCACAGTATTCTGTGCACATCAGCAGAGATGAACCAATTTCATCCATGCTGGGCGTGTAATACAATCTAGTTTCAACATTCTGGCTGGTATCTTCTTTGAGCCCCCAATCGAGGAAGAATGGAGCATGTGTTACATCGTTTGATCTGAGGATGAATCCGTATGATTCATCCGCCTTCACACGTAACAGTGGTTTGATTTGACCTTCAACTTCGATGGTTGTAATTTCACAAATCAAAATGCCATTATCATTGTAGAACATCGTGGAAGAGCGATTTTCCATCGCAACTGATGATTCTGGCGCATCCTCAGTATCTCTAAGGGGGTCACAATCAAAATCCCAATACCATTGATTTCCAGTGATATTGATTTCATGTGCATCTGGATCAGCAGTCCACATTTCGTCAATGGGTCCCCAAGCAATATACGTTAGATAGACAATGAGAATGAAAGGCACAATCGTCCATGTTAATTCCATTCTGAGATCGTCGTTTTCTTTCGGGAAAACACCAGGGGTAAAGTTGTCGATATTGTTATCGCTACCATCCTTTGAACGGAATCGCAGAGAGTTGTAGAACAACCAAACTACAACGATAACGAGGACGATTAAAGCCCAGAAATTGAAGATATCAAAGAGGTACCAAAAATGCTCTCCGCCTGCTTCCATGGTGTATCCTCAGCCGGCCCGGAGCGAGGACGCTATATGAGAGTTGTCTGGCCCCCCGTAGGGGGGTCAGGAAAACGATTAGAATTACAAAACCCGTCCGAATAAATCAAGAATCAACATCTATGGTTGGTAGTTGATGGGAGATTGGCCTGACGGACTCCTGAGAGAGGATGCGGATGCAGTGGTTTTGGCAGTCGCCGTTCAACCCGCTTCAAAGAGAATTGGAATCGAAGGAATCGATGTTTGGAGAGGCCGTTTGCAAATTGCAGTGAAGGCCGTTCCAAAGAAAGGAGCTGCCAATGAAGCGGTCTGTGAATTACTTTCAGAAACATTTGGAGTGCCATTGGTTTTTGTCGAGATTATTTCTGGACATCGTTCGCGACTGAAGTCGGTCAAATTGCGTCAGGTAAGCATTTCTGACATTGAATCACAATTGGAGGCTTTCCGTGTCGAATAATCGAGATGCACGCTATACTACAGCGGGTCGTGCATTGGGTGAAGCCCGCATTCGAAACCGCCCAACGGCATCAGGTGGTTGTGGTTGTCCAATCATTGTCGAAGGCAGGAATGACCGCATTGCCCTAGAGTCGATGGGTTTCATCGGCCCAATTGAGCAAGTGAATCGTGGATGGGACCAATCTCGTTTTGTCACGTACATCTTTGAAACATACGGCATTCTCAACAAGGTGGATCAAGGAGCGTCGGTAATACTCCTGATGGATTGGGATCGGACAGGTGGCCGTCTCCAACGAAAAATAGGGGAGCGGTTGGAGGCTTTCGGAATGAAAATTGACCATGAAACTAGAATGGATTTGGTCCGCGCAATGAAACCTGAAGGTCGCACTGTAGAGGGGTTGAAACCCCATGCTGAAAAATTGCGCCCCTACATCGATATGGTTGATTCAGATGGCGCAGAAGAAGAATGATTACTCGATTTGAATCGCTACACGTAGATTCAAGCGACCTTCCAAGTTGTCACGGATTTGATCCAATTCAGCAAGGCGCCTTGCGAGCTCATCCTGCAGTTTTGTGATGAGACTATTCTTCATTCGCACCCAACGAGGGTCCGGCATTCTCCCTTCTGCTCTTGCCGTCCAATCCGCTTCCGCAAGTTGTCCCATTTCACGCAGGATTCTCTGATGCCAAGCATGTTCTGCGTTGTCTCGTAGTTCTCCAAGAAGTGGCAATAATCGAAGTCGTTCACTCTCCAGCAAAGCTTCTTCGATTGGAGTGAGGAAACTCTGCAAATCTTGTTCTCCAACGACCTCGCTATTTTGCAGCAATTGCAGTGGATTGGCTCCATCATCAAGTACGGGTACTCCCCCAGCGTCAAGATAGAGCCAACGTCTCACCGTTGTCTGGGTAAGGCTATCCACAGTCCAATCAATACAGACACACCATGCTGCTTGATGGGGAGTCGACCCTAGAGCCTCCGTTCGAAGGAAGAGTGGTGCATCGGTTCCTACATCCATCAGTAAACGCACCAGTGGGTGATATGGAGTGATGAAAATGTGTTGGGGGTTTTCACGTGCAGTATCACGTTCAAAGACGACATGAAACCAGTGAGGGCCAGAACTATTTGCAGCTGTGGTGATGATATCTTTCCAACCCACAGTATCTCGATCAATACGGTTAGAGTCCATTGCTCGTTGTGCCAACTCTTGCACAATATTGCGTTCCAAACCAAGCATCCACACGCCCTGTTCTCGGGTAGGATGTAGTTGTGCACTGTCGCCTAGATGATGCATTAGCCATTCTAGTAATTGCTGTGAATTGATTCCAAGTTGATGTCTATTGACTGAATTTCGCAGAGCAGAAATCCCAGGATCTGGTCCAACCCATTCACGTTCATCTGTGGAGCGTTCATCAAGCCACATCTCTCTCTTATCGAGAAGTGTCATCACGGCATCATCGTCCTCGCTAGATGCATCTTCTGCCGTGATCATTCGTAGCCCTACGGGCCGTCCCAATTCTGTTCTTGCAACCATTCGCATTGCTTCTCCCAATAACGGGTCAAGCATCCCCAGCGCATCTTCAAACAGACGAATTCGGTGATACAGTCGGTGCAAGATTGCAGCATCAATTGTTCCTTCAACAGCAAGATTGAGAATTTGAATTTCTTCTGCGGTTTGACCGAATCGATCGAGTCTCCCAATTCGTTGTTCAATTCTCATTGGGTTCCAAGGTAAATCGTAATTGACCAATCTGTGGCAATGCTGTTGATCCAAACCTTCACTACCGACCTCGCTTGAAAGCAGCACATCGAATTCACCATTTCTGAATCGCTCTCGTATTACATCTCGATCTTGCATACGTGTTCGTCCGGTAATGACTTCACAACTAATTCCATCTGCCATCAAACGTTGTTGAAGATGTTGCAATGTCGCGTGGAAATGACTGAACAACAGAATACCGCCCTCCGTATCATCGTTGAGACTTTGAATAATCCAGGAACGAAACGCATCATACTTTGAATCCGTTTCACCCAATGCTTCAGCCGCTTCGATGAGTTCATTCAAGTTTCCAAGGCGTCGTAACATTCGAATTTCGACTTCTTCCAAGTCGATATCAGCTTCATCATCAGTTGAATTATCTAGAACCTCACGAGCCTGTGAATGCAATTGTCTAACTACATGTCCTGCAAAGGCAGGTAGGCAAGAAGAAGCCATTCTTTCAGGAACGATTAGTGCCCAGTCGAAGACTTCACCTTCGGGGTGCCTCATTTGGATTAGAGTTCTTGCCCACGCACGTGCAGCCTCATAGAGTCGCCATTCCTCTTCGGTAAGATTAATGTCGAGTGTGATTGCTGATCTTTGGGCCAAATGCCAATCCAAATCTCGTCGTCTAGTTCGCACAAGGAGATCGTTCAGTGGTCGTAATCGTCGAATCAAATTCGCCAAAATGATTCTGGAATTTTCGATTCTGAATTCAGTCCACGCAGATTCATCTTGCACTAAATTGACCGCTTGTTCAAGGCGGGGGTCGCCTGCAAATCCAATCGTGTTCTGTAGTGCACGGAAGTGATCCAAGGCCCTTGGCAAGTTAGGAACCGGTCGTGATATGCCATCCAATACATCATTCAGCATACGAGTTGGTCTCATTGTACGATGAAATTGTTCAATGGTAGGCCATCGATCAGGTGCCAACAAACTGAGTTGCACCCACAGTTCTTCTTCACGTAGATTGATGGGTGTAGCCGTCATCAGAACACTCTGCCGAGAACGCATGGTCAGCAATTGTGCAGCATCATGCAAACGATTTCTGGGATTGCGACAATGATGTGCTTCATCGATGATGGTCAGCATGACCTCAGGCAATGTTTCCATCAATTGCACAAGAGTCGCAGAGCGCCGCAGGATACCATGACTGACGATGAGGATTCGCGGTTCTCCTTCAATCAACCGTTCAACGATTCTAAGCAATCGCCTTCCACTGTCTACAATTTCAGCTTCAAGATCGCCACGATGGTGTAATTCTTGCTTCCATTTGGAGCGCAGTGAACCAGGACAAGCAATGATGACTGCACCCGTTTCACCAGTGGAGTGAAGCCGACGAATAATTCGAATTGCAGAGATTGTTTTGCCGAGCCCTACTTCATCAGCAATCAACAATCCATTCCAGGGGGACGCTGCCAACCGAGCCGCAGGAAGGTGTTGATGGGGCTGGTCTTCCCATCGACCAAAATCATGCATGGGTGCAGAATCACTTGCTGGAAATCTTAGCAGTAAATCAGTCCAACGTAGAGAGGCTGGTAGATTATCGGCCGTTGCCGAAAATGCATCATCCCTTGCCCCTGAGACGGTCATAGGTCGAACGGTCGAGCGGGCGTTCTTGAACCCTCGGATGGGGAATCCCTTTCCTAGGGAAGTTCGACGCCATTTTGTTTGACGGTATTCAACACCACATGAGTCACCGTTCTGATAATACCTTCACTCGATAAGACCGTCTTTGACAAATCATCCAAGTGCGCGCGATCGCGCACACGCGCGAGAACCATTGAGTCGAATTCACCCGTGACATCGTAGATTCCGAATACACGTGGATCATCAGCAATTCTTCGTTGAACCTCCATCAATCTCCCCTTCTCGATTCGAAGACCACACAAAACCGTCATTGTCCAACCCACCTTTTCGGCATCAAGGTGAACGCCATATCCATGAATGACACCCATCTCTTCCATTCGCTTGACTCGATTGGAAACGGTACCGAGTGCCACCCCCACTTCTTCTGCAATCGAACGCATCGAAGTTCGTGCATCTGCGAGCAGAACTGCCAAGATTCGACGATCGGTGTCGTCAATCATGATTCGTGGGTATTCCCGACGGACCTTGAATCTATGTTGGGGGCTCTTTGTGGAGTGTAAGGTCGAGAACCCATCCACCCATTTCGTCGACTTCGATACTCCATTCGGTCTCTATGATTGTTGTTTGAACATCGTTTCCACCTTGAGCAGGTTTGACATGTACAGGGATTGTTTTTTCAGTTCCAGCAGGTAAATCCATCGAGCGGATACCCTTTGCCAATTTCCATGGGTCCAATACACGGACCTCTCGTAGATGCACGCCACATCTACCCGCCTTGAGGTAAGCAATTGATTGTCCGGTGGCATCCCGGCCCCCCCGCAATTTTGGTAACATCACTTCACGCTTCCACTCGGCTCGCGAGATTGCCGCGAGACTCAAGATGATGACTCCTAGACCCATCAATGTGGAAACGCGTTGACCAGTTTCAATGGGACCATTGTTTATCAGAGGTACTGACATGGAGAGTAACGCATGATTTTCTTCAGTCATCATATCAGAAAGTAGTATTACGAATTTGAGTCGATGAGCATCGTCATTATTCAAGCCATTTACAAGCGTCAATTCACGATAAATCGTTCCATTTCCTTCACCAATGGGTGTTGGATCGTAAAGTCGAACGACAGCATGTTGAGTCGGTGTACGACCAAACATTTCAACATCCTCTTCGATTAAAATTAGACGAAGTATTCCATTCTCAATTTCAGAAGTCAAATTGACATCAACTGTAACATTGAGGCTTTGTTCGGAGGACCACCGAATCGTGGCATGTAGGATTGCTGATGCCGGTTCAGAGGCGTGGTCAACAACCGACAACTCACCGAGTTCGATGTATCGATCCTCCGTTTTCAGCGTCCCCAGTAGACTCTCTTCCGGATACCAAGCCAGCCGAATCACCTCATCATTTGGTATACCCTCATTCATCTCTGTCGGAAAATGCTCGACAAAGCGAGGAATGCTTTCTCCCGATTCAGCATCAAGGGATTCCGAATTTTCGGGAATGGACCACAGCCCCCATCCCGAAAGTGACAACAAGAGAAGGGCGACAACGAAGGGCATCCAAGCGCCCGCATCATCTGCGTCCATGTGCAACGGAATGGTCGATGGCGCATGAATGTCGTGACTAGAGGTCCAGTTTCCATCTGAGAATCCGCTGATCAGCCTCAGCCATCATCAAACTGAGTTTTCCAGCAATCCAAGCGGGCAAGAATTCACCCTCATATTCTAGCAAAACACCACCATCTCTCAAATTCTGAAAATCTGGACCGAGCGTAGAGCGCCCCGGTTCTTCACCTGAAAGCAAGTTCTTCACTAACGCCTCTTCGATTTCGATTCTGTGATTATTGACAAGATGTGCTATACCATGTAATCCGGTTGAAATCAAGCGATTGTGTTCATTTCTGATTTTCCAAACAGGTTGTCCGGCTTGCAGGACACGCACTGGCTGCCAATGTTCACCGGGAAAGAGTTGATTTTTGGCCGTCAAACGCGGGGCACTCCACATCCATTCACGAATATCATCTGTGCTAATATGCGCAAAGTGTCCTCTACGCCACATCGTCAAACCGTCAGAATGCACACCCCATTCTTCAAACAAATCGAGATCCTTTTGTTCAGGAATCCGCAAGTCCTTTTTTTTGAGAGGTCTAGGTTCAATCGGCACGGGTTCTTTCCCTTCATCACGGGGATGCGAGCGTGTTGCACGCGCTGAATCATGATCGGTTTCCGTTTGAGTGAATACTGCGATAAAGAATCCCGAACCATCATTTTCATCATTCCATACACGTATGCAAGGTTGTGTATTCTCGGTCATCCCCGGTCGCGTCTTCAATCCTGGGAAAACTGTACTTGAGTTGATTTCAATT
This sequence comes from Candidatus Thalassarchaeaceae archaeon, assembly GCA_030747395.1. Classification (GTDB taxonomy): domain Archaea; phylum Thermoplasmatota; class Poseidoniia; order Poseidoniales; family Thalassarchaeaceae; genus MGIIb-P. The sequence goes on from JASLKT010000008.1 coordinate 16,853, forward strand.
AGAGATAACCAAGGAAACCGCTCAAGTACAACTTCAACGACATTTTCGTTTTCTTGAGGGTCAATTGAGCAGGTCGAATAGACCATTCGACCACCGGGCCGAAGGAGGAGAGCACCCCTGGAGAGAATACCGATTTGCAATCTAGACATATGCTCACCATGCCTCGGTTTCCACTTCGCCCAAACATCGGTGTTTTTCCGAGTTGTACCACTGCCAGTACATGGCGCATCGACCAGTACCCGATCAAAACCAGGTTCGGCAACCCGAGGGAAGTTTCGACCATCTTCACGAACGATGACCATATTCAGATGCCCAACTCTCTGTGCATTGGATACCAGGTGATTGGAACGTCCTGGATTGGGCTCACTCGCAACCACCAATCCCCTTCCATCTAGACATTCTGCAATTTGGGTGGCTTTGGATCCAGGTGCGGCACACATGTCGAGGACCCGCAGTCCGGGTTGAACATCTAAGGCCTGAACAGGCATCATCGAAGCCGCTTCTTGTTGCGTAATTCGTCCTGTTGAATGCAACGATTGAATCTTCAGCCGATACTCCTCATCAGGGCATTTTGATTTGTTCCAAGGCAGTGTATATGCTCCACCTGCACCTGTAAACCACTCGATTGGTTTGGCTCCCATTTCAAGGAGAATATTTCGAGTCCATTCAACATCTGACCTACACGGATTAATCCGCACGGTTTCGGGGAGTCTCGGCGTAGCTGAGTCCAGCCAGGTTTCAAGTTCACCGGGGCGCAATTTCTCCACCAGTTGAGACAATTCACTGGCTGCAGCATGGGCACGCCAATCGGAAATCATCTCGCCCATATTATCTCCGAAGTGTTGCTGAACTTCAGCGCATCGGCTACGCCCAACCTTCAACGGCTGGGAGCGAAAGGAACCGCTATGGCGAATGGCACGACGCTGGTACTAACCGTCGGCTTACTGCTTGTTCCAGTTCTATTGCTCGGTAGAGATTGGATGCCAAAGTGGGTTCATAGAATCCCTTTTGCAATCATTTCGCTAGCCGTTCTCTTCAGAGTTTACGCCTTTTGGACCATCGATATTACCGATGCACAAGTTGCGGGTTATCTTCCAGATCATGTAACTGGAATTGAGACCATTTTGCACATTTTTGACGGCCCGGCAGGTCTCATGCTTGGATTGTTACTCGGCTTTTCAGCAGGTCTCGCTTTGGTTGAACCAAACACCAGTGAATGCCGATGGGCCACTCTTTGCTGGATTCTTCTTCTTGGATGGGGTATTGATTCCGATGGCTTTGCAACCATCGCCGCAACGCCCCTCAACGCCCAACCGTCCATTATGGATTGGCACAGTGCCATTTATCCACTTCTTGGATGGGGCTTGTCGTTTGTTGTGATTCCAACCCTTGTGCAGATTGAAAATGCCACACCCTCTCGCCTTGCTGCTACATTTTGCATCTGCATTGCTCTTATCGATATTTCTTCAAGTCCAGTCGCGTGGATGTTACTGGGTCTGATTGCACACAGGATTTCCTCCTTGAGAATACATTCGATTCGAGGGGTGGCACCACAACGCCGTTGGGTTGGATTATTGTTGACTTTCTTCCTCTCGTCTGTCATCATTGTGATTGGTTTGTCTTGGTTAGCGATGCCAGATGAATTTTGGAAAGCAATATGGTATGCTCGTCTCGCTGTGGGCTGGATATTGTTGTGTGGAATTGTTGGTGCATTGACTCCAATGATGGGTTACGACGCTTACCCCCGTCCAGAAGCATGGGGCTTCCATACAGGTTTGATTCTCGCCCCTGCAATCTTGCCCCATCTTGAGTTGATTGAATATGCAATTCTTCCCATTTTTGTCATTGGAATCGTGATGCCCATTCTTGCGACACTCCCTGAGTATAGGCCACAAATTGATTGGAAACGTCGCGGGTTGGAGATGATTTTATTGCTGTCACTCCTACTGTTTTCCCTCTATCTAACAAACTACATCCCTCTTTCATTGGTTGCCATTCTTGCTGTACTACCATTGCTAATCCAATTCAAACATTCGGTGGATGAAGAGGAGTAAAGAAACCTACATTTTGAGCATCGGTTCATCCCGAACGGTTATACCTGCACCGTCTCCGATGAGAGATTCGTAACCAATGGTTACAGGATGGGATTCAAAATGACAACACAGCGCAAGCCGGCTCGCAGATACGCATCTGAGAGCGAGACAAAGAGAACGAACGCAGTTGAGACTGCAGTGAAACTGACACAACTGACTGACCGCGCTCGCCGCATCGGCGCAGCGCAGGGGCCTCTGGTTCCCGTTGAAGCACTCATGACCATTGAGTCTGATGCCTGGGTTTGGCAAACAGTGGATCGTAAAGTGCTCGAACAACTGAGCCATCGCTTGGTACTTCAGACGGAGGACGGACGTCGCCGTGAACTCTTCATGACCAATGGAATTGATTCGGCAATGGACGCTGCAAGTCGCATTGTTGAATTCAACAATGGCGTTGTATTGATTGAGACTCTAGACCCCTGAAAGGGGTCATATTCCGATAAATTTGGATTCGGCGTCTTGAAATATGAAAGGCGGGTCGGCGAATCGCATGGCTGTAAAGAAGTCGAAGAAGAAGGGCGGCCCCAACATCCAGCAGGCCGCTGGTCTCATTCGCTATTTCGATGAGGAGAGCGAAGACGCAATCCAGATTTCAAAAGGCGCCCTTTACTTCGCTTGTATTTCTGTTAGCATCGTGATTTACTTGCTCAATCACGGAGTCCTACAGTGGGCTTGGGCACAATTGACTGGCTTCTGATTAATCCTCTTCGGATAAATCAACGAAGGGAATATCTTCCTGTTTTATTGCATCCTGTAGCATGGTTGCATCTGGGGGTAATTCCTCATATTCAAGCACGGTATCTGAAATATCGAGATCATCAACTTCGATGGCAGCCATTTCCTCCAAGGCATCTCCTCCCGAATGTTGAGCAGCAACCTCTGTTCTAGGATCAGCTGCAATGATGTGAACCTCGGCACGAGAAAGCGCTCGTTCTAATCCCGTTGATGAGCGATCGTGTAATGCATCATTGGCAATATCGCATTCTGAAAATGCAGCGCCAATTTCATCGAGAGCCCCCTCTTTTATCCAGCCCTTTGGAGCATCTTCAGCGAGAGTAGTCAATTCCTTCTCTAGGGCACGCGCCTTTGAGCGAATCACCTCAATTGAATCGGCCAAATCTGAATGTCCACGTTCAATCAGTGCTTCCCATTCGGCTTTCTCATCGATAGGATTCACTCCGGTCGCTTTTGCAAATCGCCCAATCCACTTGGCTTCCCATGGATTTCTACCGAGTGATGCAGCCAAATCGAAAACCAATCTTGCACGTTGATTGAGTGGTCCAGTCATGTGGATTGAATTTAGAAAGCAGGAGGAAAACAATCCGAATCCCCAATACGAGCGACTCTCAATGGTTACACTCACCTCGGCGTTAGACGTAACAATCCTCCAAATTTGTTGATCAAACCCTGGAATCTCTGTAACACGTGGAGGTTCGTGAGCACCAAAGCAACGAAGGAGCGCATCACCAACATCCCCGAGGTATAGGCTGCCTTCAGTTTCAGGATAATTTGCGTGGCGCAATCTCCTATCTGCATCGATTTTCATTTCAGGGTTTCCAGAACGAACCTGTGCATGCAGATGGCTTTCCATCGCATTCAGTTCAACTATTTCCGTGATGTTCAACTCCCCCCTTGGTCCGCACTTATCCTTGCGAGAGGAAGAACAACTTCAATACGTTCGACGGTTTGTACGATACGGAGCGGAAATAATGGCGAAGAAGAAGTCCTCCGGCGATGACAAGGCAATAGCAAATCTACAAGCCGTACCAGGCGTTGGTAAATCGACTGCACAAAAGTTAGCCGAATCGGGCATCCGAACGGCTAATCAATTGTCAAAAGCAAGCATGAAAAAGTTGCTTGCAGCGGGCCTATCATCTGGAATGGCAACCAAATTGGTCGCTGCCGCAGCCAAGAGCACGGGCAAGAAGGTCGCAGCCAAAGCGAAGGCGGCACCCAAGAAGGCCGCAGCCAAAGCGAAGACCATTGCAATGTCCGCTAAGACTGCAGCAGTGAAGGGCAAAGCCAAGGCCAAGAAAAAGGCCCCTGCCAAGAAAAAGGCCCCTGCCAAGAAAAAGGCAGCTGTAACCAAGAAAGATAGCAAAACAGTTGAGGTTAGGAGCAAGACAATTGCGACTCCTTCATTGAAGGATCTTCTGAAGAGGATCAAGAAATCAGATTGATAATTTACTCAATTTCCTTTCGCCCTTGTTGTGCTCGATGATAGATCTCTCGTAGGCTCTGGTCACCGATTTCAAGGTAGACTCGGGTTGTAGAGATATTCGCATGCCCCAGAAGTCTCTGGATGCTGACAAGATCAACTCCATTTTCCAGTAGCCCCGTGGCAAAATTATGCCGCAATGTATGCGGACTCAGTTTCGAACGAGGTATGTCTGAGGCATCAGCGAGTACATCCATCAATTTCTGAACTGCACGAGGTGTCAATCTGCGTCCACGTCGATTTAGAATGAGTGCATCGCGATGGTCATCGGAAGGCACATGCCGAGATATGATTTTATTTCGCACACGGCCATAGGCTTCGATGGCCTCAACGGTGGATTCTGTGAATAGAACCAGACGATCCTTCCCACCTTTCCCATCCCGCACGGTTGCTGATAAATCATCTAAATCAACTGATGACCGGTCTAGTGCGCAAAGTTCAGAAACTCGCATTCCAGTATCGAGGAATACAGTGATGACGACATTGGCAAAGGGATTCTCACTGGTCGCAGCCGCCTCCTTCAATCGATCCATTTCACGATGTGTGAGAGTTTTCGGTAAACTTCGGCCCTTTTGTGGTCGTGTCACCCAATCAGGTACACGATGACCAACCCAATTCAAGAGGTGACTAACCGATGCTAAACGGGCATTGATTGTTGCAGATGCAAGATGCGATATCGATTGGACCCAAATGTCAAGGCGACCATTGTTTGGATCCACCCATCGAGAAATTTGAGTCACAGAGATATTCTGCAAAGCATCCCAAGAAGGTGGAAGTTCTCCAGGAAGCACAGTTGTCAAGAATTGTTTGGTTGCAGTTCGGTAGGATCGAAGCGTATGTGCACTTTTCTTTTCACTTGCCAATTGCATTTCATAGCAACCATGCCACGGTAAATCTGCCAAACGTGTCAATCGACTAGGCAATCCATATGGTACGCCCAATTCTTCTTCTGAAAAAGGAGTGGCAAAGCGACCCCCTTTTACTGATTCTGACCAATTGTTTTCTGTTGACTTTCTTTGATTTCCATCCTGCATGCTGCTACCATCCTCAGGGCCCAAAGGCCCCTGCAATCCCATCCCCGAAGGGATACCGCAGTCAGGGGGTGATGGTATCAATGCTGCGCAGGGTCAATTGGATTATCCGCCCCAAAGAGGTGCGAATTTGAAATGCCGGCTTCTTCAGCGGCGCCGATATCGCCAATGGTGTTCAGGAACTCGTGCCGCCCATGCTGCTTCGTTCTCAATGTTCGATTCAACATTCCACGGTTGTGGTTTTTCTGGCGCTGTAAAACGAGCATCAATTGTTTGTTGAATCAATGGACGAATGCGCTGATGTAGAACTTCAATTTCTCCGTAGAAGATGAGTTCATCAGCCTCACGAAGAACAAGATCACCAGATGGATTCCAAATGTGGGCTCCTGCACGACCAATCGCTGCGACGGTTCCATCCTCATCAAATGTCATCAAATCGCCAAGGCGACGACCGACAAGTTCGGGATAGCGTCGCACTTTCAACGAAAGCGTACCATGCCCTTCTTTGTTTGAAAGCAATTGATTCAAATCGATTGGTGTGAAGGCATGAGTTTCAACAACGTGAGCCATAATGTGTCCTGCAACATTGATTCCGCTTGCCTTCTCAATCCCTTCTAGTCCTGGACTTGAGTTGACTTCGAGTAGTAGAGGGCCCCGGGATGATTCAAGCAAATCAACTCCAGCCACATCCAATCCAAGCAGACGGGCCGCCTTGCAAGCGATGCGAGCATAGTCATCTGGTAAATTGATACTTTCAACACTGCCACCCAAGTGGTAGTTTGATCGGAATTCCCGTCCATGGGCACGTCGGCGCATCGATGCGACAACTTTGCCGCCCACTACGAGTACTCTCACGTCACGTCCGTGACTTTCCTGAATGTATTCCTGAACGAGAACACGGTCAGTATCCTCAAGCACCTTCCATGCGAGTTCACTAGCTTCTCGTTCGGTGTGTGCTAGGTATACGCCAGTCCCCTGTGTGCCTTCTGGTGCCTTGATGACACAGGGCACCCCTCCAACTTGTCGAATGGCTCTCTCAACGTCACGCCAGTCGCGAACCAGTGCGGTTGTCGGTACAGGAATGTGATTTGCAGAGAGTACTTGAGTTGCGTGCAACTTATCACGACTGTTCTGAATTCCATCGCTACTGTTTGCCACATATGTACCCATGCGTTCAAATTGGCGAGCAATGGCCACACCATGGCCTGTAATCGAATATCCAATGCGTGGAACAACAGCATCTACTTCGACGTTCCACCCCTCATGCAGAATGCGTCGTCCATCATTTCCGACGGTTACGGAGAGTTTCATCGGATCCAAAACATCGACTGAACATCCGAGTGCATTTGCTTCATCTACAAGACGCCTTGTAGAGTACAGCCGAGGGCCGCGAGATAGGATGGCTACGCGCAGGGTCATCGAATCGGGGCGGAACCGCTTCCGTTTTGAGTCCTACGCATGAAAACCGCGTGACCGCGCGCCCGCTCGCACACACGCTCGCGCGCGTGCGAGAAGCGAGGCTTTGAAGTGGCATCCGGTAGTCGACAATTCATGCAGCCCGTCACCGGCCCCTCAGGTCCGCCCGTCGCTGGCCCCTCTGGAGCCCCTGATGTAGCAGGTCCATCCGGACCCCCTGTTTCAGGTCCTAGCGGCCCTCCTACTGACGTAAATCCCGCTCAATTCGACCCATTGGCCGAGATTGAAGATGCTCGAGCCCGCCGACAAAATCGGGAAGAACGCCTTGAGATGCTTGAGAAAAAGCGCAATAGCGCTCGAATCAATGTATATCTCTTCTTGGCAGTCACAGTTATTTTGGGTATTTTCTCATTCTTCCCGGGTCCAATTTATGGCGATGTGTCAGACGACCCACAAGCCGGAATGGGTTCTACTGACGCCAAGGATTGGATTCGTGAGGGGGGCGACAACGAGCATCGCGACAAAATATGGGATGGTTCTTCCAATGCTAGTTCCGCACACATGAACATCTACATCCCACCCCCACTACCCGACATGGGTTCAACATCAGCTGTTCGTGTTGAGGTCACCTTCGTATCATATCGAGCATCTGGTTCATCACACTTCAAGGCGGGAATGTTTGATGGAAATTGTGATCAACCCCAACCAGCACATGAGGAATTGGATGCGGATTCGTGGCACTTGAGCGAAATAGATCTAGGCCCAGGTGAACAAGTAGAATTCACACTCTACACTCAGCCGGGTCAGAAATGTATCCTCGTCCAATGGGTTGAACCCATTCCACAACATGAGCAGACTATACTTCGGACCATGGATCTAGAAGTGGCTGTCTATTGGCCTCGAATGCTCACTGTCCCCGTGGGCCTCATCACCTTCCTACTGGCGGGCTTCGCCTTCATCGGCGCCCAGAAGACTGGCAAGGCATACAAGTCGACAAAATATCCTGAAGGACGACCTGAGAAGAAGGTCGAGGAAGAGGTTCTTGAAGCGGCAGAAGCCGAGCAAAGAGGCGAACAGTTGGGTGTACCTGAAGTTGAAACTCCTGAAGATATGGATGCACCCGATGTCGATGGTCCGACCCTAGCAGAGGCTGCAGCAACCCCTGAGCAAGATGATGTCACACCCGATGCAGTTCCAGAAGAAGTGCCTGCGGAAGAAACAGATTCCCCAGCAGAAGAGTCCGCTCAAGCTGAGAATACAGCGTCAGCATGGACTGATGAACAACTACTCGGAGCCGGTTGGACACAAGACCAAATCGATGCTATGCGGAACGGTTGAAACTACTCAGAACGCATTGTAGGTTCACACGTTGAGCGAAGAGGTTGAAAGCGGCAGGCATTGCCATCCTCTCTGAGGATGGCCCATGGACAAGGATGAACTCTCTGCTCTGACTGTTGTAGAGTTGAAGGTCCGCCTCAAGGAATTGGGCCTAACCACCAGTGGGAAAAAAGCCGATTTAATCACCCGATTGATCGAGTCCGATGACGAAGAAGAAGACGCCCTCATTCTCGAAGATGACGATGACAATTCAGAATTTGATTTGGATGAAGTCATAGAAGCAGAAGTCTTTGAGGCCGAAATCATTGATGATGAAGATGCAGAATTTGAGTTCATTGAAAGCATGACGAGTTCAACAATAAGGCACTCTGAGTCATTCTCTTCTGGGCCAGCATGGTACAAAGATGGAACCACCATTGCAACCATTCTTGTCGTGCTATTGTTGGCTGGAGCCGGAGGGTGGTGGTATCTCAGCAATGAGGCATCCGTCTATCAAACGGCCCCTTCTCGTTATGGTGATGATTTACAGTTCACCGTGAGCAATGGTTTGCTTCTAGCAGATGGAGATGAAATGGTTGCCCTGCTACGTGATGCACTATCGCCCAGTGCATTGGATGATGTCTGTGATGAATTACGTATTGAATTCACAGGTACGGGTTCATCATCCATTACAGATGGGGCCATCAGTGACCTTCTCGACCCTAGTGATACAGACCTTGAAGGGGCTGTAATGGCCAAAGATGCCTATGGGAGAAATTGGAACACCGTCCAATCAAATCTCAACTATGATCTCAGTGCCGACCTCTCAGGATATACTTGGTCAGCCATCAATCAAGATAGTTGCAGTTCTCTAGAATGGTTGCGGAGAAACAATCAGTTGGATCTTGAAGTCAATCAGTGGCACGAAATCACAGAAAGAAGTTTGTTGCGTTCACAAACCGCACTCAATTTTGTTGACTCGGAAGGCCAATCTTTCAGTTCAGAGGCGACGACATTCGATGGCCTGATTGGTTCGAATACAATCTCAGAACTGATTGGTGCAGCAGTATTGCCAATGCATCCTGTCAATCTTTACGATATCTTTGGATTGACGGTTCTTGAAGAAGGATTGACCGGTGAAACCGATGATGGCTATTGGAGTTGGCAAGTGGGTTCAACGAGCACGATCGGTGGTCAAGATGCGATTCAAATCAGAATGTCTCACATCAAAATTGGAGAATGTCTAGGCAGAGCGGAAATGGTACTATGGGCCATCCCAGGACAACCATTGGCAGCAAAACAAATCGTTGATGTTTACATTGACAAATCCAAAACCGAATCCGGTTGTTCGTTCACAGAATCTGAAGCGATTGACCTCACTTTCCCTGAAGGCGAATTTGTGGTAAAATATACTCTGGAACAGACATCATTCAAGCGTGGAAACGAACTCTTGGATTGGCAGACATACTATGCCACACGCCCCGATAGTTCTGATGGCAAACCGTCGGCATCACAACGAGTATCATGGGTAAACCACATGCCTGATAATTCCTCAAGTCGATTCAATCTTGAGCAAGCAGTAAGTTGTGTAATGGCTGACGCAGCGGCATTCCCAGAGGCGAATACAGCGCTCAATGCTGATGGTTACGTGTTTGCAGCTAAGGATGACAGAACAGGCAGTGACCCCACATGGAATCTATCATGGATTAGTTCTAGTGATGCAGGATGGGTTCGTGTCACATGGCCTGGCGGTGAAAATTGCTACAATTCAGGTGACGGTTTCTTCACTGTGGATGAGAAACCAGAACATTCTCGAGATCAAATCCCTCAAACCCACAAATTGGCATCACTAGAGAGCCGCATGGTTTCAGCCACTTACTATCCGGATTTGAACCCACAAATCACCTCCAATGGAAACCTCCGGAGTGATGTCCAAATCGGCTATGCACTGGTTGTTCCAGAAGAAAATGCGGTTTCAGAATGGTTGGATGAATTCGACATCATGGGTGGTAAGGTCACCGTGTATCTGGAACGCACTTGGACAACGGGCAACACCGAACAGAGTCTTCGGGTCGGAATGGATGCTGAAACGGGACGAATGGCTGGTTGGGTCCTAACTTCGAGCCCAGCGTAATGTGCATCAAATCGCCATTTCCCCCCTGAATTGCCCCGTCAGCCTCAAGAGCGCTGCAAGGGCGGACGCAATTGGGATGCATCATGGATGAGGATGATCTGCTGCCTGAGGCGGTCGCAGCACCTTTGGTGGTAGAATTCACTGAAGAAGAGATTCAGGGACCTGATTCAGACCCTTTGAGTTCAGCAGAACCCCGTTCTGAAATTGAACTCCCTAGGGCAGGTCCAACCCCTGCCAATCGTGGTCGAGTTGTTACAATCATGAATCAGAAAGGTGGTGTTGGAAAGACAACTACAGTCATCAATGTCGCCACACACTTGGCTATGCATGGCGTACGAGTATTGGTGGTAGATTGTGACCAGCAAGGAAATTGTGCAACTGGACTAGGCATTGACAAAAGTCGAGTCATGCACACCACTCGAACTCTTTTCACCGAACCAGAACAGGCAGCCTCGTGTCGCCACGCAACTGCTGTTCAAGGCCTCCACCTCGTTGTTGGCGAGAGATCATTGGTGGGACTTGAACAAGAACTCTCTACGCGCCTTGGGCGTGAACGTTGTCTATCCGAAGGTCTTGAATCCCTATTGCCACACTACGATCTCATTCTACTCGACACCGCACCAAGTTTGGGTCTCGTCACCATCAATGCCTTGGTTGCAAGTGATGCGGTCCTCGTTCCAGTACAAACCGAATTTTTCGCCTTGGAAGGTGTTGCCATGCTATCTGCCACAATTCGAGAAGTTCGACGTCGCCTCAATCCCAATCTTGGATTTGATGGAGTGATGATGACAATGCATGCGCCAACGTTACTCAATAGTCAAGTTCAGAGTCAATTGAAGGAAACATTTGGTGATTTGATTGTTGAACCACCGATTCGTCGAAACATCAAACTCGCTGAAGCACCTAGTGAAGGTATTCCAATCCACATTCATGCGCCGGAATCGAATGGTGGGAAGGATTATCGCGACCTTGCGGTTAATCTAGCTCAACGGTGGAATATCACCCTGGAGTGAACCTCATGTCGAAGAAGCGCGTTTTGGGCAGGGGTCTCGATGATTTACTCGCACAACACGATCAAGACCTTCCTTTTCTCGATGCGTATGGCCCTTCGATTGGTGAATCTGAAGGTTTACCGTCGGGTGTAGGTATAGATCCTGCCGAGCAATTGATGGAAGCCATTGCACGATTGTTGCAAGCAGAAGGTCATCAAAATACAGAATTGATGACAAGTGAAGTCAAGGAAAATGGTGTTCATATTACTGTGTTGAGTGGTGGTGATAAACTACCACTCGTGCCATCCGACCTCGGAGCACCAGGTTTCGAAGAAGGAAAATTGGCAGCAGACAGAAGTGAAGCCTCGGTCACCATTGTCCAATGGGGCATCCCTGCCCGCCGCCTCCTCGAACGCCTTTGTGAACATTGGTCCGGGTGATTGCATGAGCATCCGCAGTGCTTTGGTGTCCACCTCTCTTCGACCGAACAAGACCCTTTACCGATTGTTTCGCCCATCACCAGGCCTCATTCGTTTTTTTGTTCATCCACAAACATGGTTTTGGGGGAAGTTGCTGAGCCCGTTTGGCGTCCGCTCAGAGAATACTCATTATGAAAATGTACCGGGTGTGACCTTCATTCCAAAAAAGAATGTACGACCAAACACCATCATCGTGTTTCTACATGGTGGCGGTTACTGTATCGGTTCTTCACGCACGACACATCGAATCGGTTTGGCTAATCTATCCAAGACAACCTCTTGTGTTTGCCATTCAATCGACTATCGCTTGGCCCCCAAGCATCCTTATCCCGCCGCTCTAAACGATGTTATGCAGGCATGGAAGGCCATTATTGCTGACAATCCCGATTCACAAATCATTCTCAGTGGTGATTCGGCTGGTGGCGGCCTCAGTTTAGCATTGATGATGCGGCTGCGCGACGAAGGGTTACGCCTCCCCGATGCTGCTGTGTTGTTCTCCCCATGGACCGATCTGACCTGTAGTTCACAGACCTACAAGACGCTGGCAAAAGCAGATCCAATGATATTCCACGGTATTCCGAATGATTGTGCTGGCCATTACGTTCCTGATTCTGCAGATCGGAAGGATCCATACATATCTCCAATGTTCGGTGATTTCACAGGTCTTCCACGAACACTGATTCTCGTTGGTGATCGAGAGATTTTACTTGATGATAGTCGAAAGGTGGGTGAGAAAGCCAAAACCGCCGGCGTCGATATTGAAGTCGACATCTGGCCGGGGATGTTCCACGATTGGTGGTTGTTCGGCGCATTCGTACCTGAATCCAAACAATGTCTTCGAAAAGTGTCGGAGTGGATCTAGCCCTAAGCTAGAGAACCCATTGGATCCCAGGCTGGTAGGACCACAGGTTCAGTTTCCAATCCCTTCAGCATTTTCTCTGTAAGGTAGTCTTTGGGTGCAGCAATCTCGAACATGTATTCGTCATACCAAGAGTCATTCATCGTGTAATATCCCTTCTGACCCGTGTCGTCACCCCAAGAATTCTCAACGCGCCATCGTCGAGGTTTACCATCCACCACATCGACCCCAGTGAATAGCATCGCATGTGTCATCATGGTCTGTCCATGTTGCAAACGATTCTCTTTGTTCATTCCATACTCGACACCATACAGGTCACTGACATTGAACAAATTGGCATCCCAATATCCGCCTTTGCGATCCATCTCCTTACCAACATCACATCCCATCCAAACCGGTATTCCATCTTCGAGGAGTTTCTGCGTAACAGATTTCATTTCTTCACTTGGAACATTGAGGTAGACAACAGAAGGCCCCCCTGCAACATTCTGTAGATAATCAACTGTGTAGGTTTGATAGTATTCATTGCGGGGGTCATTGACGATACAGACATAGTTCCTCCAATCCACATCCACATATTCCTCTGCAAATTCTTGAGGAGTCATCGCACCCTTGCGATGGAATTTGTTGTCTTTGTCTCTCCACTGCCAATCGAAACTAGTTGGGGGTGTTCCCAGATGGATGCACAGCATATTCCAGATGTCTGAGACACGCTTCTCTTTGTGCGCTCGCGCCTCATTCTCGCTTCCACCATTTTCGAGAATCGCTCGAATTTCGCAAGCAGAACTTCTAAGGATATTTTTCAATTCCATATTCATCCATCGCGTTGCACTGCTTGAATTGGATTCGGGATAAACCGATTTTGGGACAAGGCCATGTTTCTCGATGAGATTCATCGCCATATTCCATTGTCCACCATCGCCAATGGGGTCGGAAAGAAGAAAGTGAATGGTCCGATCATCCACTGGCCGATCAGCAGTATCAATAATGGCCTCAAGGAGATGGTTTGAGCGCTCAAACTTGTCCCAGAAGTGAATGTGGGCCTGGCTAAATTCGAAATTCTTGATATTCATTTTCTTCATTGCACCTACTCTGAAAAGATTCAGAGCGGCGAAAAGCCAGCAACGGCCACTACTCTTCTGCGACGTGACTTTCCATTCATCCAACTTGATGCTGAACGTGTTGTCCGTATTTTGGACAATACTTCGATTTAGAGCTAATTTAGGAAGTTGAACGCCAGTCACAGCATTTTGTGCCACTTTGTTTGATGGATTTGCATCAAACGCCTTTCGAAGTTTCGCAATCTGTTTGTCAGTGATTGTCATTCCCATTGGCTCACCTTTGGTGAGCCATCCCCATCATCGACGACGCTTAGTCATCTCGCTTTGCAATCAATGCAGCGGATAGACCCACGAGGATTGTAGATACCAATGCGGGTGCTGGCAACGATGTTTCCCCTGGGTCGGAAGCGATGATTGAATCCACTGAGCAGCCCTCACCACCGCTTTCTTCACCGGAAACCCAACAATCAGACCACACCTTTCCACCTTCTGAAAAACCACCCTCTGGAACCTTCTCATCCTCTCCATCCGCATAGATTAGAACGATGTCGTAATTGATGTAAGAATGTGTGTCAACGGGTGTGATGGTACTGGTCCATTTACTTCTATCCTCCGTGTAATTCATTGAGATTCTTTCTGGTGGGTTGCATACACCGCTGTTGATGCATTGTTGAACAGTCCATTCCACAGTGGTTCCATTCCCGTTTGCCTCATCAGACAAACTTACCCAGATTGTGAAATTGTCGCCGTCAGTGGACACGTCCGGTGTATGAATTGAATCGATGGGTGTTCCATCTACTTCGATGGTTCGATTGACACCAGAATTCTCCGCTGCAATAGCAACGGGAAGGCAAAGCGAAAGTGCCAAGGTCAGAGTGAGCAAACGGCGCATCATATGACGTGGTTGTGCCTTCCCTTGAATAATGCTCTCATGTTTTGTTTACAGAAATCATGTTCGGAAAAATTTGTTAGTCTCAAACTAAGCATTTTAGGAAATCATCAAGGGTACCTGCTCAATTACTATGAGCGTGCGCGCGGGTGTTATGGCACAAGGTACTGTCAAGTGGTTTAATCAGACGAAAGGCTTCGGATTTATCGAACGTGAGGGGGAAAGCGACCTCTTTGTTCACATATCCAACATCGAAGGAAGAATAGAAGACGGCGACACCGTCGAATTCGAAGTTGGAGAAAGTGATCGAGGGCCCAATGCGGTCAGCGTTCGCAAGGTTGAGTGATTACAACTCAAGCTCCCAAAGTTCGTCACCAATGTGGTGAAGCATTTTCACGGCTTTGCCTTTTACGGCATCGACCATTTCGCTTGAGTCCATCATGGCCCAGCCGATAGCCAACGGTTTACCATGGGCTTGGTCACGAATCCAAATGAGATCTCCAGCTTCAATGCAGTCACAGGCACTGTGAATCCCTGCGGCCATACAATCGGCACCATTCATCAGGAAGGGGATTGCTCCGTGGTCAACATCACACCATTTTCGTGTGGGATTCCAAGCAAGGATACCGCGTAATGTTGGAAAAGCAATAGTTTCACCCTCCAAATCTTCGACTTCCATGCCTAGGGGTGATTTGTCAACAATCAACATATTCCATGGTCCAAAAGTAGCGGTTTCAAGGAAAGCAGACGACAAGTCGGCCTCAACTCCAAGAGGAACCGTCAACCTCTCTATGAGCTTCTTGATTTTCTTGTGTCGCACCGGCTTGCGGCCTTTCAATTTCCAATCCTTCTTGGCCACGTCTAAACGAGGAATCGACACTCTTTCAATTCTCCCGCTCATTTGATGTTCAACCACTCACTCGGCTAACCATGCCGAGCATCTGGTGTGCCCTTCGAACCTTCGCGTCCCACGCCAAAGAAATGGGTGGACAACCCCTCAAATCTCCGCGTTTTTTCCTCAAGCCTTGGGCCGCACTCGCTCAACCTCCAGTAGGTTGTGAGATGATGCTCCCTACACATTTGGATGAAGTGCATCATGAGGTGGAATTGGTACTCAAATTGGGCGAAGATATGGGCCTTTCTCAAATTGCAGTGGGTTTAGATTTGACAGATCGTAATACTCAGAATATAGCCAAATCTGAAGGAATGCCTTGGACTCAATCGAAGGGTTTTGCCAACAGCGCCATCGTCGGCAATTTTGTCGAACCTCCTGTAGGCCTCGCCCATCTTCGTTTGGAACTCGCAATCAACGGTGAACCAAGACAAGAAGCAACCATTGGAGAAATGTCGTTCCCTCCACTCGATCTGCTCAACAGTTTATCTCAATGGGCCCCATTGGAAAAAGGAGATTTACTATTCTGTGGTACCCCTTCTGGAATTGGTTCATTGGTCAGAGGTGACCATATCCATGCGCGATTGCTGCGCGAAGATGGAACCGTTCTTTCTGAACTCGACCTAGTTTTGGTCTAATCAGGGTGGAACTGATTCATGCAGGTTGAGTGTAGCGCGTGCCTTGTCGATATTATCAACCGAGAAGGCCAGTTCTGTCGCACCTTGGATTCTTGATAGCACATATATCGAAGTGATACTAACACCCGCTTCACCCAAGCGTTCTGAGAAATCCGCGAGTGCACCAGGTTTGTCTGGCATGGATTGTGATAGCAACTGGGTGGTGGCGTATGAAATTTCCAGTGAATCCAATGCCATACGAGCCTCAACGGTTTGGTTGGTAACGATGACTACGTTGGTATCAATCGCGCACATGGTCTCAATATTGATTCCACGATTTGCAAATTCACGGCTTACAAGAGCCAATTGCCCAACTTCATCACGCAACTCTATTTTGAATTCTAAGCGTCCCTCACTCACAGTTATCGCCAATTCTGCCGGGCCGTGTTTCGGCTATTTACCCACCGGATGACAAAAATTGTCAATCGCGCTCTTGAAATAAGGGAAGTAGGTCGCCCGATTCCCAGAGGGAAGCACTATGGCACACTGGCACGGTATCTCACGACGCAAGTCATCCGGCGGTCGACTCAAGCGACCAAGCAGTTATCGCGGCAAGCGTCGCACTGAAATTGCCTCGGAGAAGCAGTTCACCATGATTGGTGATACAAGTCGCAAGTGTTACCGTAAGCGTGCTGGTTCACAATCCGTCCGAGTTTTGTTTGACACGGTCATCAATGTCGCCGACAAGAAGACGGGCAAGGTCACACAAGCAACACTCCAATCCGTATCAGAGAATGCAGCGGATCCCAACTACGTCCGACGTAACATCATGACCAAGGGCGCAGTTGTTGAAACAGACAAGGGACAAGTCCGAATCACCAGTCGACCAGGCAGTCACGGCGTCATTAACGGCGTTCTACTAGAGTGAAGGTTGACAACAGAGGACCTGTTCCCATTCTCAGAGGGACAGAGATGGCGAACCACCCAGACCGCATCGTCGTTTGGCCGGGTTACTTCGATTTGAAGACCAGTCGCCGCTCTGGACGCCGGGTTTCCAAGAACCGTTCAGTGGTCAATCCTTCTCTCGATGGTTTGGCTTATGCTGCTCGCAGTGCAGGTATTCGCAAGATGAAGCGTGAGGAAAATACCAGCCACCCTTCTCGCCCACATGCACAGGAAGGTCGATTGTGGATTTCAACCGCAGATGCTCTCTCAGCAACCGGAGCAGATTCCAAAGAAGGCATTCTTCAGGTGATTGGAAGTGCATGGAATAGTCAACAGTCCGAAGCGAAGGCTGCTGAGAAGGCAGCCAAAACAAGTGGTCCTAAGGCCGGAGATAAACGTGGACAAAGTCAACGCAAATCGTTCAAGACAGCAAAAGGCCGCAAACCGAGTGAACGCCGAAAGCGTCGCAAGTAATCATTCAGCCTCAATATTGGGGATGGGCACTGCTCGAATCCATCCGAAGACATCTGCTTCAACCTGCGTTTGGATTCCTGTGAGGGCGTCATACAATTCACCCGTAACGGCTCCAACCTCGTTATTGGAATACATCGTGCAAATGTCTCCATGACAAATCGAACCAATGGGGCTAATCACTGCAGCCGTACCAGCACAGAAACATTCGTCTGCTTGCAAGACAAATTCGATGTCAACTTTCTCTTCTCGAACTTCGTAACCTTTGTTGCGAGCCAAATCAATAATTGACGCACGTGTGATTCCAGGGAGGATGGTTCCAGTCAATTCAGGTGTGTAGATGACGCCATCTTTGACGCAGAAGAAATTGGCAGCTCCAACTTCCTCGATGTAGCGATGATCAACAGCATCAAGATAGATAATTTCGGCAAACCCTTCACTCTTTGCGCCCTTGGAGGGCATCATCCCCGGCGCATAGTTTCCAATGGCCTTGACGCCTCCCGAACCACCTGGGCAAGCCCGATGATAGTCATCACTGACCTTCAGAGAAATGGGATGCATTCCACCCTTGAAGTAAGGCCCAACTGGACAGACATAGATCATGAATGTGTATTCGGGAGCAGGTGATACGCCTAGAATCGCACCAGTGCCCCACAATACGGGTCTGATGTAGAGGGCCCCCTTACCAGTGGGTGGAACCCAACGTGCATTGGCCGCGACCACGCTTTCCACAGCATCAAGGAACATTTCTTCGGGAACGGGTGGCATGCCCAAGCGCTTCGCGCCCGTCTGCAGGCGAGCCGCATTTCGCTCTGGGCGGAATAGGACAATGCCTCCATTGACACTACGTTGTGCCTTCATGCCCTCAAAGAGGCCTTGGCCGTAGTTGAGGACACCTGCAGCGGGAGAAATAGTGATGTCACCAAAGGGCATCATCTCGCCTTGTGACCACTCTTCACCAAGTTTGCACTTGGCCACATACATCGTATCTGTCGGAGTAAACGAGAAGGTGAGTGCGTCCCAATCGATTTGCTCCTCCATGACAATTGCTCCCATTTCCGTATATCAGGCTAGTTCGCGAACGCAGGGGGTGGTTCTCAACCATTCCGCCTGCGTTTTCTCAAACCAATGAGGGCGATGCACCCCATAGAATTCAAAGACACCCGCCTCAATCAAGGTTCATGTCCGCTGAAGAGGAGGCCTGTATTGTCTCGGCTTCCTACCATCATTTTGGCTCACAAACAGTGGTCGAACTCTGGTTGCGCGCGCGTGAGGGCCACTCTACACTTCTGTTGGTTCATGGATTGCGACCCTTTCTTGAAATTGCAGTACCTGGAAAGACTGCAGAATTACCGACTGATATTGAAGAGCGATTGGAAAAGGCTCGCAACGTGAAAGATGTCACTCTAATTCATTCTCCAGTGGACAAGTGGACTGATTTGGGAATCAAGCCACACTGGAAGGTTGAGGTCAAGCAACCCTACAATGTTCCAAAAATTCGAGAATCCTTGAAATCGAATTGGGAATTGAGTAGTGCAGATATTGTGTTTCCACAACGTTTGTTGCTTGAACTGGATCTTGGTCCACACATTGCTTGGAAAGGTGAATTGCTTCCAAAGGATGGTGACGCCATTCGTGATGCCGGGGGTCGTGGTTTGTATCCTACTGATCAGGTAGCCCGCTGCCACATTGATGATTTACGCGCAGTCGAAGCATTCGCAGCCCCCCTTGTCACCTTCTCGTTTGATTTGGAAACCAGTATTGAATCGGGGAGAATCCTCTGTGCAGCAGCCGTTGTTGAACAAAATGGCCAAAGTGAGACGCATACATTCCGAGGCGATGAACGCGAGATGCTGGAAGGCTTGACGCGCTTGGTACGCGATAGTGACCCCGATATCATTACGGGATACAATATCGATAATTTCGATTTACCTAAAATCAAAGAGCGCATGGAGGAATTGGAAGATCGCAAGGACCGATTGACAAAAGCAACGCTTGCGGGGTGGGGTCGTATTCCCATCACCGAAGAGGCCTGCAAAGGAGGGATGCGTGGCCCACCTATTCTGGCCAATCGCCAACAAAATCGCAAATGGACCTTGACAGGCCGTTGTGTAATGGATGCTTGGTGGGAGGCACGAATGACACTACGTCCCAAGCGCGAGACTCTCAAATTCGTCTCTGAATTGCTGTTTCCTGACCGCGAGGAACTGCGCAAGATGGATGTGGATGCCAGCCGCATGGATGAGGAATGGGCTTCCCGTCCAGATGTAGTTCTCGAATATTGTGCGCAAGACGCATTGTTACCCATCGAGATTCTAGATGCCATTTCCGCAACCGCACGCAAGGAAGCTCTCGCTGCAGTTGGTAAGGTGCCATTGGAGACCGCTGTGGGCGGTTCGACGAGTCAGTGGTTGGATAGTTTGGTCATTCGCTTGGCCGATCGAGAAAATATTGCCGTACCGATGACTCGTCGAGGTGGTAAATCAGATGCGATTACTGGTGGCTATGTTCATGATATCGAAGGGGGTCGTTATCCGTGGGTTGCAGTGCTCGATTTCAAATCGATGTATCCTTCGATTATGATTACCAACAACATCTGTCATACAACTAGAGTTGACAGTTCGGATGAATCCACTGAAGTGAACCAGTCTCCGAGCGGCACGAAATTTCTCAAGAAGGAGGTGCGTGACGGCCTTGTGCCACGATTGTTGCAGGATTTGATGGCACAACGTGACGAACACAAAGCACTGATGAAAAGTGCGAAGGATGAATCTACCCGCCTATTCCATGATCAGATGCAATCAGCCGTGAAAATTCTGATGAATACTTTCTACGGAGTATTCGCCTCGGCTTTCTATCGGTTCACCCATCAGGACATCGGCTCAGCCATCACGGCTTGGGCGCGATCCAACATCAAGAAAATCATCCACGCATTGGAAGAAGAAGGCCATCCAGTGGTCTATTCCGATACTGATTCTGTTTTTGTTTCAGCACCAGAAGAAGGAAAGGAACCATTGGTTACTTTCGGCCATGAATTGGCCAGTAGATTCACCAAAGAAGGTGCTGAACTAGAATTTGAGAAAGGCCTCTCAGTCTTCTTCAGTCATGGTGCCAAGAAGCGATATGTCGGTCGCGTGGTTTGGCCCGAAGAAGAGTTATTGATTCGTGGATATGAGGTTCGAAGGACCGATTCATTCGATCTTCTCAACAGTACGATGATGGGTACATTTGAGCGGATTCTAGATGGTGATGAGGATGGAGCCTACAAACACGTCATCAGCCTGATTCGTTCGGTCAAAGCAGGCGAGGTCGATGTTGAGGATCTCATCATCAGTCGTTCTTGCAAAGGCAAGGTTCTGAAGGACGGGACGGTGGATTTCTCAGTTTATTCCAATCCCGATGGCTTGCCCTACGTGCAGGCTGCTCGCAAACGGATTGCACGCGGATTGCAATTCACTCCAGGGATGAAGGTGAGTTACATCGTTACAGAATCCAAGAAACGCCCTCTAACCGTCGAACCATGGCTGGTCGCAGAGACAGGTGATGCACCTCCTGTTCCTGATTGGTCGTTCTATGCTGAACGCCTTGCTCGAGCCATGGGCCGAATAACAGAAGTGTATGGGTGGTCAGCCAAGGATTTGCTGTTAGGAAGCCGCCAGCAGACTTTCGATTTCTTCTGACGCCGTAGGCGTCCATCTTAGCGAATGGTTGATGATGGACGAGCGCCCCCTTGAGTTCATGCGACGCGCCACCGTGCTGTTCACCGCCACCCTTCTTCTGGCCACTGCAATGGCTGGGTGCCTTGAAACGATGTCGAGCAATGCTGCTCCCATCGTATCGTTCACAATCTCACCTTCTGGAACCGTCAAAGTTGGAGATACAGTCACATTTGATGCATCAGGAACACGAGATCCAAATAACGATCAAATGACCTTTGAATGGAATTTTGGTGACGACAATACACAGGAAGGCATTGGCCTATCCACGGTGACTCACACATACAATGTGGAAGGAGCTAGAACCATCAAACTGACAGTTACAGACAGTGGTGATATGGCCGACATCGAAGAGAAAACCATCGTCGTCGCTTCTGCTGATGCCGCTCTTCCGACAGCATCGATTGTCCATTACAAAGACGACGATTGCACGGGTGATGATGCTCCAGCAGGCACATTCATCCTGGCTTGGATTTGTGAAGAAGAAATGGAGACCAGTGATGACACGGTCGATGCAATGACTACCATTCAGTTGGATGGCTCGGACTCAGCAGCAGGCGATTCCAGTTCATATCTGACCGATTACGAATGGGATCTTGACATCAATGTCGACAGTGATGGAGATGGCGATTTGGCCAATGATGTCGACAAGACCGGAGAGAATGCAGAGTGGACCAATGTTTGGC
>JASLKT010000090.1 GCA_030747395.1 Candidatus Thalassarchaeaceae archaeon
TATTCAATGTCCGTTATTATGTCTAGGGCATTGCCCGATGCAAGAGACGGATTAAAACCGGTTCATAGAAGAATTTTATATGGTATGAATGATTTAGGCTGTTATTGGAATAGACCATATAAAAAGTCTGCAAGAGTTGTTGGAGATGTCTTAGGTAAATATCACCCTCACGGAGATAGTTCAATATATGATGCTATGGTTAGAATGGCACAAGACTTTTCTATGAGACATCAACTTGTTCAAGGCCAAGGAAATTTTGGTTCTGTAGACGGTGATAGAGCCGCAGCAATGAGATATACAGAATCAAGAATGTCTAAAATAGGGGGAGAATTATTAAGAGATCTTGATAAAGAAACAGTTGCATGGACAAATAATTTTGATGAAACCTTAAAAGAACCGGCAGTTCTTCCAGCAGTTTTTCCAAACCTTTTAGTAAATGGTTCAGAGGGTATTGCTGTTGGTATGGCAACAAAAATTCCACCACACAACCTTAGAGAGGTTATTAATGGCTTAATAGAGGTTATAGATAACCCAGATTGTGGAGTAGAAGATTTAATAAAACATATAAAGGGACCAGACTTTCCAACCGCAGGAAAAGCCTTAGGTATAGATGGAATAAGAGAGGCATATGATACCGGAAGAGGAAAAGTTAAAATGAGAGGAACAGCACACGTTGAACCAAACAGTAAAGGAAGAGATTCTCTTATAATAACAGAAATTCCATATCAAGTAAATAAAGCAAGCTTAATTGAAAAAATTGCAGATTTAGCAAGAGATAAAAAAATAGAAGGAATTGCAGAACTTCGAGATGAAACAGATAAAGATGGAATGAGAATTGTAATTGAAACCAAAAGAGATGC
>JASLKT010000091.1 GCA_030747395.1 Candidatus Thalassarchaeaceae archaeon
AACCGGGCAGATACGCACGCCATGTGAATGGCACTCTCCCGGGGGTGACCCGGTTGACAATTTGTGTGATGGATGTCGTGCAGGTGGAAGTGATTGTGTTGTACCATTCTGGATTTTCTGCGAGTTGATTTGTTCTCTGCATCATTGCTTGTAACAAGGCGTTCTGCTTGTGTGGTAGAACATCGCATGGGTAGAGGTAGACATCGTTGCCTCGTGCATTGGTTCTCACACCGAGTAAATCACGCTCTGTCGCCCAAATCAGGATGAGTTCAAATTCGTTCCACATCCCTGTCCACGGATGGAATTTCTCACCTTTCTCGCGGCGAACTTCAAAGGAGGCCATCAAAAACCGATTGTCTGAAAATTCGAAGCCAATCATCGTATGAGCCATTCCCCTAATCTTGTGGAAGTAATCGACAACATACCAGATGTCTTTGAGATCCTTCGGGTCAAATGACCATTCGTCCCAATTCTCATCAAAGTCTCTAGTTGTACGCCAAGTGAAATCTCGACGATTGTGCAATGTGACCAATTCATCAGTAATTTCAAAACGTGCTAAGTTGGCATTATCTGTCGCCCAATCTCGATCGTGTCGAGCTTTCTTTTGACCAACTGAAAACCACCAGAAGTTGATACTCAGTATGATGATTGCAAACGCGAAACCGCCAACAATCCACAAATCCATTTCTACTCCTCTTCGACGACTGGTGCTCTCTCTGAAAGCAAGATTGAGATGGGGCGGGTTTCAGGGATATTGCTGAGGATAATCTTCACAATTACCGCCATAGGTACTGCCAGAATCATACCCATAATTCCCCACATCCAAAACCAAAATGCGGTGACCAATAGAATGACGAT
>JASLKT010000092.1 GCA_030747395.1 Candidatus Thalassarchaeaceae archaeon
CATCACACGCGTCATCGCGCGAGGACGAGGACGCGAGTAAACCCGCGCGTTCGGCGCGCGACGTCTCCATCGAACGCCTCCTCCGTCGTCTCCCGTCGTCGTCGTCGTGTGCGGCCGCTCGAACGAATCGCGCCGTTTGGTGTTGTCGTATGACACGCGGGTGTTTGAGTCTCATGTCCCCGTGGGTCACAGACATTGTACACGAGTCATGATCGGTCATCAGAGGGACTCACGTCCGTCTCCCCACGCCGAGGACGACCGACGGGCGACGGGAGAGGACGACCGCGCGCGAGGCGCGAGGCGCGCGAGCGACGGTCCGTCGGTCGTTCTCATCCGTCGGTCGTCCGTCGGTCGTCGGCATGGGGAGACGGACGTGCGATGGGTCGTTCGGGAAGATGATGATGATGATGATGATGATGATGGCGACGACGACGACGTGTCTGGCGACGAGAGAGACGACGAAAGAGACGCGCGCGTCGTCCCCGTCTCTCGTTTCCGCGCAGACGACGGACGCGCGGTTTCTCGTTCGGTTCGACGCGTACGCGTCCGTCTCGGCGCACGAGACGACGACGACGCGCGCGCTCGAGGCGAACGCGAACGCGAACGCGAACGCGAACGCGCGAGACGAGTCGTACGCAAACAGAGAGAACGATGGTGGACGGTCGGGGAATAAAGATCGAGCGAGACCGACGATGGTGGACGAGACGCCGGTGAAACGGGTCAAGACGGCGCGCGGCGGGGCGAAGACGCCGGCGAGCGTCGGACGCCGGACGGCAGAATCGGCGAAGACGGCGCCGGTCAAGGGCGACGGCGCGACCGCACAGACGCCCAGGGTGCGACCGACG
>JASLKT010000093.1 GCA_030747395.1 Candidatus Thalassarchaeaceae archaeon
TCATCATCATCATCATCATCATCATCATCATCATCATCATCATCATCATCATCATCATCATCATCATCATCATCATCATCTGGTCGAGTTTTCTCGGACTTTTATCCTATCACGCCAACCATGACGGTCTTCCATTAATATAGCGAGGTCACCAGGCTGGCATCCAGCATCTCTACTCAGCTGATCAATATAATTCATTTTTGGACGTCCTGCCCGAGATGTGCCATGTGTAGGCGACCACATTAGAAGGTCACTTGCAAGCTCTTGCTTAGCCCTCCAGCAATGGCCAGCAAAGCGCATTCGATGCTCTCGAAGGATTTTTGATATAGCTGGTATGGGCCCATAAAGTTGTTCCTTCGTTGGGTGTTCTCTCCAGGAAATGTTCAGAATAGCTCTAAGCATTCTGGTATAGGTACCGTCTAATTTAGATTCAAGATATTTGGTTAGGGTCCATGTTGTTGCACCATATAATAAAACTTTTTCAACCGTGGCACGGAAAAATTCACGCTTTAGTTTGTCTGGAAGATTTGATTTCCATACAGAGTTCATTTTATTTAGAGCTGCCCAGGCTTTAGCTATACGAATTTTAAGTTCTTTTTCAGTAGAGTTGCTTTCACTTCCAAGATAAATGAAATTTTCTACAGCCTTAATACTGTTACCTGCCTTTGTTTTAATAGTACCCTCTTGGTTAAAATTGATGTGTTTCGTTTTAGATGCGTTGACGTATAACCCAACTTCTTTGGCTGCATCCTCTAGAAGATGAAGGAGTTTCTCCGCATCTAAAACGGTATCAGCAGTAATAGCAAGATCGTCTGCGTAGTCAACATCGGTCAGCTTGTTA
>JASLKT010000094.1 GCA_030747395.1 Candidatus Thalassarchaeaceae archaeon
CATCGATGATCGGTGATGATGATGCCGCTCAAATGGAGAGTGCAATTGTTCAAAATCAGAATTATTTCACCTACTGGATGAACTTCGATACGGGTCTAGATTCAATCCCTCTAATCCTGTGGATTTTCAGCTTTGTTGCATTCTTAGCCCCTGCTGTAATTCGTATCTTTGATTGACATGAAGCATAGAGAACAATCAAACACTGATTCGGTAGACATTGAGGCATGCAAGAGCATCTTGAATTTGATCCAGCCTATACAATGTTGACATTGGCCTTAGAGCCCGGTGAAGCCGTTAAAGCCGAACCCGGAGCAATGGTCTGCCAATCCGGTGTCGAAATGGCAACCGGAATGAGTGGTGGCGGAGGCATTGGCGGCTTCTTCAAGAGCATGGCAAAGGCCGCGCTTGGAGGCGAGTCATTCTTCCTCAATACATTCACAGCAGGGCCTTCAGGTGGATGGGTCAGTTTGGCACCCTCTATTCCAGGTGACATCTCTTGGTTCGATGTCCAACCAGGGCAAAATCTGTTCATACAAGGTGGATCGTTCCTAGCGTGCACACCCAACGTCGAAACAGACACACAATTCCAAGGTTTGAAGGGTGCTTTTAGTGGTGAAAGCATGTTCTTCATCCGAGCCTTCACTGGTGGCCAGACTGGGCGTGTCTACTACTGCTCGTTTGGGGCGATTAAAGAAATTCCAATTCAACCCGGACAAACAATCACAGTCGATACGGGACACGTCGTCGCATTCACTGGTGGCGTCAACTATCAAATCGGCAAAGTGGGTGGTATGAAGTCACTTATTTTCGGTGGCGAAGGATTGG
>JASLKT010000095.1:0-364 GCA_030747395.1 Candidatus Thalassarchaeaceae archaeon
GAGGCACGGCACGGTGCGAGGGAGCTCAGGCCTAGGGATGTGTAATAATGGCAAAGAAGGATACCTACCTAGCACTTCTCCGAAGGGGAATAGATGAGAACACCGCTCAGATTCTCTCCGATGGTGGCATCAAAGTCGGCGATCTGAAGAAGATGGATGTTGATACCCTAATCAACAATTACGGCTTGAAGAAGGGGATAGCAACATCAGTCATAGATGCGGTCAAATCAGGTCCGAGAACATCAAGCAAGCAGAGATTCCTGGCCGATGTTCTTTCCAAGGACGGAAAGAAGAAGGTAGACAAGATCGAGGAGCAGAGATTCAAGAGGGAGCAGAAAGACCTGCTCGCGGAACTGCTCGAAAA
>JASLKT010000095.1:374-801 GCA_030747395.1 Candidatus Thalassarchaeaceae archaeon
AAGAAGGAACAACTCAGGATGGCCAGGGTGGAGGCATTCAGGAACAAGAAGCTGGTGATGAACAGACTCGGCAAGACAATCGAACTTATCGTCAAACTGGAGAACACATTCGATGATGAATCCAAGGACGAGCAGCGCTCAAAGATCAGGGACCAACTGGAGACGAGGGGCCTAGAAGCAGCCAGGGATCACGAGATGCTAGAATTGGTGGGCACACCACAGGACATAGTCGACTTCAGGAGGAAAATAGCCCCTGTTCTCTGTATGTATGCCTGTCCGCACTGCGGCGAGGAGATGGATCCAAGGGGAAGCAACCTGATGGAGGACATGTCTGACTACGTATTCATCTGCTGGGAATGCGAAGAGGAGTTCAGGTCCCCAATGGCGGAAACGGTCGAGTCAAGACTGGACAACGGCTCTAGGATTT
>JASLKT010000096.1 GCA_030747395.1 Candidatus Thalassarchaeaceae archaeon
GGTGCCGCCCCGGTGATTGCGAATCTCAAATTGGTGAAGCCAATCTTCCCCTTCGCCTTCTTCTTGATGATGTTGCCAAGTACTGGCAAGCTAAGCAGCCATGCCGGCGGCAGACCGGCAACAAGGTTGCTGTACACCTTCTCGTAGATTCGAGGCACCCCGATGAACAGGTGGGGATTGACCTCCTTGCAGTAGTCTATCGAGTGTAGAGGGTTGTCCACGACCCTCATGTGTATGGCGTCGCGGATCCAGATGTGGTTGTCAGCTAACTGGCCGAACACGTGGGCGCAGGGAAGCCATGAGACATACCCCTCGCCTTGGTTGAAGTTGACTATCTTGTGGACCTCTGCGATCTCGAAATCCATGTTGTCATGGGTCAGGACAACTCCCTTGGGGTTGCCAGTGGTTCCAGAGGTGTAGATCAGGGATGCGGTGTCCTCGGGCTTCACGGCTGCGATCCTGGCCATGACGGCAGAGTCTTCGACTGACGCCCCCATTGCGATGAAGTCGGCCCATGAGATGGATTTCTCGTGCTCCATTGAGACTCCCTCCATGACGACTGCCATCTCGACCTTCTCGAGTCCGTCCAGCACGGCAAGCAGCCTGTTGGAGCACATCTTCGATGCGTCTCCCCCGTCCATGGGGTTGCTCCCGACGAAGACGACCTTCGAGTCGGAGTTCCCGACGACCCAGTCGACCTCCTCTGGCGAGCATGTGTGGTACACGCCCACCGCAGCGCCTCCTGCCATGTTGGCAGCGGCGTAGGCGGCGTACCACTCCTTGCGGTTGTAT
>JASLKT010000097.1 GCA_030747395.1 Candidatus Thalassarchaeaceae archaeon
GCGATGTGGAGGTCTAGGCTGATTCCACCCAATCGGTGTATTGTGCTGTCGATTCGGCGAGCCAATGCACGATTTGTGGGAGGGTGTGGGGGTGATTTTTTCGAAGTGTGGTCAGGAGGGTCTCTAAGCCATTTTGCTGGACCTTGATTTGTAATTTCCACTCTTCTGAAGATTCGATTTGGCCTTCCCACTTGTATGTAGATCGTGTTTTTGAATACTGTACGCAAGCGGCACCGGATTCGATCATCAATTGCGAAAACGACCCCACTTCGGGTTCAATCCATGAGGTGGGGAGTGTGGTTTGAACGATTGAAATTTGAGGGGGCATGTTCTTGCGATATGGCCGTAGGCCATGAAATCAACGCCCCAACGCTTGAAGACCGCGTAGGACCGCCATTGAATGGGTGCAATGATGAATTGGGATTCGCCGATAGATTCTGGATCGATTCCAGAAGGCGGTTCTGATTTTGATGTCATTGTGGTTGGGGGTGGCCCGGGCGGAAGTGCAGCTGCCACCTACATGGCAATGGGTGGAGCCAAAGTTTTGCTTCTTGAGAAGGCAGTTTACCCTAGAGACAAAACATGTGGGGATGCGGTTGGGGGAAAGTCGCTGAAACACGTCGAAGAATTAGGTGTCAAGGCGACTCTCGAACAGACCAACCATTTCCGGGTCGACGGGATTATTTTCGGTGCCCCGAATGGGAAGGAGGTTCGGATTTCACTCCCGGAAGACGAGGTTGAAAATCGGGAAGCGGGCTA
>JASLKT010000098.1 GCA_030747395.1 Candidatus Thalassarchaeaceae archaeon
ACAGGACCGCTATGCTAACGATGCCCGGTGGGCATGACTACTCGCGCCCCCTTCCTCTGGTTGTTAGCCTCCATGGATTCTCAGGCAACGGCTGGCTAAACTCCTACTGGTTGGGACTATTCGAGAGCACCTATCAGAACGAGCACCTGCTTCTTTGGCCAAACGGCTCGACCAATAGCGGGGGGCTGAGGTTCTGGAACGCTACCGATGCCTGCTGCAACTTCGAGGGCGCGGAATCTGATGATGTGGGGTGGCTTACCGAGCTAATCGATGAAACGGTCGACCTATACGGGGCGGACCCAGAGGGCATCATTCTGGTCGGCCACTCAAACGGTGGCTTCATGTCCCACAGGATGGCTTGTGAGAGGGGCGATCTGGTACGTTCCATCGTAAACCTGGCCGGGAGCAACTACTACGACTTCTCGGAGGATTGCAATGACACTGGCAGCCCCAACATACTGAACGTCCATGGCACACTTGACAGCGTGATTCTGTACGAAGGGGGTTATCTCTGGTCGTGGAGCGGGCCATACCAGTACCCATCAGCAAATCTCTCCACCTCTCACTGGGCAGACCGGTACGGATGCGGCTCCTCGACCACCAGCATAGGTTCTCTTGACCTAGATGCGTTGCTCATCGGTGAGGAGACGACTACGATCGATCACTTGGGTTGTCAAGACGGGAACAGGGTCGCTCTGTGGAGTATCGAAT
>JASLKT010000099.1:0-449 GCA_030747395.1 Candidatus Thalassarchaeaceae archaeon
ATTGCCCCCCGAACATCATTCATGTCTCACGAACCAGCCACCCCACCACGAGGTGGTTCGGCAGCAGCAGAAATTCATGCACTCCGCAGAGCTTTCGGTGAAAGTGCATCTAAGATTGTAATTACAAACACGAAAGGATTCACTGGCCACCCAATGTCTGCAGGAATAGAAGATGCGGTTTCAATTCGAGGAATGAGCCAGGGCGAGTTTCCCCCCATTGCCAATTTCAAGCAACCGGACCCCGAATTGGGAGATCTACGCCTTTCCGTTGGTGGCCCCGTTGATGTTGATTATGTCGTACGTCATGCCGCAGGTTTTGGCTCACAAATGGCATTTACGATGCTGAAAAGAGTTGCAAAAAATCTTGACAGAGTCGACCGAGAAAAGGTTGCAATCTGGACAACAAATTCAATGGGGGGTGATGCTGATTTACGAATATTAGATCGGAA
>JASLKT010000099.1:459-700 GCA_030747395.1 Candidatus Thalassarchaeaceae archaeon
GGAAACTTGTCGCCTACATCAATCCAGATGAGATGATAATTGGTGGAGTCCAAGGAGAATCATGGGCCACCCATTCAAAGGGAGATGAATCGAGACCACTCGAACCAAAACCCGTATCCAAACCCCTCCCTGTTCTTCAACCAAAACCAGTTGAATCCAAGGAAGAAGCGACAATATCCAATCAGCCACAATCTGGAGATGTTGTTACCAAAGTAATCGAGGTTGTAGTCAAGCATACTGG
>JASLKT010000009.1 GCA_030747395.1 Candidatus Thalassarchaeaceae archaeon
GCCTACATTATGATGGCCGCAGTGGACCCTGCAAGTTATGAAACTGCAAGTGGAGCGCGAGAGGATCCAATCTACGTCTTTGCGAATGCTGTCGGAGGGAAGATTGTGGGCTACATTGCAGCGGGTTTGGCTGTCATCACGATGACATCGATGGCACTCGCTGGAATCATGGCAGCATCGCGATATCCTTTCGCGATGGCAAGAGACAACTTATTGCCAGAAGCACTTGAAAATGTTCACTCGCAATTTCAGACACCGCATTTGGCCATTGTAGGAACTGGCCTAGCGATGGCAGTATCGATTCTTGTTCTACCTGTGCATGATGTAGCAAAATTGGCATCAGGTTTTCAAATCATGATTTTCATTATCATCAATTTAGCAGTCATTGTCCTGAGAAGAGCATCGGTGGCCCATTCTTGGTACACGCCTGAATGGAAATCCCCACTATTTCCTTTCTTCCAAATCATGGGAATTATTGGCGGCGGGACGTTGGTCTATGTGATGGGTGAAAAGGCGATTATTGGTGCAGGAGTCTGCTGTGTAATAGGGCTGGTTACCTACTACTCATACGGAAAAGGGCATGCACATCATATGCTGACACCTTGGAGAACTGTACGTACCGAATTCACGAATGTAGATCAGTACGAGCGAGAGAAGAGGTGGTTGGTATTCCATGCTGCTGCAGACAAAACTCATCCTGACCATTTGACAGAGAGTGAATTTGTTCATGCCATGAGTATTATTGCACCAAAATATGATGCATTCCACGTCCGTAATCTGTTCCACGAAATTGATACAAATGGCAATGGGGTCATTGATGTCGACGAATTCCTCGAAGGCATGGAAGAAGAATTTAGTGAGTCGGAATAGGTCTGTTTCTGTCGCCGTGCCCTTGAAGGGTGTTGCGCTTCTCGCAATCTCAGAGGGTCACCAATGTCTGTTGCAGGTAAGGCGATGAAAATAACCACCAACACCCTGCAAGAAATGAAGCAGGCTGGTGAAAAAATCACCATGCTGACCGCTTACGATTTCTCAATGGCACGAATATTAGATGGAGCAGGAATCGATGTTATTCTCGTCGGCGATTCTGCATCCAATGTGATGGCAGGAAATGATACAACTGTGCCCATCACCCTAGACCAGATGATCTACCACGCTCAATGTGTGGTCAACGGAGTCAATCGTGCACTGATTGTGTGTGACATGCCCTTCGGCAGTTATCAGGGCGATTCACGACAGGCACTGAACAGTGCCATACGAATCATGAAGGAAAGTGGTTCACACGCCGTTAAACTAGAAGGGGGTGCTGAAATTGTGGAATCAATTGAGCGGATTCTTACAGCAGGAATTCCCGTCATGGGACATCTCGGCCTCACTCCACAATCCATCTACAAATTTGGCACCTATTCCGTCCGCGCGCGCGAGGAAGAAGAGGCTGCAAAATTAATCGAAGATGCAATATTGCTCGAAAAGACAGGATGTTTTGCCATTGTTCTAGAGAAAATCCCTGCCGATTTAGCAGCCAAAGTCACAGCTGCAGTCAATATTCCAACAATTGGCATCGGCGCGGGATCTGATGTGGATGGGCAGGTATTGGTTATTCACGATTTGATTGGACTCACTCACGAATTCAATCCACGCTTCTTGCGTCGATATCTGAACCTCTATGATGAGATGACCAAAGCGGTTGAAGAATACATCAGCGATGTTCGAAGCCAAGATTTCCCCAATGATGAGGAACGCTATTCCTGAGACCAACCGTTCTCATCGGTATGGTTCCACTGAGACGGACGGCCTTCGCGATCAAAGTACCAACCATCCTCACCTGCAACAGTCCCCGGCAAAGATCGAAGCGTTTGTTCGGCTGCATCCCGGGGGCCTTCGCCACGCCGATTTTCATGTTGGGTTTGAGCAAAGGTGGCTGCTGCAGTGGTGAGTGTGTCCCCTGTATCATCCCAATCACCAGCCATATCTCCCCATTCATCATCAGGCTGCATTTGTGGTTCGGGCTCAGGTTCAACCTCTGGTTCAGGTGTAGCCCAATCTTCTTCCACATTTTCGACTGGTGCAATCTCCACAGGTGTGGGTTCTACCACTGGTTGAAGAGCGACGAAAGGATCGGGTGGCGATACGGGCGCAAGTTCAGGAACAATTGGTTGCATGGGGGTTGGAGGTGTGACTACCGTCGGTTGAACCATTGGTGCGGGCAAAGGAACTGGCGCTAAATTAGGGGCTGGAATCAGTGGAGGAGGTGGAAGAACGCCACCGCTATCAATCGATGGTATGGAGGGTGGTGGCAAATCGTCCGCATCAGAGTTTTCTTCACGAATCAATTCAATTTCCTCATCGATACGAGAACCAAGGTGCTTGAACAACACCACTAGAATCACTGATATTACGATGATAATTAGTAAACTGCTAGCAATAATCACTTGTGTATTGTTGCCCCATCCAAACCATGTTGAGTGTACTGTGATGAAATCACTTCCTTCGGCTGAACTACCACTTGAAGATTGGATTCGGGCATGAACTACCAATTCACCTGATTTTTCCAAATTTAACTCCCAACCGTTTTCATCACACTCTGCATCACCAACATCTGTGGTGATGATCGCTGAACATTGGTGAATTGTAACGGGGTTCCCTGAGATATCATAACCAGTGATTTCGAATGTAACAGTGGTTCCTTGATTACCTTCTGTGGGGAGCAATACCTCAAGATAATCGAGGGGGCCTTCCAAAACATGTACAATCAGGGTGCCTTGGGCTTGATCCAAAAAGACGGTGATGCTGACATCACCAATTCCACCAGATGTGTATGTATAGTGCCCAGTCCCACCGACGCTGGCGTTTTCAATCGTGCCAAAATCATTGAGAATGAACCAATCTTCAATGGGTACATCAACGGGATTTCGATTGTCATTTTCATCCACTCCATAAAGAATGAAATCCAATGATAATCCGGTCACAATGACTGGTTCTGTGCCCACTATTCCATCGATCACTTCAATCTCAAGGGCAACGGGAATTCCAGAAAGAACCTCGACATCGATGGCTTGGACACGACCGGCGGCCATGACTTGGATGGTGTGCTGGCCAACGCGGTCTGGCACGAAAGTAACACCATCTCCATCGGGAACAATAGGATTGGTACTTGGGCCATCTGTTACGGACCAATTCCAACCGTCGACAGTTACCGAGTTCCCTGCTGCATCAAACCCGTCGGCTTCTAACAAATAGAAGTCACCTATGTGCATTTCAGTTGCTAGGTTGTCGAGGGAAATTTGCGCCAACCTCCCTGATTCAACGGTGAGGGTTAAACTGTCAGTCATGCCATTCTGATCATCCACTAGAATCGTCCAATCACCAATTGACCCAGCATCAAACACAATGCACTCCCCCATGAAGGATGACAAGGCATCATTGGCTAAGCTTCCAAATGTAGACCAAGTTGTATTGATACCCCATGTGTTGCCTCGTTGATCGATGTAACGTGCGCAGAGATCAACCAAATCATCAGATGAAACAATAAGGGAATCGTGTTGAATAATGAGGTCGACTGCAATACCTTTCGTTACATTGAATGAGACCGAATCTGACCACTCATCCCAATCGACTGATACCGTCATTGAACCCACGGAACCAGGTGTGAGGATTGGAGGTGTGCCATCATTTGGCAAGGAAATAGCAACGCCGTCTGGTAATTCCCAATTGGCAAAAGGAATATTGGGAATCCAACCGTT
This sequence comes from Candidatus Thalassarchaeaceae archaeon, assembly GCA_030747395.1. Lineage (GTDB taxonomy): Archaea > Thermoplasmatota > Poseidoniia > Poseidoniales > Thalassarchaeaceae > MGIIb-P. The sequence continues at coordinate 3,744 of JASLKT010000009.1, forward strand.
TCCGTATTGATCTCGTAGTAAGGGTGTCACTTCAAGGGTATCATCGGCCGTAATATTGGATTGTGAAACTGTCAATTCGAAAGTGAGTGGGGCCCCGGGCTGAACGTTGACATCAAGGATGGTTTGAACATCTCCGTTGCAAGCTGTAACCGTTTGTGCACCGACTGTTTGCGGTGACCAACGTGCTTGGCCTCCACCGAAATTTTGGATTGAACCGGAAGATGAGACCCAAGCGATTGGAACATTCAATTCGGTTCCAGCGGAATTGTAAGCAATTGCAGTGATGTTCAATGCTTGATCGGCAGGCATGGAAATTGGGCCACTTGGACTGAGCGTGATGTGGTGAACGGAAGGGTCTCCAGTTGCAGAGCAAGAACGGCCGTTCGTGTCAGCAGCCACGCTCATGGAAAATGATGTGAGAAGTAACAGGGTAAGGAGGGTGGCTCGTCGCATCATTTCAACTCACCCGACTCCACTGTCCAGCAGCATCAACCTGCCAATATTGGGATTCACCTTGTGCGGTTTGATACCAACCTGTTTGACCTTGGATTGTTCCATCCATTGCTTGTAACACACCGCTTGATTGAACGGCTTGCTGCTCTTCGGCTACTGCCACGGGTTCGGTTTTTTCGATGATGGCTACGGTTGCATCCTCCATGGCTCGTATTCGGTCCTGCTGCCGTTGATGACTCAATCGTCTTCTGCTTCGTCGAGATTGTGCGGGATTCGCAGCAGATTTGGCAACTGGATTGGTGTCCTTTGGTGCAGTTGTCGTTGTCGGAAGTAGGTCGTATTCATCATCCCAATGAGGTTGTGAGACTGAATTTTTCCGCATGATTAGCATTAGCAATCCAATCAACATCCCTGCGACAACAAAACCACCGAGAAGCATCTGGCCACTTTGGCTGCTGGTCAAACGATTGAGGCCTGTGGGTTCAACATCAACGTAGGTAACCGCGGTCCACCCCTCGTATCGAATGGTAATCTCTTGCCCATCACCTGGATTTTCCAAATCAAGAAGCCAATATGGACCCACATCATGCCGAACAGACCCTATTTCGGTATCAAATTCAAATTGTGACATTTGCATGGGGACTGGATTACCACCGTAATCAACAAGATTGACCTCGAGAGAAAATGTGTTTCCTTGTTCACCACTACCTCCATGCTGTCCTATGCGCAATGAACGAGCTTCGCCAATGAAAACTTGGAGGGTGAAATTGCCTCTAGCCGTTCCATTTTGTGCTTCAATCTCCCAAATCCCTTCTCCAAGACCCCTCGCATCATACACGCCAATTTCTGTTGTTTCTTCAATCGAAATCGAGTTGTGTGGGAGATCCCACTCAACAGGATGTGGTTCTTGATTCCCATCCAAATCCACAGCATAGGTGCTAATTTGGAAAACGTCACCACTGTGAGTTACACTTCCACTCATGAGTGATAAACCAATTTCAATTCGCTGGGGATTCCCTTGATTGACGTAAATTCGTGAACGTGCACTTCGTCCAGCGGCATCCACCTCAATGAGATGATCGCCTGTCGTGGTTGGCTGCCAAACGCCTCCTGAAAGTCGTAATTGTGGTGTCAAATCCTCACCATCTACCGTCCAATTCAATTGAACACCATCAATGAGATTTCCATCCGCATCAGTAAGAACTGGATTCAGATGCATGGATTCATCTGCAGTAATGCTCGTCCCATCTCCTGCCAATGATATTCCCGCAAGTCTGCCCGGACGGATTTCAATCGACAAATACGTACTGTATGTCCCATTGGGGCCCGAATGGGAGGCGGTCACATTCCATGTGCCAGCAAGACCTCCGACAAATCTCACACCATCTACATCGGATACAAGTGAGGATGTGACCTCTGCCTCTTCTACGGCCCATTCAGCTGAAATTGGCCATCGATTGCCGCGACTATCTTCTGCTTGAAGAATCAATCCAGTTTCTTCATCTGCAGTCAAAATATCATGTTCAGCATCGATCCAAACCCGAGTGATTTCTCCAGTGATTACAGTGAGGTCTATCCATGCTTCTACACCTTCTGCATGTGCTGAAATCCTCCATGTTCCTGCTTGACTGGGCAACCATTCCACAAATCCGTCATTGATTCGGAAATTGCCATTTTCTGCAGTCCAATTTTCAAGCGGTAATAGAACGGATACATTGTTTCCAACACGGTCGTGCCACCGTAAATCGAGAGGGAGGGCTTCATCTGCACTGATGAGACGATTTGGATCGATGATTTCCAAGGAATTGACCAAACCGGGTCCAACCGTAATCCATCCGGTTCCATTGGCACCAACACCACTCGTGACATTGATTTGCCACGTGCCGACCTCTTGGCCCACATAGTAACCTGCAGAATCGATGGTGCCTCGTTCAACAGTCCAATCAAGGCCTGCTGCGGAAGATAATGGCACGGGATTACCCAAGCGATCCTCAGCCGAAGCTTGAATTTGAGTGCCGACACCTGCGCGGGCAGTCAAACCTTCAGGGAGAATGATATGTGCTGCACCACCTACATCGACAGTGACGTTGGAAATTGCGACATGGTTCCCCCATTGAGCCGCAACTGTATGTGTTCCAATTTCTGTTGGAGTGTAGATGCCATTGCTATCGATGGTCCCAGATGAAGCCGACCAAATGAATGTCAAATCAAATACTGGGTTCCAATGTTGATCAACGCCATGTGCGATTATTGGAATCACATCATCCACGGTGATGGAATAATTCGAATTGGCCATGGCCAATCCCAACGGCGCACCTGGGCGAATGAGTACTTCTTGATCTCCGGAGATTCCTGCACCGTCTGCACTGATTGTGGCGATTCCTGAGACAGAGGGGGTGAGATGGCCGCTGCCATCAATCGTGCCTGAAGTGGTGGCCCAAGACACTGCTGCATTAATCGCAGAACCCTTTTCTGAACGGATTTGGGCGGTGAAATCAATACTGCTATCAGCATCAGAAATACCTAACTTTGGCTGAATATCAACCCACGAAGGAGAACCACTCAGTAAAGACGGTGATGCCCATCTGAATGTGATTTCCAATGTAGGCCGGTGTGAAGGTAACGATGATTCAGAGGAATGGAATGAGGCTACACCCATTTCACTACCGAAACCAGGTGTGAGGAGGAATCCTGCACGGGAATCTTGTCCGTTTAATTGGCGATATTGAGCGAGTTCAACCGTCTGCGTAACATCAAATTCAACCACTGAGGAATTTGGTAAAATCAATTGCCGATCTTGCCATGCACCACTGTCGGTGTTGCCTAGCGCCCCAGGTGAAGACCATTGAGCATTGAGATTTCTCGTAATCCAAGTTGATTCATCCAACATCCAATCTTGGCGTAAGATACTCCAGGCCTGAGCATCGACTGACCCTGATGTGACATCAAGATGCAATTGCAGTGAAGCCCCTTCAATCGTTGTATTTGTGGGGAAACCTTCAGTGTTTAGATCGAGTCCCAATAAACCGATTCGAGTTTCCTGTCGCTCATCGGTCCAACCGACTTCAAAGTGCGATAAACCGGTTTTGTCTGCTGTAGAGTTCCCACTATCGAGAGTGGTATCCATATCAATTGAATATGTGACGGTCCAAGTTCCATCGCCATTGTCAGTCAATGAACTATTGATGTGGTTTGGTAGAACAGATGAGGAAAGTGTTGTCGCTGGTGCTGAAAGGGCCGCTAGAATTTGCAAGACAAGGAGGCCGATTAGGAGGAACGCGGTATGGCGCCCCCCTGATTCGACTCGCATCAAACCGTGACAGAACTCATGGGACTTGAATAACACCCCGGACCGTCCGCCTACGGCGGACGGTCAAATCTCGTCAAATCGGATTATTCTGTCCACTCAACCCAGTCATCCATATCGGGTTCTCGATACCACCAAACTCCAGAATCATCCTCCCACCATTCAGTGCCATCCTCATCGACCCGGTAATTGGGATCCTCTTCGGCATTGTATTCTTCCTCGGTTGCTGCTTGTGTTTCTGCTACTGGGACTGCTGCGGCGGGGGCGTCATACTCCTCCTCATCATCGTAGAGGTCATCGTCGTATTCGTCATCACTGTCTCCTCGTCGCATGAGGACGACAACCACCAGCACTACACCGATTAGCAGAGCAGCTAGAGCGGCCAAACCAATCCAAGACCATGGAGCATTGGATTCAAAGAATCCAGCAATGGTACTTTCAACAGAGATTTGCACCTGATCACACACATTTTTGTCAGTGGGGAGTAATCCATCAGCACAGATGGTGATGTCGTTCACACCCTCATTTAGCATGTAGATGCTGGCACTGGTTTCATTGAAATTTTCAGATTGGACTACATTCAAACTATCTTGAGTGGAATCGAATGCATCAGTGACCTGAATTGGAACGGAGTTTCCAAATTGGTCAAAGCCTTCGACATCAATGGTTACCATCGCTTGTTGATCGACGGTCAGTGTGGTACCAGAAAGTGTTCCTGGTGAACTGGCCGTGGCTTCAAGTCGATGCAATTGACCATAATCAACGGTGATGTTCCATGTGCCAGAGCAGGTTGCACACGAACCTGCACTGTATGTCAATTCGTAGACTTGGTTGATGCGTCCATCAAATCTGTAATTTCCAATATCCACAAGAGGATTGGTATTTGCATCAGAAATGTCATCTAGAGTAAATCCTTCAGTGTCACTGCTCCATGAAACCAAGGTTGTTTGATACTGATTTCCATCCGCATCAGCGACCCAAATCTCAACGATTGGGAAATCGCCAGAAGTGATACGAGTCTGGGCTTGTACGACAATGTCTCCAGATTCATCAAACGTTGAGTAAGCCTTGTGCCAAACGTTGGCAACTTCGCCCACTGTAACAGTCACAACAGCCAAAGATTGGACATTGCTTTCCCCGGCTGCACAAATTGTGTATTCACCAACCGGTGTAGTTTCATCAGGTGTCCAGACATAGTTGTCAGCACGCATGTCAATCGAAATGTCGGTCCATCCAGATACTGCTGCCGAACAAGTCTGTGGTGCATTGACTGTGGTTGAATCCCACTGAAGCCATTGAATTGGGTCTTCGGGAAGATCGTTGCCATGTCCATCACGTGCATCTGGGCTCAAATCAAAACTACCATCCGAAGTAATTGTGACATCATTCGACAGAGAAATGGAGTTGAGGGCACCAGCGGTAACGGTGAATGTTGCATCATTGAATACTGATTGTTCACCAACACCGGGTACGCTGAACACATACAGGACATTGACTGTCCAATCGCCCACCTGTACCGCTTCAAAGATGGCGGATGTACCCTGAGGAGTTAACCAATCAGAGGCACTTGAATCGGCAGTGGTCCATGTTGCTGAAACACTCCACTCATTACCATCTGAATCGGCTGTGAAGGCTGAGAGTGTGCCCGTATCTTGTCCACTAATCAAATTGAAGTCATCGTTCGGAGCGCGGGCTTCAATCGTGACGGGCAAACCATGATCGACCGCCATTGGAATGACCACATCGAATCCTTCGAGGGTTGCCTTCACCCAAGATGAACCTTGATTGGCTGCATCCCAAGTTGTCGGGAATCCAGCATTGACAAGTCCATTGAGCCAAGACCAACCAGCTATTGGCAAATCGATTGATTCTCGATTGCCTTGCACATCGATTCGGATGACATTCAGGGTCACAGAATCATCTGCGGTCAATGAAATACTGTCCAATGTCGGTGAACTTGTGACGATGATGGTATTGATTGGTCCAATCGCCGTAACTTCCAATTCTGCAATGGCACCATAGGTCACATCGATTGAACTGTCACTGTGAATGCCGAGGTCACTATCGACCCATACGTTCCAAGTTCCAATCTGATCACCAGTCAACAAGCCTGTTGCATTGTCCATAGCCCCACTTTCAGCACCCCATGTCAGGGTTCCTGATGTGCTGCGATCTTTCTGATTGCCTTTTTGATCGTAGATGTCAATATCGAATGTGGTTGTATTGCCAGCCTCAACCATACTATCTCCTGTGATGATGAAGTATGAGGGTACACCAGTTTCAACTGTGATTTCAATTGATACTGATTGTGTTCCCCATGTGACATTCATCCACTGTGTACCAGCTGTCCACGGCAACCAACTGACTGCCCCTGCCGGCGTCGTCACCGAATAATCCATGCTTACAGAATTGTAAATCACACCCTGTGAGAATGTTCCATTGGTAATGGTCATCGTAATGATTTCACCCGGCACAACGTTACCATTTGCATCAAGAACTGCGAGCATGTTCATGTCGAAAGTGTCATCGGCAGTGAGCGTAATCGCCAAAGGCACGACAACAAGAATGGTTGGTGTGCCTGCTGTGACTGTAAGGTTGACCGTTTCTACAACTTGGCCATAGGCTGCAGAGATGCCTACAATTCCAGTTTGATCCGGAGTGAAGAACCCACTTGCATCAATTGAACCACTCGAGCAAGACCAAATGACATCGCCTGCAAGCGTATTGGCACTTGCATCTAGCAATGCCCCAGCAAATTGTACCCCTGTGTCCGCGTCTGTAGTGGTCGGGCCTGTCAAGCTGATTGAATCCACAAGTGTGTAGTTGAAATGCAACATTGGCTTGTTTGAGGATACCGATTCACTGGTCTTGACATCTATCAGCATGTGCCCAGCATTGGGCACACCCATGATGACGATGGATACGGTGCCATTCATGGTCGTCATTGCACCACTCACATCGAAGTAAAGCCAACCACCGACAAAGTTACTCATTACACGAACTGTGTCCAATGGGGTTGCGATGTAATCTGTTCCCGATTGTAGACCGTATGCTGTCCAATTGACACCAGTAGCGGCTGAATTCCAAGTCGCTCCACTCTCCTCATAATTTGGATTGATGAGGGCATAGGCCGTCAAGTCCAGATAATTGGCCGCAGAGAATTCACTGATTCCATCTGAATAGATGGACAATTGTGCAGAGTGAGTATTCACGGGCAACTGGCCAAGTGGTCCCATTTGTCCCATATCGATTTCATACAACCCATAACAACGATTGCTCGCCGCCGAATCACAGCCCGTTCCAATCTGTAGTGTGTCACTTGCTCCGTGAGCGGTGTCAATCGCACCTTCACTCATGTAGGTGTCCCAAATGGGCACGTGACCAAGAGTTTCGATATCAGAGCCTTCCTGAATTTCAATGCTGTAAACGTGATTTCCTTGGAATGTAATGTCTGGATTACCAATACCAAATGTCCACGGCACTGATCTTGGACCTGGAACTGAACCATTCAGTGCCTGAACCGACCAAGTGTAAATTTCACCTGTTGCGAGATCAAATCCGGGAGTCCATGTCGAAGCCGTCGCAGCAGTAGAGCCAATGTTGAAGCCGGAATTGCTGTTTGAGTCCCAAGAACTGTAAGTTTGTGAACCGCTCCCATTGCTGAGAATCAGAACGTAACCGGTTGCATCGCCGAGGGTATCCCATGACAATACTGGGCGTGATTCGATGCCCAAGGTGTATTGGCCGACACTGTACACGACTTCCAATTGTTCAGGTGAGATGAGCGACACCTGTGCGGGTGAAGATGCATTGTTCGGGTTATCCACATAATCAACCACAAGTTCAGGTGCATAAGCACTGGAACCCTCGGCCGAATTGAAGTAAACGGTTCCACCCCAACCAGTCTGTAATCCCATGTTCATCACACCACTGCCAGCCCATGCGCTTCGAGCAATGCTGGTCACATCCCATTCGTACCATACGCCGGATGCAGTAGTGGTCGATGTCATCGACGAAGATGCAGTCGAATTGCACTGTGTGTTTGGATTGTAATTATTCCATGACACTGTGGATTCCGTAAAGCCACTACAATCGTGTATGGCAATACTGTGCGCACCAGTGCCTGCGACACTGGCGACATACATTCGAAGTGTTACCGAAGTCGGAAGCATGGTTGCAGGATATGGATACTCAGCCAAATCAACTGAGACCAAACCAATTGCATCATGTGCCGTATCAGCCGGATCCAAACCAACTGCCATGGTTGTCGACGAACCATAATTCGTTGTTTGACCAAACGTATTGGAGGTTACATACGAGTCAGGCATGGTGGGCAAGAGGCCTGTGTCTTCAAACACAGCACCACGCTGCATTGTCACGGTGTAATTTCCAGCACCATCATCGCTGCCTTGCTCTTCAGGTACGCGGGCTTGGAATGGAGTGGACCAATTGCTGTAAACGCCATCTTGAATGGCCCGAATTCGCAAATGGTGCCAATTATCCCCCATAACATCAGCCGGAGGGACGTTCATTGAGAAATTCGATAAATCGAATGTGATATTGCCCCATGTTGATGAATCACTTGAATCAATCAAAGATGTGTCTTCCGTGAATCGATTATTGGCCGCATATTGAACCTGCCAAGTATCAATTGTACTGGAGGAAGGATGAGTCCATGTGCTGGAGAGGGGGTCCTGTGGAGACGGTCTCAATGCACTAGAATCCCAAGCGGTGAATGGGCTGTTTGTCGTCAGCGATGCATCCCACGAAGGCGCGGAGGTTACAGATTGTGTGCCCGCACGATAAGTGATGTTGAGTGCTGGCCTGAATGACTGATAGACACCTGTCGCATCCTCTTGAATGAAAGAGTGTCGAGCGTAGAGGTTGGAATCTTCAGATGAAAACAAAAGATTGAGAGTGTCTGAACCACTGCTACGTGCATATTGCATCAGATTTGTGACATCCCACGAATACCAACTATTACTGCTGACATCGGTTGTACTGATGGGCATGTCTGCATCGTTTGCGCCATTTGCACCAGCGACCTGCCAAGAATTGTTGGTTGCACAAGAATTCCAAGTGACATTGGCTTCAATCCAAGAGCAGTGTACATTGGAGACTGAAATTGGGGTGTTGTAGCTACTAGAACCACCGATTCGGTACATCTCAACATGTGCCTCAAGGACCTGCCATGGATTGTTGTCCATGAGGGGTACGTTGGATACATCAAAGCGCAATAGTGAGCGCGATTCATGACCTGCATTCGTACATGCTGGGCCTCCATTTGAGGCACCGATGTTCAAGTTGTTTGCAGTGTTTCCGTAAGCCGAATTTGGATTGCAAGAATCGATGTACGCACCTTGCGCAATATCATAGGTCCCTGTAGCAGAGTATGCATTTCCATTCGCCATAGAGGCCCAATAATCAGTGCTGTTGATTGCAGCACCCATGTCGTTTGGTACGATGAAGTCTTCAATCGCTGAACGCGGACCATACATGCCATCTTGAATTGGTTGTACCATCCATGAATATCGATTATCTTGATCAAGCACCAATGCCGAATCAGTCATCGTCATATTTGTCATATCAAAACTACAGGTTGCACAGGTTCGACTGTCAGTGACTACGACACCACCCCATGGACCATCATTCGTGTCATAAGAGAAAAGACGCCAATCCGTGACAGTGGAGGCGGCCGGGTGACTCCATGATGCAGTAGGGCTGTCATTGGCTGACATTGCAGGGAAATCCCACAGAATATCGCCATTCGCAGGAGATACAATGGTCGCAGCCTGTGAAGGTACTGTTCCAGTTCCACTGGTCCATTTGAGTTGAATTTCGGGCTCGTTCGCATCGAACTGAGTTTCAGTGCTCGCTAGAACAATCTGATCGGAAGAGAATTGTTCAACGCTCAACATCAGGCCGACGCTATCGTCTCCTCGAGCAATCGCAGCTTGGACAATTTCAGTGATGTCCATGTTCATTCGATTACTTGAAGCCGGGTCGTACGCAACATCGACCCAATCGGAACGATCCAGAAGGCCATAACCGCCCAATGAACTCCAATTCGTGGAGCCATCGTAGGTTCGGCCTGTCGCCGATTCGTCCCAATCCTTCAGAGTTTCATGGATTGCAATGGTGGGTGTACTCGAATTGTTCGTTGATACTTGGAAATCGATGGCAGCACCAACCAAGCGTGCACCCGATGGATGAGGTAGAGCACCGGGGCCGTCGATTGGGATTTCAATCAGCACACTTGACCAACCTGAGATGAAGAGTGTGTCTTCATCCGCATGGGTGTCATTGAGGGCCGCAGATGTCCATGAAATCCACGTATCGGTAAACAGAGGCATACTTCCATCCGATAGGATGTCACCATGGCCCATGTCCACTTGATAGGTCGATGAATCAATCTGAGTCACGTCAAGATCTGGAATGACAAAACTCGTACCTGCCGACCAAAGTCCAATCTGTCCACTCGCAGAGATTCCACGTGCACGCCAATAGAATTCCTCACCTGCACCGAGGTCGTTTGCGAATGTGAAAGATGTACCACTGAATGAACTGGTGTCAATCCATGATGAAAAGGTTAGGAGGGAACTGGAACTGAAAGTACTGTCTCCGTCCACCTGCACTTGCCATGCGTTGGCTGCTGTAACACCGGTTTCATTCCAAGATAGAGTTGGGGTCTGATCCACAGCAAAGGTGTAATCTCCACTGAGAATCCAGTCACCATTTGCAGGTGACATGTCAATCGGCACATTGGGTGCTGCATTCGAACCATTGGTGTAAACAATGACCAGCTCGGGCATCGACCCGCTGCCTCGGTCAAAGAAAGAAACGGCTTGCCAACTATCTGATGTTAGAATGAAATCTACCTGAGAATCGGTGCGCATGGCACTTTGAACCGCTGCGGTTACGTTCCACTCATACCATGTATTGTCAGCATCAATATCTGTGGTGTCAAGAGATTGAACACGCTCTGTTCCACTCGCACCAGGGGCATTCCAAGGTGTGCTCCCATCAGTTGTGTTCCATGTCGCATCACCTTCTTTCCAATCGTGCTCACCACTTTCATACATGGTCATTGGAATGGCGAATGAACTGATTCCAGATTGCTGGAGAGTTCGGATGCGCATGGTCGCTGAGACAATCGCCAAACCATCGGGCATGGCGTGACTACTCAAATCGCAACCGAGGAGTATGACTTGGTTATCGGAAGCCGTGATATCCTGACCATCTAGATTCATGTTGGATGCTAAACCGCCTTCAATCGTCAAATCTGAACAGTCGGGTAATTCCTTCAAACTCTGAGATGTTCCGTTTCCATGACGATATCGAAGTTCGTGTTCGCCGCCACCCAAACTAGTTGAGTTGACTTCTGAAATCAAGAATGAGGAGGCGGACCAAGAACCCTGCTCGTCATCTTCGATCATCAACATCCGCCATTCGTATGCATGACCCCAGTCAAGATTCCACGAAGAGGGGATGGTGTACTCGCCATTTGCCAAATCAAATCCACCGTCTGAACGGCTATCGACAGTCAATGGAATTGAGTCTCCAAAGCCTTCAGGGAATAGTTGAAGGATGACATCTGCTGCATTTCCATTGCTATTGGTAACCACTGAAGGATCCCAAGTAATCGTAGGAGTTGTGGTACTTTCCAACTCCCAAGAAACAACGTCCCATGCTGCACTTCCGGGTGCAGGAGTCAAAACGTCTGCATCAGAAGTTGCAATGGAATCGCCCCACGAATAGGTGATTTCAAGGTGTGGGCGGTAGGAAAATGGTTCATCGCCTGTCGCAATCTCGATTTCTTCTCCAGCCAACCCTTGACTCATGACAAGGAAATCCAAATCACCAGTATGTCCATTTTGGAGGTATGACTGAACAAACGAAGTAGCATCGAACTCTAACATCGATGTTCCTGACTGGTTTCCGTTACGTGTTTCAAGAAGTGCCTCCTGAGGATTAGAAACTATTGCCCCACCAGATGACCAAGGAACTCCATTGCTACTGTTGTCATAATTAAGTTCAGAAAATACGTGGCCTGTGTTTGAATCCATCATCAATACAGAGATGAATGGTTCACCGGTTCGATCTGTACGACGAAGATTGAGGGTCGCTTCATGGATTGTGATGTTGTCGTGAATGGGCACTTGTTCCATATTGACACGAATGAAGGCGTGCATGTTGCCTTCTGTTGAATCATTGGAATGACCGATTCTCATACGGAAGTCATCATTCCCATTGTAGGATGTATTACCATCCATCACCCATGTGTCGTGAACGGTTCCAAACCCAAGGTTCACCGAATCGTTTCGGAGTAGAATTTCAGCTTGGCCCTGTCCGTTAAGACTACCAATTTCTGCGGGCAAACCAAAGTATCCACTCTCCCATGGACCCAAAATGGAGTTGTTAACTGAGCGCATTCGGAAGTAAACCCAAGTCCCATTCAGTAAATCAGCATCATTTTCTGGTGTGTAAAATTCCTCACTGCTCATTGAAAAATCACTGGAATCATCCCAGGAGTTCCAAGTTCGAGACTCATCCTGATCAAAGCGGAAGTCAGGACCACTTGAGAATTGAACTTCGATATGGCCTGCCGTAAGATTATCCCAAGAAATCGTTGGGCTATAATCCGGCATTATCAGCAAATCACTCTGATCAGCCAGAATTGTACCGTCCTCTGGGCCTTCGATGAGTACACTACCTTGAGCCGGTGCTGTGCCAAGTGTGTATTCGAAATCAATCGAAGGCGCATCGCCAGATGCGCCTTCACTCGAAGTGCAGTGAACTGGAGCACCGACTCCTGAAATGATGATACTAATGTTGGATTCCCCGTTCCGGAGTGCATCCTGTACCAACGATGTCAAATTCAAAGTGAAAACCTCGACACTGGAAACGGTATCATGGGCACCGGGTTCCCAAAGGCCACGATCGACTCCAACACCTTCGACGCCAGTGACGTTCCACGGTGTACCGGTGTCACTGAGATTGTGTGTTGCATTGGCTTCATCGAAATCGGTCAGCAAGCGAGCAGGGTAGAGGGCTGTATTACTCGTATCCATCCACGCCACACTTTTGCGGCATGTCAAATCAAGAGTAGCCTTACTGACGACCGCCGTCGTTGGCAAAACACCGCCATCATTGAGTGTCAGCGGGAAATTGGCCAACATTCGGGCATCGGTGTATTGTGGATAGTCAGTAATCTGCAAATTTGTCGCGCTTCCATAGTTGTTCGATGGCTGGCTTGAATTCGTTTGCGTATCATATGATAGCGTGTCACTCGCTGTCAAAAATCGTGCCACTGGAGCCTCATCCAAGGTCGTTTCATTGTCAATTACCTGTATCCATGTGCTGAATAGCATCAAGCTCACCATCAGGATTGCACCTGTTGTTGAACTCCAGTTCATCTCTCCGTTCGTCATGGGCCTCAAGTGAGGACGGAGCAATCTACTGTTAATGAGTTGCGGTTCATCGACCATACTACGTATGGTCAATGATAACAGGGTTTGGAAGGTAATCTTGGGATGGGATAGGTTCATTGAGGCCCGTCGTAAACGACGCCTCGATTCCGATGTCGAAGATGTGGGTGGAGAAGCATCGACCCCAGACGGTTCGGGATATTCGGGGGCAGGCAGCCACTGTGGAACGCTTGGCTGCCTACGGAGAAGGTGGGACATTTCCACACCTACTTTTCGCAGGCCCACCTGGCACAGGAAAGACCACTGCAGCTCTGGCTTTGTGCTCCGATGTCTTCGGCGAAAAATCAAGTGAAAATCTGCTGGAAATGAATGCCAGTGATGAAAGAAAACTAGAGAGTATTCGAACCAAAGTCAAGCAATTCGCACGTACCAGCCCACTTGGTGCTGATTTCAAAGTCATCTTCCTCGATGAAGCGGACGCGCTCACAGCTGATGCACAGGGAGCCTTGAGGCGAATTATGGAACAGTATGCTGAAACTTGTCGGTTCATTTTGTCTTGCAATTATTCATCAAAAATCATTGAACCCATTCAATCTCGATGTGCGGTTTTCCGTTTCCGACCTCTAGCTGACGATCAGGTGCGAATGCAAATTCAAGCGGTCGCGAAATCAGAAGGCATTGAATTAGATGAAGATGCCTGTGAAGCCATTGTTCACGTGAGTTTAGGCGACCTACGGCGTGCCATAACAGCGTTACAGGTCAGCGCTAGTTTGGACACACACGTCACACGTGCACTCATCTATGAAACCACTGCGACCGCACCCCCAGAAGAATTGCATGGTTATCTTCTCGCTTGCAAAGAAGATGGGTTTCATCCAGCGCGCCGTAGACTACGTTCAATCTTAGATCAGTTCGGATTGGCTGGAACGGATTTGGTGAATCAACTTCACCGGGCCCTATACGATGCAGAATTTCTAACCGAAACTCAGAAACTAGAGATTACAGAAATGATGGCACAAATTGATTTCCGCTTGGTTGAAGGCGGTGGTGAAGCGCTACAACTGGATTCAATGACAGCGTCAATTTGTGCTAAATTGTCTTCCTGATTATCCCCATGCTGGGACGAGAAGGTCTGCGTGGTCCCTCGTTGCATTCTCGCACAAGGCACTCGCTTTTTCCCGCAAGCGAATCTCGCTTGTTTTCGATTCAATTCGTGCGCGTCGTGAAGCACGAATCAACGGTGCGAGTGGAGTCCAGCAAAGCAGGTCTACCGTCACACCCATATTTCCTCTAATCACCCGATTTGCGAGTGATTCCATCATTTCTGTCAATTGTTCCAATGTATTTTCGTTTAGCATGTTGCATCCCTTTGTAGTTCTAGCAGGCAGGGCCACCGGACTACCTTCGTTCGCATGGGGGAGTAAGGGTTTTGAAAGTGAAAGTGAAGCAGTTGCCCGTTTATGGACGAAAGTGGCTCAAAGTTCAATCGTGAACCGGTGAGAAAACACCTCTTCCAATTCCCAAGGATCTCCACTTTGTGTTAATGTGATTTGAATGGTATAGGGCACACCGCTTGAAATTTCAAAATCTTCAGGGAATTCAATCAATATTGGCACATCTGTTGACTTGCTTGTTACACGGGAAACGTTGTCTGAATAATTGTCCCACTGGCCACGCATTGAGTCGGATACACCTGTCCAATTCAGGGAATCTCCTAACCAAGTCATGTCCACTCTAACCTGGACGTTCGTGGCATCAATATTATCTCGAACCGCAAATGCTAGTCCCAATCTTCGTTCAGTGACATTGTCACTGGCTTCGAAATCACCGATCGGTTGGTTCCAATCAGGGTCGTCTAAATCGACGAGGACCGCCCGATTTGCAACCTCAGGAGGTGAAATGTCCGCCAAAGGTGGATTCACAAGAATAAAGCAAACTGCTAGCCAAGTGAATGTATAGAGAAAACTCGCACGAAACCAATTTCCGAAGGTGTACTTCTCTGCGTATTTACTCAACAACATACGATGTAAGGGCGGGATTGTAAAGATGAGGAAAAGAGGTAACGACCACAACACGTTTCCCGGACCATCCATCGCTGGCATGAGAAAATACCGCATGATGGTTCCAACGAGAACAGCATATACGATCACCAGCCACATCGATGCGGCATCAGCCTTCTCTTTGATGACGTGATCTGCGGGGTCAAATGGCTCGGTGCCAACTTTTCCACCCGGCCTTTTTTTCTCACCGTCGCGGCCACCGCGACGCTTGTCACTGGCAGCTGCAGCCGCCATTGCAGTGGATAGGTCAACCATGGTCCTCACCCCTACGGGGTGCTAGACCGCCTATGATGGGTTCGGCACGACAAACTGAGCAAAGATTCCGATTGACAACGCTTTGCCGACAGGTGTTGATGGTGCCGGGAACGGGGCTCGAACCCGTGACCTTCGGATGTCTCAGACATTTTGAGGTATATCGCGCTCATCTTATTCCTTTGCAGGTGTCCTATGAGTCCGACGCGCCACCAACTACGCCACCCCGGCAACGGAGGCTTCGACCGAACTGCGGAATATGAGTATATCCATTCAAGCAGACCGTTCGGTTGAATAGATGTCTGGTCCCCCAACACCCCATGGGTAGCCCTGTGAGTGGTGATCGTGTACGCTTTACAGCGACGACACCAGAAGGTGCAGTCACGCATGAAGGAATATTGCTAGCACCATCTGCAAGGGACCATGTGACTGTCAAATTGGACAATGGTTACAATGTAACCTTCGCTGAATCGACCATTTCTGAAATTTCAACGATAAGTGCTGCTACTCTACCCGAAGAATCGCTGAATGCTAGTCCAAGCGAAGACCCAAAATTACCAGAAATCTGGATATTGCATACAGGCGGAACAATCGCTTCCAAAGTCGATTATGTCACGGGAGCTGTGGCTGCTCGATTTGAGCCAGAAGAGCTACTCGATGCCATACCTGAACTCGCCAATCACGCCAGAATCCGAACAAGGAAATTGGGCAACATGTGGTCTGACGACATTCGAGCACGCCATTGGAATGCAATGATGATGGCAACAAAGGAAGCGTTTGATTCTGGTGCGGTGGGTGTCGTCATCACCCACGGCACAGATACGATGCACTATTCGGCAGCAGCAGCCGCTTTCGCGTGGGCTGGAGGTGGAAAGAGACCTCCTGGAAGAATTGTGTTCACGGGTTCACAGCGTAGCAGTGACAGAGGTTCAACCGATGGTACCGAAAATCTTCTTGCAGCAGTCCATTGGGCTGCACATGGTCCCGCGCCAACCGGTGAAAACGGTGATGCGAGTGTCATCATCATGCATGCCGGAAGTAACGATGGTGTCTGTGCGATAATGCCTGGTTGCTCCACACGTAAGTTCCATTCAAGCAAACGAAATGCGTTCCAAGGAATCAATGCGCAACCTCTCGGGACAATTTCTGTGGGGCGAGGAGGTCAATGTCAAATCGAAATGGATGTGAAGCAGCCCACTCGTGATATTGCCACTGAACCAATCGCTTTTGATGAGGGTAAGCGCATCCTACAACTCGTTGCGGGAGCTCACATGTTTGCAGATCAGATTGAACTCGCTTCAAATTATGATGCAATCTTGTTCCATGGGACTGGTTTGGGTCACCTTCCGATTGAAGATCCAAACGGCGACAGCCCCGAGAATGCCGCAATGCGAGATGCTGTGACTGAATATTGCGCAAAAGGTGGAGTGGCTGTAATGGTCACACAATGTATCCACGGGCCAATCCACATGGATGTGTATAGTAAGGGTAGAGATCAACAGGAACTTGGCATCACCGGGAATCAGGCAACGACGGGGCCGGATGCGGCACTGGTCAAGTTGCATTTCTTGCTGTCAACCGGTCAAGATGTGCAATCGGGCTGGGGTGCCAATTTATGCGGCGAAAATGCATCTTCAATTTTCAATTGATAATTTGATTATTCAATTGGAAAATTTGAGTCTCTTCAACCGCTCTCATGAAAGACCGCTCTCCTATGGAGAGCGATATGGGCAACGATGCTGAGGATTTGGCATGGCGCCGAAGTCAAGCCGCTGCTGGAGGTGGAATTGCTCGTCTTGAAGCGCTTAGAGCAGAAGGAAGGGCTACCGCTAGGGAGAGAGTCGAATCTCTGCTCGACCCAAATTCCTTTATCGAAATCGACGCACTCGTTTCACACCGAAATCATGAGGATAACATGCACTTACACCCGCAGTTTGGAGATGGGGTCGTCGCTGGGCATGGGAGTATAGATGGGCGAAGAGTGTTCTGCTTTAGCCAAGATTTCACCGTTTTTGGTGGATCGATGGGTGAGATGCACGCCAAGAAAATTTCCAAGGTTGTCGAAATGGCAGAGCGTGCCCGGGTCCCAATTGTCTGTATTTGGGATGGAGGAGGGCAACGAGCCCACGATGGTGTGCATTCATTGGCCGCTACTGGTGAGATGCTCGATTACTTTGTTTCGTGTTCAGGGCGGGTGCCGATGATTAGTCTCGTCTTGGGGCCTGTTGTTGGTGTTTCAGCACTGGCTGCAGCACTGGCTGATTTTGTGATCCTTGGAGAAGGGCGTGGGCAACTGTTCCTTTCCAGCCCACTTGAAACGGAAGAAACTGTGAGTGGTGAAATGACAACTGAAGAGGTTGGAGGTGCGCAAATGCATGCTTCACGTTCAGGCATATGTTGTCTAACTGCAAGTGATGAAGATGATGCCATGGAAATCGCTGTGGAATTACTCTCTTTCTTCCCTGATTATTGTGGTGCCAATCCCCCACACCTAGATTCAGGAGACCCACATGACAGGGATTGTCCCGAACTCAGTACGATTATACCAGATGATAGTAATCGACCCTATGATATGATCAAAGTCATTCAGGGAACTGTCGATGATGGGCACTTTGTCGAATTGTTTCCACTTTATGCTGACAATATGATCATCGGTTTGGCACGACTTGCAGGACATCCTATTGGCATTATTGCCAACCAGCCAAAGGTGCTAGCTGGTTGCCTCGATATTGATGCAAGTATCAAGTCAGCCCGGTTTATCCGGACATGTGATGCATTCAATATTCCACTTCTCACATTCGTCGATGTCCCTGGATTCTTGCCCGGCACTGTTCAAGAATGGGGCGGAATTATCCGACATGGAGCGAAGATGCTCTACGCCTATGCGGAGGCTACTGTCCCAATGATGACTGTTGTCACACGAAAGGCATACGGCGGCGCATATCTGGCCATGTCCTGTAAACATCTAGAGTCGGATTACAATGTCGCATGGCCGACTGGAGAACTCGCAGTGATGGGTGCAGAAGGTGCAGTGAATATCATTCATAGAAAAGAACTCAAAGATGCCGAGAATCAGGAATCTCGACATGCTGAATTGGTGAAGGATTACAAGAACAAATTTGGTGACCCCTACGTTGCGGCACGAAATGGTTGGCTTGATGATGTCATCGAACCAAATGAAACTCGTTTGCGATTAATTCGAGCACTCAAATCCTTGTTGTCCAAGCGTGTATGGCAACCCCTTCGGAAGCATGGGAATATCCCACTCTAATCTAAATCTACGAGTTCGACCTCTATTCCGGTCAAATCCTCATCTCCGGAACCACCATACAGATTGGATGGGGTTCCAAGCATTTGTTCCATGTCATCTTTGGACAATGTAATGATCATGTACAACCCAATCAATGAAACAATAGAGGCAATCACGATTGCAAATACAATCCAAATTGAGAATGTTTCACTTTCTGTATCCACTGGAATTTCGGGTAGATTGTTGCCTTCTGAAGGTTCAGGAGAAGGCGCTGAAACAGTGTGGTAGTAGATTTTTTCTTCAGTCCAATGTCCGTCTTCGTAGAACTGAATCTCAAGACGATGAGCCCCTGGTGATAATTCACTATAATCGGTTGAAACAGTGCATTCCCAATCATGTGGCTGTTCAACACTCACATCACTGACAACACAGTTCGCCTCGAATTCCGTCCAAACCTGCCCATCCCATCGTTCTCTGGCAGTCCAAGGGGTACCGTCATCGGGATCATGGATTGCGACAATGAAGATGGTGTCATTGCCCACAACTTCCAATGGACCCCATGTCAATTGCACGGGATCATTCACCTCGAAAATTTCGAACTCGATGGGGCCCGTAACGTTGCCATCCTCACTTACAATTGTGATATTCCAACCTGTTGACAGACCGGTCCAGTCTGATTCAGGGACAATCCTCAACACATTCGATAGGACTGTGGTTGTGAGATGAGTATGACTACCCTCAATTTCAAACTCGACCGAGTCGCCATCTTCATCCCATCCCAATTCGGATAGAGGGACTTCAAGAGGTGTGTCTTCAACCAATGAAATTCGAGTCAAATTGAGGCGGGGTGGGTCGGGTATGGATTCAACAGTTACAGCGAATGTTGTTGAAATTGGTGCGCTTGTACCGTCACCAACCCATACCTCAACCGATGTTGAACCGTGCCAGTTCAGTAGAGGGGTGATGGCGAGGTTGTTTGTAGTCCAGGATAAATCCAAACCAACATCCGTCGTTGCATTGATGATGGTTGAATTCGCACCTTCCGGGTCTTCAAAATGGGATGTGATTACAACGGCCTGTTGGTCGCTATCCTCATCCATAGTCACGGAGGGAATATCACTGATTTGGACGACTGAATCATCCACTGGAAGGACACTTGCACTCAAATTGAATTCTGCTGAAAAATTCAAATCATAACGATCGAAAATTGTCAAATTGAGAATTTCAGTCCCAGTCCATTCGGCCTCCCCTGTATGCTCACAGGTGACTGAATTCGCCTCGAGATAACAATGCATTTGATTGGTACTCGGAAGATGTGGATGCATCTCGACGATTAGAGTCGTGCCATCCGGATCGGTTGCGAAATCCGAGTATGGCATGCTTGTCGCACCATGCTGAGGGACTTCAATTACGGGAAGTGGTGAAGCGATGATTGGTTCTCTATTCTCGCGGAAGAATTCAAGATCCAAGTATGATGGCATTCCATACCAATTAACATCGACTCTGAGTGAGCGATTTCCGGGAGGAACACCCTCAGTTGAGACCTCGCAGTCGGTGGCCGATGAGTTCCCATTGTCAATCGAACCAGTGAATGTCCCCGTCGCATTGATTCCGTAAGTGGAATAGTCCATTGGATCCCACCAATCGCCACCTTCCATGATGGTACAAAGCACAGTTGTTCCAGTTGGTAGGGCACCATTTCGATGTGTTAGTTGAGTATTGGCTGAAACCACTCGGCCAGAGAGTCCCTCCATCTCATTTACATCGGAAGAATTTGCAATCATTGGCATGAAGCGCGCTCCGTTCAAATCTTCGTAAATATAGGCAGTTGAATCGGAAGGGCTCTGCCAATTGACTTCGCGATTGGTTGCATTCAACCATTGGGTATGGTCGCCCTTGAGCATGAGATCAAGATAAGGTACAATGTGTTCGATTGCATGATTTTGTTGGTCTTCACGAGAGATGGTAGCTGAACCATCGTTGAACCCTTCCCAAAATCCAGACTCGTCTTGATATTGGATGTGATTTCCGCCTATGACAGACATGTAATGCCAAGGAATTGCATGGTTGGCCAACCAACGATCGATGTTGGTGTCCGCCTTTGCAATGTCATCTAATGTTCCAGTCAGATAGAGACCCATCCCCGGTTCTGGCGAGCGGCCCAAGTAGGCGTCGGGGATGTCGGTATTGGCATCTTCAAGTCCAAGGCCAATCAACGCTGTAGGGATTGGAGTAGTGATGTATGGATTCCATGCACCCGTCATGATAAGTTGGCAATGCGCCGCTTGTTTGGCTCCTAAACCGTGCCCACCAATGCCCCAGAAATTGAGATTGAAGGCGTCTCGCATATTTGCAGGATCACTATCGAAACTACCATTCTGATTGTTATGGTGTAACCTCATCCACAGAGCCAATATGGCGCCACATTGTGATTCCGTTTGCTGGGAATTCCAATCAGGGGGTAGAACAACTGTGATGTAACCCGCTGTCGCGACTTTTTTGCCTAACCAGTCATACTGATCATTCGCCTCACCCTCATCTCCAATCCAAATCAGAAGTGGGTATGGCCCTGATGTGTTGGCAATTGGTTGACCCAAACCAGATTCATTGGCGGGATAGTAAATCTGTGCCCAATGTGTGGTATTCTCTTCGTCGCTAGAAAAAATGATGGTTTGCCAACCAGCGGAAAGGGTTTCAATTTCATGTGTATCACTGAAACTTTCAGATGCTGAAGAGAGTGCTGAAAACGGCAAAAGGAGTAACAGCGCAGAAAGGACAAACGCCGTTCGGAAGGTTGCCATCAAGAAGTGAGATAGAGCAATGGCACTTGAAAGCAACCCTGTTTAGTTCAATCCGCCCGTAGGGCGGATTCCATCGCTAATAGACGAGTCATCGTGAGGCCCAACCCAGGGAGTAAATGAGCCGCTTCGGGACTGAAAAATCGGGCCCAGGCTTCGAGATGTTGAGCTGCGAGTAGCCAACGTCCATCTAATTGAAAACCTGATTCAATTTGTTCTACGACGAAACCAACTTCTTGCGAATTATACGATGTTGACAAATACAAATCTGCAACGGTAGATCGATTGGAATCTGAACCTCCTGCTTTGGTATCGAAATCAACGAAAAGACGCTTGCCAATATTACCCACTACATCATCTCCGGAAATCAAATTCTGAACCCACGGGCCCCGCTTATCCAGTGGCCGTCGACCATCCATTGACCAGATGACGCCACCAGCATTTGACCAAGCCGCTGCACATGAACGTGCTGAACCACCGCCACCAATCATACACAACAGAGGTGCCTCGATACCCGTCAATTCAAAATCAAAACCAAAATGACGAGCAATGGAAACAAGGCCATGCCCATCAGTTCCGGCACAATACCAATTGTTCCCATCCCATCGAAGTTGATTCACAGCGCCATTCTCGAGACTGTCATCAATTGAGTGAACACCAGATCGGGTTGAGAGTAAATGCTTCAGTGGACTTGTGAGGGAAATCCAAGATTCGCTTTCTCCACGCCGAGTTTTGATGCGTTCTTCTCCACGATGGAAAAGTGTTTCACCATGGGATACATGAGCCGGATCTGCAGTTTTGACATTGGACATTACAAGAGAGGCCAAGCGATGCAAACGCGAATGTGATGTCGGAGTAGAAGGATCACCATACAGTGGATTATGAACTTCAATTTGATTGCGTTTCTTATTCACCCATGCCCACGCCATCGGTGAAGTCACATCATCGGATTCAAGAAGACAATTTTCTTCCAATTGTACCTCAAGTCCTGCTTGTTTCAAGTGAGTCGCCGTCAGGACCGCCAAGACCGGAGAAAGTGAATGCTGAATTGGCATTCCAGCGACAGCATATCGAATTTGCATACAACCCCATGAGTCCGTATCCCCCATCCTTCACAAACCAACCGGATGCGCACCTACGGTGCGCCAAACCCATGAATGCTTGAATACCGGAAGCGTTGCAGCCTGTTCATGGCCACCGACCTGGAGATTGCTCGCGCGGCGTCCCCTGCCCCGATTGAAGAGGTAGCGTGGAAACTGGGCATTGGTGTCGAAGAACTCGTTCCAATGGGCCAAGGAATGGCCAAAATCACATGGGACGGGCTCAAATCTAGATTCGACTTGCCACGTGGATCTTTGATTCTGATTACCAGTGTCAATCCAACGCCGTTTGGTGAAGGAAAAACAGTCACTACAATTGGCTTGACTCAAGCGCTGAATCGTATTGGCCAAAATGCGACTTGTACAATTCGAGAACCCAGCATGGGCCCTGTATTCGGAATCAAAGGAGGTGCTGCCGGAGGAGGGCACAGTCAAGTGCTACCGATGGAAGCAATCAATCTCCACTTTACAGGCGACTTGCACGCTGTGACCAGCGCACACAACCTTTGTTCAGCGATGCTGGATAATCACATCTATTTCGGGAACGAATGTGATATCGATACAAATCGAATCCTCTGGCCACGTGTCATCGATATGAATGACCGATCACTTCGCAACATTGCCATCGGTTTGGGTGGGCCCAAGAATGGTGTGGCTAGAGAAGAGCGGTTTGACATCACAGCAGCATCCGAGGTCATGGCAATTCTTGCTCTTGCATCAGATTATGCGGATCTCCGCCATCGATTGGGTGAAATTGTTGTTGCCGAGAGTCGAACTGGATTCCCTATCAAAGCGGACGATATTGGTGCCGCGGGCCCCATGGCTCTGTTACTTCGTGAAGCGTTCTTACCAAATCTAGTGCAAACCATTGAACAGAACCCTGCCTTCATCCACGCGGGACCCTTTGCAAATATTGCACATGGAAATTCCAGTGTTATTGCCGACCGGATTGCCTTAGGCGTCACCGATTATGTCGTCACAGAAGCTGGATTTGGCGCTGACATGGGTGCCGAGAAAATGATGCATATCAAAGCCGCAGCAAGTGGTGTCGCCCCAGACTGTGTTGTTGTCAATGTCACAGTCCGAAGCATGAAAATGCACGGAGGTGGGTTCTCTACAGGAGGTGGTAAGCGTCCTCGTCCAGAAGAAATCGCCAAGGAAAATGTCGAGGCCGTGCGTGCTGGCGCCAATACGAATTTGGCCAGGCACATCAGAAATATGTCTCGCTTTGGCGTCCCCGTCGTCGCCAGTGTCAACGTATTCCCAACAGATACCGATGCGGAAATTGAAGTGTTGTTGGATGAGGCTTTGCAAGCAGGTGCAGCAAGCGCAGTGGTCTGCCGGGTTCATTCAAACGGAGGCGAAGGGGGTGCCGATTTGGCTCGTGCTGTCGTCTCAGCATGCCAATCACACATCGCCGAAGGGCGACCGTTTGAACCTCTATTTGCACCCAATGCTCCCTTAGAAGAAAAGATGTTGAGAATTGCAACCAATGTCTACGGGGCAGCGAGTATTGATCTCGCACCAAAGGCAATGAAGGAACTCAAGACTCTACAAAATTGGGGATATGGAAATCTCGCAGTTTGTATGGCAAAGACGCAATATTCGTTTTCTCATGAGATGAAAGAACTAGGTGCGCCCAGTGGATTCACACTTCCGATTCGGGAACTCAGACTCAATGCCGGGGCTGGATTCATTGTCGCCATTTGCGGAACGATGATGACAATGCCCGGCCTTCCACGCATTCCCGCTGGAGAAAACATGGACATGGATGAGGATGGGAACCTCCTTGGCATGTTCAGCTGAGGTGGTTCAATGCGTGTCGCTTCGATTCTGACGATTTTGATGCTCGCTGCATCTTTCGCAGGTTGTTTGGGTGATGATGGACCTGATTATTCCGAATTTGAGGGCTGCACAGAAGAAGTCGAGGAGACCTGTGAAACGACGGCCCCTGAGGAAAATGAAACTGTGCCTGAGCCTCCTGCAACCGATTTGGTATTTGCTTCACCAAATGGAGTTGATTTGCGAGTAGCCCTGTATTTGCCTGAAAGTGATGGACCCCATCCAGTCCTCATGTGGATTCACGGAGGGGGATGGGTTCAAGGTGACCGATTACTGGGCAATAATCACGCCGCACAGCAAATTGTTGCCGATGGACAATGGGCAGTTGTAAGTGTGGAGTATCGGCTTTCCAGTGATGCAATCTGGCCTGCACAGTTGGATGATTTGCAAACGGCCCTTACTTGGATTCAGGCCAATGCGGATTCATACAACTTAGATACGCAAACCATTGTGGCATGGGGTTCTAGTGCAGGAGGTCATCTTGCATCCATGCTCGCAGTCACGCCGGAACTGAATATCTCAGCAGCCATCGATTGGTTTGGGCCCACCGATTTGAGTGTGATGAACGGTACTGCTGTGACCAGTTTACTGGGTTGCGACCCGAATGGAAATGAAAGTGGGTGTGTAGATCAAACCACAAGTGCGAGTCCCGCCCTATTGGCAAACAACCAAACTGTGCCGATGCTCATCATGCACGGAACCGATGATGAATCTGTACTATTCAACCAAAGCACCATGCTACACGATTCGTTAATCACACCGAACTGGTATGTTCATGTCGAGGGAGGGGTGCATTCCACTCATCCTTGGCAAGAAGAATTCATTGTCGATATTGTGCGTGAATTCTTGGACAATGTGACACAAAATTCAATCGCAAATCAAACGATAATCGTTGATGCGGGTCCAATCCCTGGTACTTGGGAAGGCGAACTGCTACCGAATGTGCAAGCCGCTGCAAGACCTGCACAAGGTGATTGGGAGATGTGGAGATTGTGGGATTCCCTCGATGCTGAATGGAGCAATTCCTCAACTGAACAGGAATGGGTACTCATTCAGTTCGCTGCAACAGATTGTGGACATTGCTGGAATGGCGCGGAATTGATGAGCACTCTACACGCACAATATAGTGAAAATGTCACATTCTTCACATTCATTATCAATTTCTCTTGGTCCGATTCTAGTTGGGAAGAAATCGCAGCATTCCAAGATGAAGCGGATTTCATCGGTTGCAACAATGGAGACAACTGCATGAATCGGCCCGGCGAGGCACACAATTGGACCTATGTTGATGATCGAGAACTGTACTGGTTCTACGAATTCCATATGCAAGGAACACCGTCCTACGCCATTGTGGCACCGAATGGTGTCGTTCATTGGCATTCACTTCAAAATGAAAACTCAGTCTCAGATGCATTGGCCTTAATCTTCCCAGAGGAGGGCTAAAGATGCAGAAAATCAAGAACATCGAAGATGGTGTTCGCCTTCGAGTGCAGCACGAAGATGATTTGTGGGCAATCGCACAAATGGTTCGCTCCGGCTGTCAAGTGGGCATGATGGGATTCCGACGAGATCAAAGTACAGGGACACAAGAGGCGGGGCGCGCCAAAGCAGCCGATCGAAAACCGATGTGGATTGTTCTGCAAGCGGAATCAACAGAGTTCCAACCGTTCACAGACAACCTTCGCATTCATGGTATCATCAGTGAAGCACCCATGGACAAAGGCAGCCATCACACTCACGCAGTGAGTCCACGAGATGAAGTAGAAATCTCATGGAGAGGAGGGATTTCTGAATCCGATCGAAGTTTACTGGCTGAAGCCGTTCAAGATAGTGGCCGTGGACGGGTGGCCATCGCAGTGGTAGAAAGTGACGAAATCTTACTGTTCGAAATTGCACAACATGGAATGCGTCAAGTTGGAGATACATTCACACTTAGAGGCGGCGGAAAACGAGAAGGGAAATCTACAGAGATTCGCAATGCTTTCCTTGCGAAGGTGGCAGATCAAGCGTCACAGGCTATTTCTGCAGAAATGCCAGTGGTTATCTGTGGACCAGGGATGGCGCGAGAACAATTTGAAACTCTACTGAAAGGCAGCGGTGTCGGCCATCGAATACTGAACATTGCGACGAGTATAGGTGGTCGCGCAGCCGCCAATGAAGTGATGCGTGAAGGGACTGCCGATGCCGTTCTCGGTGAATTTGCAATGGCCAAACAGGTTCGACTCATCGAAGAAAGTTTGTCTAGAATTGCAACCAATGGTGCTGTCGCATATGGGCGCAAGGAATTGGAAGAAGCCGTAAGCCAAGGGGCGGTAGAATCCTTGGTCATCGAAGCAGGGATGTTACGAAGCGAGTCATTCTGGGCAGATGCTGCATCGCAAGTTCGAGCAACGGGTGGTGAAGTTGTTCAGGCGAGTGCCGACCATGATGCTGGTGAACAACTGATGGGACTTGGTGGCGCCCTCGGATTGTTGCGATGGAAAATGGAGTAATTATTGATTGAAGCCAGGATATTGATCCCGGGTCATTTTTTCAGCGAGTTCGGGGTCAAATCCTCTGGCAATCATATCACCATAATACGCATGAGCTGGTTCTGAATCTTCGGTAGGCATAGGGATTCCAGAATCCACGGGAGCCTCAGCGACACCTGTGCCTGTAAAGGCCACAGCTTGTTGAGAACCGTCAGGTAAAACAAAACCCAAAATGAGGCCAAGAATGAGTAAACAGCACCCACATGGCAAGAAACAAGTGCCAGCAAACGCTGTGAAAAATCCGCCCACCAACTCTGCAATTTCTTCATCATCGTAAACAACCCAAACGGGCTCATTGGATTCAATGGTCAAAGTTCCACTCATACATCCCCAGCATGCGCGCCCAATTTTGACCAAATTTTTCCCGTCCACCATTGCAGTTTCACCGTGTTGAGAGGCGCATTCGTTATTCCCTGTCACGAATTCATAGTAGAATCTCTCATCGTCACTTGCATTCACAACAAAGGATTCATTGGTCCCGAAATTCTCCATTATTTTTCCATCGTGAATGGCTGTAATATTCACTTGATCACAGATGTCCCATATACCGTCATTGTTGGTGTCTTCATAGGTACCTTCAACGAAAATTGTGAAGCCGATGTCTCCTTGGAAGTCACTGTCGTAAACTGCGACAGTACCGTTACTTTGCCCCGAAATGACGTAATTGACATTCTCAGATTTTTCGCTGATATCGGTGACTCCGAAGACCAGCATGATTCCGCTCAGCAGCAAGGTGACGGCGCCAATACCGGCCAACACTTTGCCAACAACGTGCATGATTTCGACACCAAAGTCTGCGCCTTAATCTAATCGCAATTCTACTTGGGTACACCGCGTCAAATCGCGGGAGGGGTTCACTGGCCAAATTCAGGGCTGGAATCCAGGATAGTGCTGTGAGGTATATTGTGCCGCACTGGCTGCATCATATCCTTGTGTGAGTAGACCGTTGTAATATTCCTGGGCCGGATTAGGTTGAGCAATGGGTGCTGCAACAACAGGTGCTGCTGCGACTGGTGCCGCAGCCATCGGTGCGGCAGCGACAGGAGCGCCCATCATTGGAACGGCTCCACCGGGTGCTCCAGCAACGGGGGCGCCCATGCCGACCATTCCACCGCCGCCACCTTGGACAACCACAGTCTGTGTCTTGTCATTGATGGTCAAGCCTAGAATCAGACCGAGGAGAAGCGCACAGCAACCACCAATGAAGAAGCAGGTTGAACCGAGCATGCCAAGGAGGCCACTTGCACCATCAACAAGATCATCGACGGCACCATCCCAAACCTTGTCATCGTACTGAACCCAGCATGTTGTGGCACACGATACTGAAGCAGTTCCGTTTTCGTAATCAAAGGCGGAATCACCGATTCTTACGAGAGTCTTACTACCTTCTTCGCGGGTGTCCTCGAAATTCCAATCAGTGCTACAAGCATAGATGAAACTGTTGTCGGAATCATCGGTGTGCGTAGTTGTAAAATCTGTTTGATTACTATTTTGATCATATGAACCACAATGGTCCCACTCGCCATCACCGTTATCATCCGTGTATGTGCCTTCAATGAAAATGGAGAAACCAATTTCACCTTCACCATCGTCGTCAACAATTTCGATTGTGCCACTGGTGACTTCTTCAAGGGCCCACTCATTGGCTTCCAAAGATTCGCCTGCATCTTCGACTGTTGCTTGACCCCAAGCGAACATTCCGCCACCAATTACCACTAATACAAGGCCAATGCCCATGAATATCTTACCACTTGCGTGCATGATGCGGCCTTAGTGCTGAACTTCTTAATGCCACCGCAAGAGGTGTTGGGGCAAAGAATTGAGGATTAGAGGCGTGTAGGATGTTCATGCAAGCACCGCGAGGTCGGGTTGTCTGCTTCGGGGAAGCGATGTTGCGGACCTCAGAAGGGAACACCACACCAGGGGGTTCCGAATACAATGTGGCCTGTGCATTGGCACGGTTGGGCACCAGTGCATCATGGGTTAGTGCACTACCCGAAGAGGCTCCAATGATTGAGGAAACTGCAATCGATTCAGGTGTGCATCTAGACGTTCGACGATCCGATGATTCAATCGGAACATATGTGGTCGACCAAGAGGCGAAAACTGTTGATTATAATCGCTCAATTTCTGCCTTTGCCCACCTCAACCCGCAGGATTTTGATTGGAGAGGAATTCTCACTGGCGCACGTTGGTTGGTGATGAGTGGCATCACACCGTTACTGGGTGATGGACCCCGATCCGCTTGGGGTGGTGCTCTGACGTTTGCCGAATTGGATGGAACCCTGATCGCCATGGATTTGAATCATCGACCTGCTCTAGGAACGATTGAGGAATTGTGGACGATTGTTCGCCCACGAATGCGAATGTTTCACGTATTGGTTCTATCACCGGATAGCCTCGCAACAATTGCTGAAATTGAAGGGATGGGGCGTCCGACCAACTACGAAGAAAATATCGAGGCGCTATCAGAATTGAGAAGGAAGTTTCTGATTCCACACCTTTGTTGCACCTTCAAAAGGCCCGAAACAGATGGATTCCAAAAGCGCTGGTCGGTGGTCACTCATGCCTTCGGAATGGATTCTACTGAGGGTGATGCTGTCATCCACTCACCTGTTGAAAATCTGGGTGGAGGGGATGCCTGGTTGGCCGGTTTTATCGACGCACTGAGCGAACATGGACACGGGCCTGTATCTCCACTCATCGGTGCGCTTCGTGGGGATTTATTGGCTGCTCTTTGCCAAAATACGAAGGGGGACATCTCAATGGTTACTCGCGAGGAACTTGATGGATTTGAAGCACAGCGTGAATTTCCAGCAGGTGAAGACCGAACGCTGAGAGTCTGAGGTGAAGGCATGGATGAGACAAGGCGCGAGACAGTCTTGTGCCATTTGAAAGAGGCTGGGGTCATTGCCATCCTTCGCGGCCAAAACCCCAGTCGAATGATTCAGAGAGGACTTACACTGGCCGAGATGGGATGTTCTGCGCTCGAAGTCACACTTGACAGCCCACAAGCCCTAGAAATTGTGAAGGCATTACGCCAACAATTGCCTCCAACTGTCATGGTTGGCGTCGGTACGTTACTCGATGTGGGTCTAGTGAAAAGTTGCGTAGAAGCAGGTGCTGAATTTGCGCTCTCACCAACGCATCCCGCTGAGATGATCGAGCACTGCCATGCCACAGACATACTCGCAGTCCCAGGTGTATCCAATACACAAGAATTGGAACAGGCAATCGCAGCAGATGCATGTATTGCCAAATTATTCCCGGCCACAGAATGGACTCACGAACAACTCACTTCGGTTTCCTTGCCTTGGATGCCAGTCGGCGGTGTTGATGAAAAGAGTGTGTGGCAATGGCTCGATGCAGGGGCATGGTGTGTCGGAATGGGTTCAAATCTGTGTGGTTCTGATTTGAGCGATGAGGAGGGTGAAAGCATCACTTGGACCGAATCTGAAGAACAAACGGCACGGGACATATTCATGGAACTCCAACGCCGGCGTAGTGATGCGTGACTACGATTCGTTCTGCCACTTGCGTGCGGTGTCCACCGCGTTGGCTCTTGCTTAGAGTCGAAACCGATGATGGTGAAATTGGATGGGGTGAAGCGATTGGCGACCTACACGAAGAAGTCGAAAAAGCGTTGATTGCAATTGGTGAGCGTGTTGAAGGAAGTAGTATTCACGATATCACTCGGACAATTGAAACTCAACGTAAAACCCGATTCTGGAGAGATGGACCGGTATTGGATACAGCACTATCAGCTCTGGAAATGGCTCTTTGGGATCTCAAAGGGAAGGAGTTCGGTGCACCGATTCACAATCTCTTGGGGGGTCGCGTGCGCGAGCGCGTGCGCGTGTATCGAAACCTCTGGGGTAGAACTCCGGAGGAATTTGCAGACTCCGCTAGGGAAGCGATGTCTCAATCGATGACTGCTGTCAAAGTTAGTCCAGCAGGCCCCACACCCAATGTAGTTTCAAGAGCCGCTCTCAACGATATGGTCGAAGTTGTTCGTGCAGTAAGAGATGCGATTGGACCCAATATGGATTTGGCTGTAGACTTGCATGGGAGATTGACACCTGCAGCTTCACGCCGGGCCGTTCACGCGTTGGCTCCGATGGACCCTTTCTTCATCGAAGAGCCTTGTTTACCCGATGGTAGTGCATCGCATATCGCAGACTTACGTGCGTTACGTACCGCCCAACCCATCGCTATTGCGACTGGAGAAAGATTGCGAAGTGCACATGCCTTTGCTCAACATCTGATGCCATCTCCTGTTGTGGACATCATTCAGCCAGATGTGAGTATGGTGGGGGGAATTCGAGCGGCGGTGGAAATCGGCGCAATGGCTACGGCTGCACAAGTTTCCATGGCACCACACTGCCCTTACGGACCTGTACAATTCGCAGCCTCCATGCAGGTCGCTGCCGCAAGTCCGGCTCATTTGATTCAAGAATTCCAATCACTGGGTGGCGCCGGTTCGGGTGGAGGTGCGCCAGGTGGTGGCCAGAATTGGGCGTTCGACTTGGTTGCCATGCCATTCACGATTGAAGGTGGACATGTTGATGTTCCAACCGCACCGGGGCTGGGTGTCGAAGTTCTGGAAGAGCGAATTGAAGAACACATGGACATGTGGAATCCACATCCACCAACGGCTTGGACGCACGAGGATGGCGGTCACGCAGAGTGGTAATCAACTCAACATTGTTTCTGGGTCACGGCCGCCAATCCAAGCAAGGAATGGGGTCGCAATCAGAATTGGGAAACCAAGCAGAACACCGACCGCTTCCCCGTAATCATGCTCAGTGACAGTGGTGGATGTGGATACTTCGACCATGCCTGAGTCTGGATCCGTTGATGGAAGGAGCAAGTGATAAGCAGTAATATTGACGCGGAAATTAGCCTGCCCGAACGCATTCAAACAGGAATTACCGGTCATCTCCACCTTCAAGTCCCAACTTCCTCTGCCATGCCCCCACCATATTTCGCCGACAACCTGATCTAATTCGATTCGCAATTTTTCTTCGGAAGAATAACCTGTCAAGTTGGGTGCGATTGTATCAAAATCGATTTGCATATCCCCTTCCCAATCATCGGCGATGAAGTTGGATTCATTTGTTCCATCTGAAAAATTACCACGGTCGGGCATTGAGAAAGTCGTAGTCCAACTAGGTGGCCCTAGAGCGCATTGGTTTCCTTCCAATGAAACACTGAAAATTCCAGCATATACACCACCTTGGGTTGTGGGCACCTGAATATTCGCCGCTACGTTGCCACCCACACCGATATTAGCAAGAGTCTCAAATGTAATTGAGGTGTCATTCCATCCAAGCAAATCCCAGTTCTCTTCAGATTCTTCGGATTCCCATTTGAGCAACACAAACGGACCAGTAAACAAGGCCACTGAAATGATGAGACCCGCCATTGCCGTACCAATTGCCAAGCGGCGGCGTGAGGACTTGTCAACGGGCTCTACACCCCAGGGCATCCCTGCCAACTTGGTTTGAACCTTGGAAATTTCTTCGCGTATATCGAGTGTATCTTCGCCATAGTCGTCGCCAAGTTTGAGTTTGTGGAATTGACTGAGTCCAATCATCGGGCCCAGACAAGCCAGAAGGAAAATCAGCCAATATGCGCCACCGGTTGCATAGATGAGGAATACACCCAATCCGAACCAGATGAATGTCGCTGCAACCGCTTGCGTGGTCTGATACAACGCCATGTGAGTCGGGCCCAACCGTGGATCACTGACTTCGGCCCAGGTGGTGATGAAGGTAAATATGAGCCAATCAGTGACTGTCACTGTCGGCATAAAAAGAACGAGAATTGCAATCTCTGGTGCGCCTATGAGCATCATGATGCCGAGCACGGCATAGCAAGCCACAGAACCCATTGCGGACCACCGCAAGACCTTCGCACGACCGTAGTAGTCGGACAACCACGGGCCAAACAAACCGAGATATGTGGCGAAGATGAAGATGTTCAGCCATTGGAGAACTTCAGCAGCATCGAAACCGAGAACGTCCCGCATGTAAAACGCGAACATGCCCTCAAATCCATCACC
Organism: Candidatus Thalassarchaeaceae archaeon; assembly: GCA_030747395.1. Classification (GTDB taxonomy): domain Archaea; phylum Thermoplasmatota; class Poseidoniia; order Poseidoniales; family Thalassarchaeaceae; genus MGIIb-P. Next base: position 36,829 of record JASLKT010000009.1, read on the forward strand.
GAGAGGGATGAGGAAACATAATGCTAGCACAATCCACGCTGTTCGAGTACGCATTGCTGCCAATATCCGATCC